>NZ_JANINU010000025.1 GCF_024508875.1 Phenylobacterium sp.
GTCGATTTCCGCACCTACAAGGCGGAAGACCCGGAGAACCTGCGATGAGCGGCCTGACCTACGAGGCGATGGCCACCTTCGCCCAGCAGGCCGGGACGGTGTTCTTCGGTCTGATCTTCGCCGCCGGCGTGATCTACGCGCTCTGGCCGCGCCACAGGCAGGCGTTCCAGCGCCTCGCCCAACTCCCGCTTGAAGAAGACGAGGCGCCCCATGGCTGAGCGCGAAAGAGACGATCACTCCGGCACCGAAACCACGGGCCACGAGTGGGACGGCATCAAGGAACTGGACACGCCGCTGCCCCGCTGGTGGCTGTGGGTCTTCTACGGCTCGATCCTGTTCGCGATCGTGTACTGGGTCCTGATGCCGGCCTGGCCAGGCATCACCGGCTACACCCACGGCATGCTCGGCAAGTCCGACCGCGCCCAGGTAGTGACCGAACTGAAGGGCCTGGCGGCCCAGCGGCAGGCGGGTGAAAGCCGGCTTCGCTCGGCCAGCCTCCAGCAGATCGAGGGCGACCCCGAGCTGCAGGCCTACGCCATGCAGGTCGGCCAGTCGGTGTTCGGCGACAACTGCGCCACCTGCCACGGCGCCGGTGGGGCGGGCGGCAAGGGCTATCCCAACCTGCGTGACGACGTCTGGCTGTGGGGTGGCTCGCTCGATGCGATCCAGCACACCATCCAGGTCGGCGTCCGCTCGGGCCACGCCAATGCGCGCGGCGAGAAGGTCATGCCCTCGTTCGGCCGCGACCAGTTGCTGACCGAGGACCAGATCAACGACCTGACCGAGTACGTGGTGGCGCTCTCCGGCCGCAAGGCCAACGCCGCCGCCGTCGGCCGGGCGCGCCAGACCTTCGCCGACCAGTGCTCGGCCTGCCATGGCCCCGCTGGCACGGGTGACGTGACGCAGGGCATCCCGAACCTCACGGACTCGGAATGGCTCTACGGCTCGGATCGCGGCTCCATCCACGACCAGATCTGGAACGGCCGCAACGGCGTGATGCCCACCTGGGAAGCGCGCTTCTCGCCCGAGACGATCAAGGCCCTGGCCGTCTACGTCCACGCCAACGCGGGCGGCGAGGCGGAAGCTGTCGCCCCCGCCAAGGCGGCGCAGGCTCCGGCAGCTCCGGCAGTGGCTCCTGCTGCGGCCCAGCCGACCGCGACGTCGACCGCCGCCGGGGGTGCGGGTCGCTGATATGAATACTGTAATCGATACGCGTAAGCGCGGCGCGGAAGGGGCGGTCTCCGCCGCCGACCGCGTGCGTCAGAAGGGGGACGCCGGTGGCGGTCTCTACAAGCCGCGCATGCCGATCTACCCGAAGCTGGTCCACGGCCAGTGGCGGCGGATCAAGTGGGCGCTGCTGATCCTGATGCTGTCGATCTACTACGTCACGCCCTGGCTCCGGTGGGATCGCCCCGGCGCCCTGCCGGACCAGGCCGTGCTCGTCGACTTCTTCGGCCGTCGCTTCTACTTCTTCGGCATCCAGCTCTGGCCGCAGGAAGTCCACTTCATCACCGGCCTGCTGGTGATGGCGGCCCTGGCGCTGTTCCTGGTGACGGCGCTCTTCGGCCGGCTGTGGTGCGGCTACGCGTGTCCACAGACGGTCTGGACCGACCTCTACATCTATGTGGAGCGGCTGTTCGAGGGCGACCGTAACGCGCGCATGCGCCTGGCCACAGCCCCCTGGTCCTTCGACAAGCTGTGGCGCAAGGGCGGCAAGCATCTGGTCTGGCTGGGCATCGCGTTCGGCACCGGCGGCGCGTGGATCTTCTACTTCCGCGATGCGCCGACGCTGTTCATGGAGTTCTGGACCGGCCATGCGCCGGCCACGTCCTACATCTCGTGCGCCATCCTCACCGCGACCACCTACGTCTTCGCGGGCCACATGCGCGAGCAGGTCTGCACCTACATGTGTCCCTGGCCCCGCATCCAGGGCGCCATGCTCGACAACCACTCGTTCCAGGTCACCTACCGCTATGACCGGGGCGAGCCGCGTGGCCCGCACAAGAAGGGCCAGGCGTGGGAAGGCCGCGGCGACTGCATCGACTGCCACGCCTGCGTCGTCGCCTGCCCGATGGGGATCGACATCCGCAATGGCCCCCAGCTCGAGTGCATCAATTGCGCGCTCTGCATCGACGCCTGCGACGAGATCATGGACCGGGTGGGCCGGCCCAGGGCCCTGATCGCCTACGACACCGACGGCGCCGTCGCGGCCCGGGCGAACGGCGAAAAGGCGATCTACAAGCTCGTCCGGCCCCGCACGATTTACTACGCGGTCGCCCTGACGCTGGTTTCCGGCCTGGTCGGCTGGGGCCTGCTGCACCGGCCGGCCATGGACCTGCACGCCCTGCGCGACCGCAACCCCACCTACATCCGCCTGCACGATGGGTCGGTGCGCAACGGCTATACGCTGAAGATCGCCAACCGCACGTTCGAGCCGCAGACGGTGGAGGTGTCCTTCAACGGCCTCGCCGGCGCCACGCTGCGCACGCCCGGCGAGGCGCCCGGCGCGGTGCGCGCCACCGTCCCCGCCAACGAGGTTCGGGCCGTTCGCGTCTTCGTCAGCGCCAATCCGGCCGAGGACGCCCCCGAAAGCATGCCCGCGACCTTCATGATCCGCGGCGCCAAGGGCGCGTTCGACACCAAGACCACCTTCATCACCGGAACGGAGGGCTCGAAATGAGCGCCGTCGAACAGCCCGCCCGTCCGGGCTTCGTCATCCGCGGCTGGCATGTGCTGCTGGGCGTCGTGGCCTTCTTCGCGATCGTCGTATCGGTCGACACGACCTTCGCCGTGATCGCCGTGAAAACCTTCCCGGGGCAGGTCTCCGTGACGCCGTATGAGGACGGCCTGCTCTACAACCGCCACATCGCCCAGCTCGAGGCGCAGGACCGTCTGGGCTGGCGCGCCGCCGCCGCGGCCGAGCCGGGGCAGGTGATGATCGAGTTCGTGGGCCGCGACGGCCGCCCGGTCTCGGGCCTCGCGATCGGCGGGCGGCTGGAGCGCCCGGCCACCGAGTCCGGCCGGATACAGCTCCACTTCTCCGAGGTTTCGCCGGGCCGCTATGTCGCGCCGACAGGCCGCATCGACGGCGCCTGGGACCTCACCGCGGAGGCCGGCGATCGCACCGGCGCCATCTTCCGCGCCGAGCGGAGGCTGACGTGGCCGTAACCTACGAGAGCGGGGCGGACTTCACCGCCTTCCTGCGCCGCGACGAGCGCGGCCGCGCCAGCCTCGACCTCCTCGTCCCGGACGTCCGCTGCGCCGGTTGCCTGGCCAAGGTCGAACGGGCGGTGACCGGCCTCTCGGGCGTCGCCGCGGCGCGCCTGAACCTCAGCCAGAAGCGGTTGACCGTCGAGTTCGCGCCGGGCGCGGAGAACACCGCGCAGGTGGTCGCGGCCCTCGACAGCCTCGGCTACGCCGCCACCCCCTACGACCCCGCCGGCGCGCGCGAGGCGCACGACCGCGAGGGCCGCCAGCTCATCATGGCCATGGCCGTTGCGGCCTTCGGCGTCATGAACACCATGATGTTCTCGGTGCCGATCTGGGCCGGCCTGTTCGGCCAGGAACTGGGCCCCGCCACCCGCACGCTGATGATGTGGTTTTCCGGCGTGGTCGGCGCCCCCTGCGCCCTCTACGCGGGGATGCCCTTCTTCCGCTCGGCCTGGCGTTCGCTGAAGGCGCGCCGCGCCAACATGGACGTACCGATCTCCATCGGCGTCCTGCTCACCCTGGCCATCAGCTTCTCCGAGACCGTGCTCCGCGGCCGCGACGTCTATTTCGACGCCGCCGTCTCCCTCCTCTTCCTGCTGCTGATCGGCCGCTGGCTGGAGCACCGGCTGCGCGCGCGCGCCTCCAGCGCCGCCGCGGATCTGCTGGCCATGCAGGCGGCCACCGCGACGCTGGTGGGCTCGGGCGACGCCCTGACCGCCGTGCCCGTCGGCCAGGTCCGACCCGGCGACATGCTGCTGGTCCGGCCCGGGGAACGCATCCCTGTCGACGGCGAGATCGCCGACGGCCTGTCCGAGCTCGACAACAGCCTGCTTACCGGCGAGACGGTGCCCGTCGCGGTCGCCGTCGGCCAGGCCTGCCGCGCGGGGGCGCTCAACCTGTCGGGCGTGCTGCGCCTGCGCGCCACGGCCCGTTCGGAAGACTCGGCGCTGGCGGCGATCGCCCGCCTCATCGAGCTCGGCGCCCAGTCCAAGTCCCGCTACGTCCGCCTCGCCGACAAGGCGGCCGCGGTCTACGTGCCCGTGGTCCACGCCGTCGCCCTGTTGACCTTCGTCGGCGGTTGGGCCCTGGGGCTGGAGCCGCGCGAGGCGCTGATCCGCGCTGTCGCCGTCCTCATCGTAACCTGCCCCTGCGCCCTCGGGCTGGCGGTGCCGGCCGTGCAGATCACCGCGTCCGCGCGGCTTTTCCGGCGCGGCGTGCTGGTCAAGTCCGGCGCGGCGCTGGAGCGCCTCTCCGAGGTGGACCACGTCATCTTCGACAAGACCGGCGTGCTCACCGAAGGCCGTCCGCGCCTGAAGGACACCGCCCCGGCGGCGGTCGCCATGGCCGCGCCGCTGGCCCGCGCCTCGCGCCATCCGCTGGCCCGCGCGCTGGCCGCCGCCGGCGGCGAGGGCCCCCTCGCCGAGTCGGTGAAGGAGGTTCCCGGCCAGGGCGTCGAGGGCGTGATCGACGGCCGCCGTTGCCGGCTGGGCAAGGCCGATTTCCTTGGGGTCGAGACCCGCGGCGGCGAGACTGAGCTGTGGTTCGGCTTCGAAGGCGAGACCCGCCTGCGCTTCGTTTTCGTCGACGCCATGCGTTCCGACGCCGCCGACGTGGTGGCCGCCCTGCGCGGCCGCGGCCTGGCGGTGGAAATCCTCTCGGGCGACGTCGACGGCGCCGTCTGCCGCGCCGCGGCGGCGGCGGGTGTCACCGACTGGCGCTCGGGCTGCACGCCACAGGACAAGGCCGCCCGCATCGACGCCCTGGCGGCCGAGGGCCACAAGGTGCTGATGGTCGGCGACGGACTGAACGACGCGGCCGCCCTGGCCCGCGCCCACGCGGCCATGGCGCCCGGCACGGCGCTGGAGGCCAGCCAGAACGCCGCCGACCTGGTGTTCTCGGGCGAAGGCCTGGCGCCGGTGGTCGAGGCCTTCGACGTGGCGCGCAACGCCCACCGCCGCGCGATGGAGAACTTCGGCCTGGCGACGCTCTACAACCTGCTGGCGGCGCCGGCGGCCATGCTGGGCTTCGTCAATCCGTTCGTCGCAGCGATCGCCATGTCGAGCTCGTCGCTGGTGGTCACCCTGAACGCGCTGCGCACCGGAGGTCGTCGATGGACATCGTGATGTTCCTGGCTCCGTTCTCGCTGGGCCTGGGCCTGATGGCCCTGGGCGCCTTCTGGTGGAGCCTGCGCTCGCGGCAGTACGACGACCCCGCCGGCGACGCCGCCCGCATCCTCGTGGACGATCCCGAGGACCGTCCGGCCGCTTGATCCTGATCATGTCGCCACCGCGCCGTGGGCGCCAGAAGACGCGGCATGAGCATCGACACCGCCGTCCCGACCGCCGCGGACCTCGCCGCGCTCGTCGCCCGCTATGACGGCCGCGCGCCGCGCTACACCAGCTACCCGACCGCCCTGCAGTTCTCACCGGCTGTCGATGAGGACGTCTATCGCGCCTGGCTGGCCGAACTGCCGGCCGAGCCGGTCTCGCTCTACCTGCACATCCCGTTCTGCGCCCGGCTCTGCTGGTACTGCGGCTGCAACACCCGCGGCGTCAGCCGGCGCGAGCCGATCGGCGACTATGTGCAGCTCCTGCTCACCGAGACGGGGTTCCTCGCCGCGGCCCTGCCGCGCCGCACGTCGCTCAGCCATATCCACTTCGGCGGCGGTACGCCCAACATGCTGTCCTGCGAGGAACTGACGGCGATCTTCGATGCGCTGCACGCCGCCTTCGACCTTGAGCCCGGCCTCGAGGTCGCCGCCGAGCTCGACCCCGCGACGCTCACCCACGACTGGGTCCGCACCGCCGGCCAGCATGGCCTGAACCGCGCGAGCCTCGGCGTGCAGAACCTGGATCCGGCGGTCCAGGCAGCCGTCAACCGGGTCGATACGTTCGAGCAGGTAGCCGCGGCCGTCGGCTGGCTACGCGAGGCGGGCGTTCGCTCGGTCAACCTCGACCTGATGTACGGCCTGCCACACCAGACCACGGCCAACACCCTCTCCACCGTCGATGCCATCCTGAGGCTGCGGCCCGAGCGGGTGGCCCTGTTCGGCTATGCCCACGTCCCGTGGATGAAGGCCCACCAGAAGCTGATCGACGAGGCGGCCCTGCCGGGCGCCGCCGCCCGCCTGGACCAGGCCGAAGCGGCCGCCGAGCGGCTGGTGCGGGAAGGCTACGTCCGGATCGGCCTCGACCATTTCGCACGCGCGGAGGACGAGATGGCCGTCGCCCTGGCCGAGGGCCGCCTGCACCGCAGCTTCCAGGGCTACACCACCGACGCGGCGGGCACGCTGCTGGGCCTGGGCGCCTCGTCCATCGGCCGCCTGCCCCAGGGGTTCGTCCAGAACGTCGCCCAGGAGCTCGGCTGGCGCGACGCGGTCGAGGCCGGCCGGCTGCCGATCGCCCGCGGCGTAGCCATGACGGACGACGACCGCTTCCGCGGCGAGATCATCGAGCGGCTCATGTGCGACCTGGAGGTCGACCTCCCCGACGTGTGCGTGCGCCACGGACGGCAGGCCCAGGAACTGTCCGGCGCCCTGGCGCGCCTCCAGCCGTTCGTGCAGGACGGCCTCGTCGAGATCGACGGCGGCAATGTGAAGGTCGTCGGGTACGGCCGGCTGGTCGTCCGCTCGGTCTGTGCGGTCTTCGACGCCTACTTCCAGCCCGAGGGTGGCCGGCACTCCCGCGCGCTCTGACCCGCGGACCCGTTCGGGCCGTCCCGAGAAGCCGATTTTGAGCTGCGCCCGCCGCGCGTCAGTCGGGGCAAAACTCAGGCGGCGCGGCAGGATGCAGAGCCGCGTTGATGGCCGCCACCAGCGTGTCGCCCAGCACTGGCTTCTCCAGGATCGGAACCCCCGCCTTCGCGGCCGCAGCCCGCAGCGCCGGTCCCGGGTGGGTGGTGATGAGGATCGCGGGCAGGTTCACCTCGCGCTGGCGCAACTGGTTCAGCGCGCCCAGGCCGGTGATGCCG
The DNA here is from genome assembly GCF_024508875.1 of Phenylobacterium sp. Taxonomy (GTDB): domain Bacteria; phylum Pseudomonadota; class Alphaproteobacteria; order Caulobacterales; family Caulobacteraceae; genus Phenylobacterium. The sequence continues at coordinate 7,180 of NZ_JANINU010000025.1, forward strand.
GGCAACCGCTCGTCCAGCACAAGGCAGGTCGGACCGTTCGGCGGCTCGCGCAGCAGCAGCGCCTCGCCCGACTCGTAGGTTTCGACCGCGAAGCCTTCGAGGTCGAGGGCGAACTCAAGGGCTCGCCGCACCGCGAGGTCGTCGTCCACGACGAAGACGAGCGGGCGATCGTGAAGACGGCACTGATCCATATTGAACAGGATCGCCCGAGCCGGGCCAGCCCGCTTTGATCTCGCGCAACCTTTTAGAAACCTGCGAGCAGCGCGATCCGGACGAGTTCCGACAGGCCGTGGGCGTTCGTCTTGCTCATTACGTTGGCCCGATAGACCTCGACGGTCCGGGGGCTGATGCCGAGCTCGTAGGCGATCACCTTATTCATCTTCCCGGCGATGACGCCGCGCAGCACGTCCTTTTCCCGGCCGGAGAGGGTGGACAGCATCTCCTCGAAGCGCCTGCGCTCCTGGGCGTGGATGTCGCTCTCCGCGCGCGTGTCCAGCGCCATGCGGATCGACTTTATCAGGGTCTCGTCCTCGAAGGGCTTCTCGATGAAGTCGATCACCCCCGCTCGCATGGCTTCCACGGCCATCGGCACGTCGCCGTGGCCGGTGATCATGATCACGGGAATCTGCACGCCGCGTTCCCTGAGCCGCTTGACCAGCTCCAGGCCGTTCATATCGGGCATTCGCACGTCCGTGACGATGCAGCCGCCGTCCAGAGTGTCGACCACATCCAGGAACTCCTGCGCCGACGCATAGGTCTTGGCGGGCAGGTCGTTCATCTCCAGAACGAAGCCCAGCGACACCCGGATGGGCTCGTCGTCATCGATCAGGTGGACGACCGCATCACTCATTGTCCGCCAACTCCTCCTCGCGAACGCCGCGCAGCGTGAACCGGAACACGGCTCCGCCGCCGGGATTCGGCTCGACCCAGATTCGACCTCCGTGCGCTTCGACTATAGTCCGGGAAATCGACAGGCCGATCCCCATCCCGTGGCTCTTGGTGGTCATGAACGGCTGGAAAAGTTGCTCGGCCGCCTCGTCGCTGATGCCGTGCCCGGTGTCGCTGACCCAGACTTCGACCATGTCGTCCGCTACCGGGCGCGCGCCCACGACCACTTCCTTGCGCGGGCTCTCCTCCATCGCCTCGATGCCGTTGCGGATGAGGTTCAACGCCACCTGCTGGATCTGCACCTTGTCGGCCAGGACGAGGTCGACGGACGGATCGAGCTCGTAGCGCAGCCGCACGCTGCGCTCCTTCGCGCCCACCATGGCCAGGGCCCCGGCCTCCTCGAGCAGCTTGGGCAGGCTTTCGATGCGGCGGTCGGCCTCGCCCTTGGCCACGAAATCGCGCAGGCGGCGGATGATCTGGCCGGCGCGCAGCGCCTGATCGGCCCCCTGCGAGATCATCTCCTCCAGCCGCGCCTCGTTCAGGGGCTTGCGCTTGATGAGCACCAGGCAGCCCTTCATGAAGTTGGTCGCCGCGGTCAGCGGCTGGTTCAGCTCGTGCGCCAGCGCGGAAGCCATCTCGCCCAGCGCCGTCAGGCGCGAGACGTGGACCAGCTCGCCCTGCAGGTCCTGCAGGCGCCGTTCCGTCGCCTGGCGCTCGGTGAGGTCGCGGATGAAGCCGGTGAAGAACCGCTTCTCGTTCGACCGCATCTCGCCGACCGCCAGTTCCAGCGGGAAGGTCGTGCCGTCCTTGCGCACGCCCACCACCACCCGGCCGATGCCGATGATCCGTTTCTCGCCCGTGGTCTTGTAGCGGTCGAGGTAGCCGTCGTGCTGCGCCCGATACGGCTCGGGCATGAGCATGCTGACGTTCTTGCCCATCACCTCCTCGGCGGTCCAGCCGAACTGCCGCTCGGCGGCGCTGGAGAAGGACTGGATCAGGCCGTGGTCGTCGATCACGATCATGGCGTCCGGGACGGTGTCCAGGATCGACTGCAGGTGCGCCTCCCGGGCCTGCAGGTCCTGCACGATGCGCCGAAGCGTACGGCTGGTGTCGAACATCCGCGAGCCGAACCAGCCTGCCAGCAGCGTCAGCAACGCGAAGGTCACGACCCGCACGACCAGGCTGGGGTCGGTGATCGGCGCGCCGACCATGACGAGCCCGAGCACGAGCGACAGCGCCCCGGCCAGCAGGGTCGGCCTTGCCCCGCCGACCACGGCGCTGACCAGCAGCGCCGGCACGAACAGCAGGAAGACGAGGTCGTCGTTCAGGAGCGGCGTGAGCAGCATCCGAACGCCGGCGCAGGCCAGGGTGGCGGCGATCGCGACGGCGTAGCCTCGGGCCCGCACCCAGGGGCGGGCCGGCTCGACGTACGTTTCGTGCACCGGGAACATCTCCTGTGCGGTACGCGGCGGCGAAGGTCGTGGCAAGACGACGTGCGGGTCGTGCGTCAGTCCGCGTCGCGCCGCGGCGCCGCGCGCGCCAGGCTTGTGGCCACGAGCGCCGCGCCCGTGGTCGCGAAGGCCGCGAACAGCAGCAGGGCCACGGCCTGTGGCGAACGCGCCGGGGCCGAGGAGGCGAGCATCCCCGCCGCCGCCAGGCTGGTGATCGCCGACGCCAGCAGCCAGCGCCAGGCCGAGAGCGGCCGCAAGTGCAGCGCCGCCGCGAGCTGGAAGCTGCCGTCCATCACCAGCGCCGCCGCCAGCACCATCGCGGTGGCCAGCGCCCCCGCCGCCGGATGCAGCGTCAGGTAGACCCCGAGCCCGACCGCGGCCAGGGCCGCCGCGGCCCCGAGCACCCGCAACCAGCTCGTGAAGGTGACCAGGGCCACCGCGAGCATCAGCGCTCCCGCCAGCCACAGCAGCCAGCCGCCGGCCGCGCCGACCACGATGGCGGTCTCGGACGGGAAGGCGATCGCCGCCACCGCGAGCAGCATCATGCCGACCCCGCCCGCCAGGGCGGGCCGGCGGCGGTCGGGGTGCAGGTGGACGAGCGCGGGGATTTCCATGGCGTCGATCGTGCTCATGCGGCCGTCTCGGGCGGCGGCGCCGCCAGGGGCCGGTCGCCGAGGATATCCTCCACATAGAGGCAGCGCACCAGGACATGGGCGACCACGGCGAGGGGGGTCGCGAACAGCACCCCCAGCGGCCCCAGCAGCACGCCCATGGCCAGCACCGCGAACAGCGTGACGCCCATGGGCAGCTCCACCATCTGCCGCAGCACCAGCGGCGTCACCACGTTGGCCTCGAATTGCGAGGCGCCCAGATAGATCGCGCCGGTCACGGCGAAGGCCTGCGGCCCCTGGGCGGCGGCGAGGATCAGGCCCGGCAGGGTCGCGACCCAAGGCCCGATCACCGGCACGAACTGGGCGACGCCGGCGAGCGCGCCCAGGGCCAGCGGCGACGGGATGCCCGCCCACCACAGCCCCAGTCCCACGGTGACGCCGACCAGCAGCATGGAGGCCACCTGGCCGATCAGCCAGCGGTTCAGGGCCTGGCCGCAGGCGGCCAGCACCTCGGCCGCCCGCGCCCGCCGGGGCATGGGCAGCAGGCGCAGGGCGCCGCGCAGGTAGGTCTGCGGATGGAAGGCCAGGTACAGCCCGCAGAACAGCACGATCACCGTCGCCGCCGCGGCGCTGGCCGAGCCCTGGATCAGGCGCGAGGCGGTGCGCACGACCAGCCCGTCCGCGTGCCGCAGGCGTTGCAGGTCGTCGAGGACGTAGGCGCCGAGCGGCGAGGCGGAGAGGGGTTTCTGCACGGCGGTCCAGGCCCGGGGAAGCAGGTCTCCGAGCGTGGTGACCTGCAGCACGATCTGGTGGCCGAACATCCACACGACGCCCGACAGCGCGACGACGACGCCGACCACCGCGGCGGCCAGGGCCAGCGGTCGGGGCACGCCCAAGCGCCGGGTCAGTGGCCCCGCCAGACCCTGGAGCAGGATGGCCGTCAGGACCGCCCCGAAGCCCATGAGCAGCACGTCCGCCAGCCGCCAGAGCAGGATGCCGGCGACGACGAGCACCGCAGCCTGGATCGGCGGGTCCATCCCGAGGCGCCGGCGGCGCAGCCGCGGCAGGAGGCGCGCCGGCGGCCGGGTCAATGCGACAGCATCACGGGGCAGGGCGGCGCCTCGAGGATCGCCTGTGTGGCCCCGCCCAGAACGAACTCGCGCAGCCGCGCATGGCCGTAGCCGCCCATCACCAGCAGGTCGGGCCGCGTCTCGGCCACGTGGGCCGCCAGCCTCGGGCCGATGGCCTCGTCGCGGCCCAGCCGCTCGTCCAGCCGCGCGACCACGCCGTGCGTCCGCAGGTGACGGGTCAGGGCTTCGCCGACGCCGCGGACCGCCTGCGGCTTGTCGCCCAGCGCGGTGAAGACCCGCACCTCCTCGGCGCGGCGGAGCACCGGCATTGCGTCGGCAACCGCGCGCGCGGCGGGTGCGCTGCCGTCCCAGGCGATCAGCACGCGGGGGAAATTCTCGGCTGGGGTGATTTCAGCCGTCTCGGGATAGACCACCACGGGGCGCCCCGAACCGAAGAGCACGGTCTCGGCCAGGTCGCGGTCGGCGAGCACCGCCGGCCCGATGGGCACGAGCGTGACGTCGCGGGTGCGGGCGATCCGGGCCACCGTCTCGGCCTCTTCGTAGAGCTTGGCGCAGACCGACTCGCAGTGCAGCGGCTGGTCCAGGATCTCGGCCGCCACCCGCGCGCAGGCGGCCTCCAGGTCGGCGGTCGCGGCGCTGCGCGCTTCTTCCAGCCGGCTGGTCTGGTCGAGGTGGATCAGGACGTTGGCGAGCGGGTTGTGCAGTTGCGGCAGGTCTACGCGGACCGTCAGGAACGTCAGTTCCCCGCCCAGCCGGCGGGCCAGGGCCACGCCGCCGCGGATTGCCCGGTCCGGCGTCGCGTCGGGATAGGTCAGGGCGGTGAGGAGCAGGTCGTCGTAGGACATCGGCCTTCAGGGCTCCCGCAAGGTGTCGATGTAGGCGATCAGGTCTGCGGCGTCCGAGCGGGTGAACGGCACGGGCGGCATCCGGTCGAACCCGTGCTGCGACACCTCGGAGAAGCGGCGCTCCAGCGAGATCGGGTTGTAGCGCCGCGCCAGGGCGCGGAAGGCCGGTCCCTCCTGCGCGCCGCCGTCGTCTAGGCCCACCGTGTGGCACCCCGCGCAGCGCTGGGCAGCCAGGTCGTGGCCACGCTGCTGGGCCGGGTCGAGCCGCGGCAGGGGCGGGACGCCCGC
>NZ_JANINU010000026.1 GCF_024508875.1 Phenylobacterium sp.
GGCCACGCCGGGCGATCGCCGCAACGCGACGCTCACCGCCAACTACCGGTTCTGACCTCCCCCCAGACGAACCGGATAGCCGCGCCGCGGGGCCTTGGCCTCCGGCGCAACAGCGCCCCGCCTCCGCTGCTCGCGGGCGGGGCGCCACTCGTTCTAAGGTGACGCCATGATGCTGCACATTCCCGGCGTGCTGACTCCGGCCCAGGTGGCCGAGATGCGCGCCCTCATCGACGCGGCGGATTGGGAGGACGGCAACGCCACCTCCGGCAAGCAGTCGCGGCTGGCGAAGCAGAACCTGCAGTTGCCGGAGGCCTCGGACGCCGCCCGCAAGGCCGGCGCCCAGGTCCGCGAAGCCGTGACCCGCAGCCAGCTCTTCATGGCCGCCGCGCTGCCCCATACGGTCTATCCGCCGCTGTTCAACCGCTATGGCCCGGACCAGACCTTCGGCGACCACGTCGACAACGCCATGCGCTTCCAGCGCGATCAGGGAATCCGCATCCGTACCGACCTGTCGGCGACGCTGTTCCTGGCGGATCCCGATACTTACGACGGCGGCGAACTGGTGGTGGAGGACACCTACGGCTCGCACGAGGTGAAGCTGCCGGCCGGCGACCTGATCCTCTACCCCGCCTCCAGCCTGCACCGGGTGATGCCGGTGACGCGCGGGGAGCGGGTCGCCAGCTTCTTCTGGATCCAGAGCCTGATCCGCGACGACGCGAAACGGGCGCTGCTGTTCGACCTGGACGTGGCGATCCAGACGCTGGCGCAGGATGTGGGTCTCGGCGCGCCGGCCATCGTCTCGCTGACGGGGACCTATCAGAACCTGCTTCGCATGTGGGCCGAGCTGTAGGCGCGGCCCGCCCATATGCCGCGGCTATATGGGAGGATCGCCCTGTTGCGGCCCCGAAGCGCCAAAGCGCTACCCGCCGAGGCGAAAACCCGGTATCCCGCGCCGCAATTGACGTGAGGAGACCTCCCATGCCGCTCGATTCCGGCGCGCCGCAGAAGACCTACCGCTGGGACGATCCTCTCGACCTGTCCTCGCGCCTCTCGGAAGAAGAACGGATGGTCTGGGAGGCCGCCCGCCAGTACGCCCGCGAGAAGCTGCTGCCGCGCGTGGTCAGCGCCTACGCCGAGGAGCGGTTCGACCGCGAGATCATGACCGAGATGGGCGAGCTGGGCTTCCTGGGCCCGACGCTGCCGGAAGAGTACGGCTGCGCCGGCGTGAATCACGTGGCCTACGGCCTGATCGCCCGCGAGATCGAGGCGATCGACAGCGGCTACCGCTCGGCGATGAGCGTGCAAAGCTCGCTGGTCATGTACCCGATCTACGCGTTCGGCTCGGAAGAGCAGAAGCGAAAGTACCTGCCGGGCATGGCCGCCGGCCGGATCATCGGCTGCTTCGGTTTGACCGAGCCCGACGGCGGCTCGGACCCGGCGTCGATGCGCACGGTCGCGAAGAAGGTGTCGGACGGGTACGTTCTGAACGGCGCCAAGATGTGGATCACGAATTCGCCCGTCAGCGACGTGGCCCTGGTGTGGGCCAAGCTGGACGGCAAGATCCGCGGCTTCCTCGTCGAGCGGGGGACCAAGGGTTTCGAGACCCCGCAGATCAAGAACAAGCTCAGCCTGCGCGCCTCGGTTACCGGCGAAATCTCGCTGTCGGACGTGCACGTGCCGGAAGACGCCATGCTGCCCGGCGTGGAAGGCCTGCGCGGCCCGTTCTCGTGCCTGAACAAGGCGCGCTACGGCATCGCCTGGGGGGCCATGGGCGCGGCGGAGTTCTGCCTGCACGCGTCGCGCGAGTACGTGTCGAGCCGCAGCCTGTTCGGCCGCACCCTGGCCTCGCGCCAACTCGTGCAGAAGAAGCTGGCCGACATGTCCACCGAGATCGCCCTGGGCTTCGAGGGCGCGCTGGCCCTGGGCCGGCTGATCGACGAGGGCGCGTGGGTGCCGGAAGCGATCTCGATGCTGAAGCGCAACAACTGCGGCAAGGCGCTGGATATCGCGCGCGTCGCCCGCGACATGCACGGCGGCAACGGCATCTCGGGCGAGTACCACGTGATGCGCCACGCCTCGAACCTGGAGACGGTCAACACCTACGAGGGCGCCCACGACGTGCACGCGCTGATCCTCGGGCGGGCGATCACCGGCGAGAGCGCGTTCTAGACGCCGGGGGCGGGCCGGTCCGGAACTCGCCCCTCGCGCTGCCGGGCCGGGCTGCACCGGGACGGGCCCGGAAGCCATAGAAGCCTAAGCTTCGGAAAACGCGAAGCTAATGTCGGCCATGCGACAAAACGCCGGTTTTTCGGCACAACCTTAAATTTACACTCGGCGCCTAATTCTGCCCTGCCGACTGCATCCGAGCACGGGGGTGGAGACGGCGCGGGGAGAACGCATGGTTCGGAAGAGCGCTCAAGGCGCCGCCGACAGGGGCCAGATGGCGCAGTGGCTGTTCGACAACAGCCGCGACCTGATGCAGGTCGTCGCGCGCGACGGCACGCTGCTGCAGGTCAACCAGGCCTGGGCGGATTTCACCGGGCTCAGCCAGGACGAGCTGATCGGCCGCTCGGTCTTCGATTTCTGCCATCCCGACGAGACCACGGGCATCCAGGCCCGCGCGGACGCGGCGTTGCCGGGCGACGTGAGCGAAGCGGAGGTGCGCCTGAAGGACCGCCAAGGCCGTTGGCGCTGGGTGGCGGCGCGCCGGCAGGTCATGGAGAACGGCTGCCACATCGGAAGCATGCGCGACATCAGCGCCGAGCGCGCCTATCGCGAGGAAAGCGAGGAGGCGCGCCGCACGCGCAAGGCGCTGGGCGCCGCGGCAGGCATCGGCATCTGGGAATTCAACCCGATCACCGGCCGGATCTGGTGGTCGGACGAGATCATCAGCATGGTCGGCTTCGATCCCGACCTGGATTGGACCGCCGAGCGCTTCTACGGGATCGTTCATCCCAGCGACCGCGCCAAGCTGATCGCCGCGATGACCGACTCGGTGGAGACGGGGCAGTCGCGGCGAGTGGAGCACCGCATCCGCGCCGGCGACCACTGGCTGACCATGCGCGTGACCGTGCGCACAGAGAAGGTGGCGCCTGGCGTGCACGCCCTGAAGGGCATCTCCGAGGACATCACCGAGCTGGCCGAAGCGCGCGACGCCGCGCGGCTGGGCGAGCAGACGGCGCGCAAGGCGCGGCGCGAGGCGCAGGCCCTGGCGGGCCGACTGAACCTCGCGCTCGAGGCGGCCGAGGCCGGCGTCTACGAGATCGACCATATCCGCAAGACGTTCTGGTGCTCGCCCGAGTTCGAGCGGATCACCGGCCAGAAGAACTCGAGCTACGAGGAAGCGACGCAGCTCCGCTACCCCGGCTTCCACATCGACGACCTGCCGCACGTCCGCGCCTCGTTCCGGGCGCTGCATCGCGGCGACAAGAAGTCCGGAGAAAGCTTCGAGGCGCGTATCGTCCGCCCGGACGGAACCGAGCGGTGGGTGCGGGTGCATCATCACCTGGTCACCTCCCGCAACGGCCGCTGGCTGAAGGCCGTGGGCCTGGTCCAGGACTGCGACGCGCTGAAGCGCCAGGAGCTCGCGCTGAAGGAGGCCCAGGCCGCCGCGGAGGCCGCCGCCGAGGCCAAGGCCGCGTTCCTTGCCAACATGAGCCACGAGATCCGCACGCCGATGAATGGTGTGATGGGCGTGCTGCACCTCCTGAAGAACGAGCGGCTCACCGACGACGGGCGCGGGCTGCTGCGCGAGGCGCTGTCGTGCGGCCAGATGCTGGCCGAGCTGCTGAACGACGTGATCGACTTCTCGAAGATCGAGGCCGGGCGTCTGGAGTTGGCCTGCGAGCCGCTGGACCCGGCCATGCTGGTTGAGGGCGTCGTGCGCCTGCTGGAGCCGCAGGCCAAGGCCAAGGGCCTGGACCTCGTGGTGGACTCCGACCCCGCGGTGGGTTGGGTGAAGTCGGATCCGGTGCGCCTGCGCCAGGCGCTGTTCAACCTGGTCGGCAACGCCGTGAAATTCACCGAGACCGGACGGGTCTCGGTGCGGTGCCGCCGGCGCGGCGAGCTGCTGCGTTTCGAGGTGGAGGATACCGGCGTCGGCATCCCGGCCGGGGCCCAGGACCGCCTGTTCGAGCGCTTCAACCAGGCGGACGCCTCGACGACGCGCAAGTTCGGAGGCTCGGGACTGGGCCTGGCCATCACGCGCCGCCTGGCCGAGATGATGGGCGGCGACGTGGGCTTCACCTCGGTGGAGGGGCAGGGCTCGACCTTCTGGATCGAGGTGCGCGCCGAGGCGACCATGGCCCAGGCCGAAGCGGCCGAGACGGACGAGATGCTGCTGGACGGCGTCCGGGTGCTGGTGGTCGAGGACAATCCCACCAACCGCCTGATCGCCACCAAGCTGCTGGAGAACCTGGGCGCGGCGGTTGAGACGGCCGTGGACGGCTATGCGGGCGTGGACGCCGCGGCCCGAGGCGGCTTCGACCTGATCCTGATGGACATCCAGATGCCCGGCATCGACGGGCTTGAAGCGGCGCGCCGCATCCGCGCCCTGGGCGGCGCCGCGGCCTCGACGCCGATCGTCGCGCTCACCGCCAACGTGCTGGCCCACCAGCGCCAGGCCTATCTGGACGCCGGGATGGACGGGGTTGTGGGCAAGCCTATCGCGCCCGGCCTGCTGCTCGCCGAAATCGCGCAGGCTGCCGCCAACCGCGACACGCCGGACGACGAGGACACCGCGGCCGCCTGAGGCGGGTAGGGGTGCGCGACACTTTCGGGACGGCATCCGGAACCTGGGCCGCGGCGGACGGATTTCGCCTCCCGTGCTGAAGACCCTTGGCTATGTGATCTCGGCGCTCAGCGTCGTCCTGCTCGCCGTGCCGTCCTGGAAGAGCGCGTCCGAGCATCCGGTCCTGCTTTTCGCCCTGATGGCGGGCATGGCGACCTCGATCCTGGGCATGTTCCTGCGCTGGCTGTCGTATCTCAACGAGCAGAAGCGGAAGAAGTCGTAGGGCGGCCTTCCCTGGGCCCGCGCGGCCATGCTTGAGTGCGCGCCTCGATGTTCGGGGAGGCGGGGATGCGCAGGGTGCTGGCGGGATTGATGGGGCTTGCGGTCGCGGCGCCGGGGATGGCGCAGGCCCAGGCGACGAGGCCCGACCAGGAGGCCTTCCGCGCGATCTACAAGGAGCTCGTCGAGACGAACACCACCCTGTCGGTGGGCAGTTGCACCGAGGCGGCCGCCAAGGTGGCCGGGCGGCTCAAGGCGGCGGGCTTCGCCGATGCCGACCTGCACCAGATCACCGATCCGGAGCACCCCAAGGAGGGCAGCCTGGTCGCGGTGCTGAAGGGCTCGGATCCCAAGGCCGGCGCCGTCCTGCTGCTGGGCCACCTGGATGTGGTGGAGGCGCGGCGCGAGGACTGGACGCGCGATCCCTTCACCCTGATCGAGGAGGGCGGCTATTTCTACGCGCGCGGCGCGGCCGACATGAAGGGCCTGGACGCCATCTGGATCGACACCCTGATCCGGCTGAAGCAAGCCAAGGCGCCGCCCAAGCGCACGCTGAAGATGGCGCTGACCTGCGGTGAGGAAACCGCCGAGGCGTTCAACGGCGCCAACGACCTCGTGCTGAACCACCCGGACCTGATCAAGGCCGACTTCGTGCTGAACGAGGGTGGGGGCGGGCGCCTTTCGGCCGACGGCAAGCGTGAGCTGCTGTCGGTGCAGGTGGGCGAGAAGACCCCGCAGAACTACCTGGTCACCGTCACCAACCCCGGCGGCCACTCCTCCCGGCCCCGCCCCGACAATGCGATCTACCAGCTCGCCGAGGCGCTGCTGCGGGTGAAGGCCTATGCCTTCCCGGCCAAGTTCACCGAGACGACGCGCGTGGGCTTCGGCATCCGCGCCGAGCAGAACGATCCGGCTGGCGCGGCGCTGAAGAAACTGCTGGCCGACCCTTCGGACGTGGAAGCCGCGAGGGTCGCTTCGATCGACATCAATGTGAACTCGATCCTGCACACCAACTGCGTCACCACCCGGCTGGACGCGGGCCACGCCAGCAACGCGCTGCCGCAGCGGGCCACGGCGATCATCAACTGCCGGATCTTCCCCGGCGAGACCGTGGAGGGCACCGCCGAGACCCTGCGCAAGGTGATGGCCGATCCGCAGGTAAAGGTGGAGGTGATCCAGCCCGTGCGTCCGATCGCCGTCAGCCCGCCGCTGGACCCCAAGGTGGTCGGGCCCATGAAGGAGATCGCCGCCAAGCACTTCCCGGGCGTGCCGCTGATCCCCTCGATGTCCTCCGGCGCGACGGACGGCCGCTATTTCGGCCCGGTGAAGACCCCGGTCTACGGTGTCCCCGGCGTGTTCGGCGATCCGGACGGCAACGGCGCCCACGGCCTCAACGAGCGTATCCGCGTGCGTTCGCTGTACGAGGGCCGCGACTACCTGTTCGACCTGATCAAGGTCTACGTCGGGGCGAAGTAGCCCGGCTTGCCAGCCGGGCGGGACGGGCTAGGGTCCCGCCTTCGTTGCGTTGGGGTGCATCATGGATCGCAGGCTTTTCCTCCAGGGCGCCGCGGGCGTCGCGCTGGCCGCCGCCACGCCGGCTTTGGCGCAGGCGCAGAGCGAGGACGGCAAGCTCCGCGTCCTGCTGGACCGTTTCTGGGACGAGCAGATCGACGAGGCGCCCGAGGCGGCCAGCAGCCTGGGGCTCGACACGGGCGCCCGGGCGGGGCTGCGGGCGCGGCTGAGCGACTATTCCCAGGCCGGACGCGCGGCGATGTTCCAGCGCACGAAGGGCCGACTCGCGCGGCTGAAGGGCATCGACCGGGCAAAGCTCTCGGCCGCCGGCCAGATCGACTACGACGTCGTGGCCTATCAGTACGAGACCGCGGTCACGGGCGGCGAGCGGTTCCGGTTCGGCGAGGGGCCGTCGGCAAGCTTCTCGTACGCGCCCTATTCCCCGTACGTCGTCAGCCAGCTCTCGGGGCCATACCAGGCCATACCGGACTTCCTCGATTCCAAGCACCCGGTGCAGAGCGTGGCCGACGCCGACGCCTATCTCGCGCGCCTGCGGGCCTTCGCGACGGCGCTGGACGCCTCGACGGCGAGCCTGAAGGCCGAGGCGGCCAGGGGCGTGCTGGCGCCGGGCTTCCTGCTGGAGCAGGCCAGCGTGCAGCTCGGCAAGCTGGCCGCGTCGGACGGCCTGGCCTCCGGCTTCGCGAAGAAGGCCGCCGCGGCGGGCCTGGCCGGAGACTGGAAGGCGCGCGCGGACGACGTCCTGGCCAAGGCGGTGCGGCCGGCGGTCGAACGCCAGAAGGCGGCGGTCGACGCCCTGCGGAAGACGGCGAGTGACGACGCCGGCATCTGGAAGATTCCCGACGGCGAGGCGTTCTACGCCGGCGCCATCGGCTATCAGACCACGACGTCGCTGAAGCCCGACGAGATCCACCAGCTCGGCCTGCAGCAGGTGAAGGAACTGACCGCGCAGATCGACACGCTGCTCCAGGCCCAGGGCCTCACGGACGGGACGGTGACCGAGCGGCTGGTGGCCCTGAACCATCGGTCCGACCAGCTCTACGCCAATACCGACGCCGGGCGCGCCGAGCTGTTGGCCTATCTGAACCGCCGGGTGAAGGACGTGGAGGCGCGCCTGCCGAAGGTGTTCGCCACCATCCCGAACGCGCCGATGGAGATCGTCCGCGTGCCGCCGGCCATCGAGGACGGGGCCGCCAACGGCTACGCCCAGGGCGCCTCGCTGGACGGTAAGCGGCCGGGCCGGTTCTACATCAACCTCAAGGACACCTCGGAGTGGCCGCGCTATTCGCTGCCCAGCCTGGCGTTCCACGAGGCCTATCCGGGCCACCTCTGGCAGGGCGCTATCAGCCAACAGTCCACCGACATCCCGATGATCCGGCGCCAGGGCGGCGGCTTCTCGGCCTATGGTGAAGGCTGGGGACTCTACGCCGAGCAACTGGGCGACGAGCTGGGCTGCTACGACGGCGATCCGCTGGGTAAGATCGGCTACCTCCAGTCGATCCTGTTCCGCGCCGTGCGGCTGGTGGTCGACACCGGCCTGCACGCCAAGCGCTGGAGCCGCGAGCAGGCGACGAACTACATGGTCGAGGCGACGGGCCGGCCGCGCGGCGGCATGCAGCGCGAGATCGACCGCTACTGCGTCTGGCCAGGGCAGGCCTGCAGCTACAAGGTCGGCCACAACGAATGGGTCCGCCTGCGCGAGGACGCCCGCCGCCGGCAGGGCGAGCGCTTCGACATCCGACAGTTCCACGAGGTCCTGAAGCGGGGCCGCATGCCGCTGGTGGTGCTGGAGCGGGTGGTGAAGACGACGCTCATCTAGTTGCTCCCCTGCTGGGGAGCTGTCGGCGAAGCCGACCGATGGGGTTGCCCCCGGTCTATCCATCGCTGAGGCCCCCCCTCCGTCTCGGTGCAGATTGCGCCGATCCACCTCTCCCAGATCGCGCTCCGCGCTGGGGGAGGAACTGAGGCTTCTCAATCGCGCGGGTTCCCCGTAGACCAGACCGCACAAGTCCTTGGGGAAGGAAGACAAAGTAATGGCGGAAGCTGCCGCGACGGATGCGCCCGAGACGCAGACGTCGCTCCGCACCGTGGTCGCCGCGTCGTCGGCCGGCACGACCTTCGAGTGGTACGACTTCTTCGTCTTCGGAAGCCTGACGGGCGTCATCTCCAAGACCTTCTTCACGGGCCTGCCCGAGACGGCGGCGCTGGCCGCGGCGCTGGCGCTGTTCGGGGCGGGCTTCCTGTTCCGCCCGCTGGGCGCGCTGGTGTTCGGCCGCATCGGCGACAAGGCCGGACGCAAGGGCGCGTTCCTGGCCACGGTGCTGCTGATGGGCGGCGCCACGGTCGCGATCGGCCTGCTGCCCAGCTACACCCAGGCGGGCATGATCGGGCCGGCGCTGCTGATCCTCATGCGCATCATCCAGGGCTTCGCCCTGGGCGGCGAATACGGCGGGGCGGCGATCTACGTGGCCGAGCACGCGCCGTCGAACGGCCGTGGCCAGGCGACGAGCTGGATCCAGACGTCGGCGGCGTTCGGCCTGTTCGGGGCCCTGATCGTCATCCTCGTGACCCGCACGGCGATCGGCAACGCGGCGTTCGACGCCTGGGGCTGGCGCGTGCCATTCCTGTTCTCGGGCGTACTGCTGGCGGTCTCGATCTGGATGCGCCTGAAGCTGACCGAGAGCCCCGAATTCGCCAAGCTGAAGGCCGAGGGCAACGAGACCAAGGCGCCGTTCAAGGAGGCCTTCGGCCACTGGCCCAACCTGAAGCTGGTGCTGATCGCCCTGGCGGCCGTGATGTTCGCGCAAGGGGCGGTCTGGTACACGGCGTTCTTCTACGTCCAGACCTTCATGGAGCGGTTCCTGAAGGTCTCGCCCGAGACCATCAACATCCTGATGCTGTCGGCCACGGCAGCGAGCGCGCCGCTCTACGTGCTGTTCGGCTGGCTGTCGGACCGCTTCGGCCGCAAGACCGTGATGCTGTTCGGGATGGTGCTGATGACGGCGGCCTACTTCCCGGGCTTCCACATGCTGTCGAAGACGCTGAACCCGGCGCTGGCCGAGGCCGAGGCCGTCACGCCGGTGGTGGTGATCGCCGACCCCGCCGACTGCTCGGTGCAGTTCGACCCGGTGGGCAAGGCCAGCTTCGTATCGTCGTGCGACATCGCCAAGTCGACCCTGGCCAACGCCGGCGTGTCCTATCGCAACGAACCCGGCGTCGCGGGGCAGCCGGCGCTGGTGCGCATCGGCGCCCAGACCATCCCGTCGACCAGCGCCGAAGGCCATCCCGCGCCCGTGGCCAAGGCCGTCAAGGCCAGCGTGGAGGCCCGTCTCAAGACGGCCCTCGCCCAGGCCGGCTACCCGCCAAAGGCCGATCCCAAGCGGATGAACCTGCCGGGGGCCTTCGCGGTGCTGCTGGTGTTCGTGATCGCGGCCACGGCGCTCTACGGCCCGATCGCCGCGTGCCTGGTCGAGCTGTTCCCCACGCGGGTGCGCTACACGGCCATGTCGCTGCCGTATCACATCGGCACCGGCTGGGTGGGCGGCTTCGTACCGTTCACGGCCTTCGCCATCGTCACCACGGTGGGCGACCTCTACTCGGGGCTCTGGTACCCGCTGGCGTTCACGGTGATCTCGGTGGTGACCTGCCTGCTGTTCCTGCCCGAGACCAAGGGCAAGCCGCTGAGCTGACCATGCGGTACGAGGCGGACGCGGAGATCTGGGTCTTCCACACCGGCGCCTGGCATTTCGTGACCCTGCCCGCGACGTTCACCGAGGGGATCAAGGCGCTGCGCGGGCCCAAGCCGGCGGGCTGGGGCTCGGTGCGCGTGAAGGCCGAGCTGGGCGGCTCGACCTGGCGCACCTCGATCTTCCCCGACAGCAAGTCGGGCGCGTTCCTGCTGCCGATCAAGGCCGAGGTACGCCGGCGCGAGGGCGTCGGCCAGGGCGACACGGTCACCGTGGCCGTGGAAATCGATATGTAGCTCCAATTCCTCCCCCGCAGGGGGAGGGGGACCGCGAAGCGGTGGAGGGGGGCTCCATCCAAGGCGGTTGAGGACCCCCTCAGTCGGCATTCGCCGACAGCTCCCCCGACGGGGGAGCAATTGGCTACTTCGCCGGGCCGTCGAGGTCGGTGAGCTTGGCGTAGGACGGCTGGGTCGTCGCCTGCAGCTTCTTCGCCACCGCCTCGGCCTCGCGCAGGGCGCGCAGGACGTTGCCGCCGGCCACCTTGCCGAGGTCCTCGTCCGACCAGCCGCGGCGGGCCAGTTCGGCCAGTAGGTCGGGGAACTTGTCGACGCCCTCAAGGCCCACCGGCGTGTCGCCGATGCCGTCGAAGTCCGAACCGATCCCCACGCAGTCGACCCCGCAGACCTTGGCGATGTGCTCGACGTGGTCGGCCACCTGGCTCAGCGTCGCCGGCGGGCCCGGGTGGGCCTTGTCCCATTCGGCCAGGGCGGCGGCGGCTTTCTCGGGCTGGCCGATGTAGAGGCCGCCGAAGGGCGGAGCATTGTAGCGGGCCTGCTCGGCCGAGCGGTCGGCGGCCCAGCGGTTGCGGGCCTCGGACACGTAGGTGGTGGCGAAGTTGACCATCACCACCCCGCGGTTCTGCTTCA
Source organism: Phenylobacterium sp. (assembly GCF_024508875.1). Classification (GTDB taxonomy): domain Bacteria; phylum Pseudomonadota; class Alphaproteobacteria; order Caulobacterales; family Caulobacteraceae; genus Phenylobacterium. The sequence continues at coordinate 11,151 of NZ_JANINU010000026.1, forward strand.
CCAGCGCCAGCACCTCGTCGGAGACGTTGCGGGCGTGGTCGGCCACCGCCTTGGAGCCGGAGTGCGAGAAGATCACCGGCGCCTGGCTGACCGCCAGCGCGTCCTTCATGGTCTTCTCCGAGACGTGGCTGAGGTCGACCAGCATGCCCATGCGGTTCATCTCGGCCACAACGGCCTTGCCGAAGGGCGTCAGGCCGTTGTGCACCGGGTTGGCGGTTGCGCTGTCGGCCCAGCGGTTGGCCAGGGCGTGGGTCAGGGTCATGTAGCGCGCGCCGGCGGCGTACATCTGGCGCAGGGCCGGCAGGCTGTCGTTGATCTGGTGGCCGCCCTCGATGCCGATCAGGGAGGCCACCTTTCCGGCCTTGTGGATGCGCACTACGTCGTCGGCGGTGTAGGCCATCTCGAAGACGTCGGGATAGCGGACGGTCATCCCCTTCACGATGTCGATCTGTTCCAGCGTCATCTGGACGGCGACGGGGCCGTCGAACTGCGGCGAGATGAACACCGACCAGAACTGGCCGCCGACGTGGCCGGCCTTCAGGCGCGGGATGTCGGTCATCAGACCGATGGCGCCGGGCCGCTCGCCGGGAAGCTTGGAGGTGTCGGAGCGAAGGTCGATCTTGGCCACGTCGCCGCCGGCGCGGCCGCGGATCTCGCCGGGCAGGTCGTTGTGGCCGTCGATCAGGGGCGTCTTGGCGAGCACCTTCTCGACCCGAGCCTTGATCTTCGGGTCGGCCGTAGCTTGAGCCTGGGCCTGGGCCGCGCCCGCACACGCCAGCGCCAGCACCGACGCGGCCACGATCCTACGCATTGGAAATCCCCTCGAAACGCCGGCCGCGATGCGACCTTGCCGGAAGAAACGAGTCAAGGAACCGGAAACCGCCATGGGCCGATATCGGCCGGACGCTTCTTCGCCAGGCGGAGAGGGCCGTTCGGCAGCCAGTGGGCCCCTCGCCCGCCGTTGACTCAGCGCCAGCCGTCTGTATAACCGCGCCTCCTCGTCCCCGGGCCTGCCTCGGGGGCGCGACAACGCTTTCAATCAAGAAGAAATACAAAGGCGCGAACGATGTACGCGGTGATCAAGACCGGCGGCAAGCAGTACCGGGTCCAG
>NZ_JANINU010000027.1 GCF_024508875.1 Phenylobacterium sp.
GCGGCGAACTGGACTGGCTGGACGACGGCACCATCGCCCAGGCCATGCGGGCGCGCCGGCCGGCTTAGCGGTTCGGCGACACCCCGCGCCGCCGACGGCCCGTGAGGTCGGCCGAAGGCGACGCGGAGCGCCAGCACCCCTCTTGGGGTCCGCGCGGAGGCGGGGACCGCTCCCTGCCGCCGCGAAGCGCCGATGACCGTGGGAGGTCCGGCGCGAGCCAGGGCTTACAGGGCGCGACGTTTGGGAGTGTCGGCGCGCCCACGCCGGGCTCATTGCCTCGTCACCGGGGGACCACCTGGCCGCCCTGAAGGATTTCGCCTCGGCCCCGCCCCGGATCGCACGCGCGCTCCAGGTGGTCGCTGCGGCAGGCGGCGGACCCGCCCGCGCCCATGGTCAGGCCGTGCGACGGTCCATTGAGGGCGATGATCGCCACGCCTGCCAGCGTCGCCACCGCGTAGAAGATGTGCTGCGCCACCCGCATCGGCTTCCTCCTGCCGCGGTCTGCGCCGCGTTTCGTCGAAGAACACGTTATGTCCGCGACGTTGCGCCGCGCAGGTGCAGCGAACGCCGCCGAACGGCGCAACCGTGGCGCCCCGGCCCGACCGCGATGTGCAACGGGTGCGCAACCGTTGCAGGGATGGGTTGCATTGTGGAACAATGTTCGACGATGGCGTTGTCCGTTCACTTCCACGAGAAGCTGACGCTGGTGCTCAAGGCGCTCTCGATGAGCCGCGGGCGCCTGGCGGCGGAACTCGGCGTGGACAAGTCGCTGGTGGGCCGCTGGGCCTCGGGCGCTGTCAGCCCCTCGGCGCACAACCTCGAGAACCTCACCCGCGTCGTCTCCGGCCGCTGCCCCGGCTTCACCATGCTGGACTGGGACAGGGACCTGGCGGGGCTGGCCGGGCTCCTGGGGGTTGCGGCGCCCGTGGACGGCCATGGCGGCGCCGGCGCGATCGACGCGCGCGACGCCCTGCCGCTGCCCGTGCTGGAGATGTCCCGGCTGACCACCGAGCGGCGGGGCCACGCCTACGAGGGCTTCTGGCGTACAACGCGCCCCTCCGTGATGATGCCCGGGCGGTTCTTCCACGACCACGGCATTGTCCGCCGGCACGAGAACGGGCTGCTGCAGTTCAAGGTGGGCGGCGCCGGCCTGTTGTTCGACGGCTGGCTGTTGCCGGCCGAGGGCCAGCTCTTCGCCATTCTGTTCGACACGGTGGGGCAGACGCCAATCTTCGTGATCTGGAACGGCGTGCCGCTGTCGAAGGCCTCGTTCCTTGACGGCATCGTGATGGCGGCGGCGCTGAACGCGGCGCGCACGCCTTCGGCCTATCCGATCGTCATGGAGCGGATCGGCGACCTCACTGGCGACCGGGCCGCCGACGACGCCAAGTGCGAGGAACTGCTGGCCCGCGATCCCCTCGCGCCCGAAGGCGAGGTGCCGGAGGAACTGCGCCGTCACCTCATCCGCGACATCGGCCCGGCCGCCGCGGCCCAGGGGCTGGGCGAGATGTTCCTGCTGGCGCCGATCACCGCGACCCTGTCGCGTGGCGAGACCATAGGCGGACGGCTGGTGGGCTGAGGCGACTCGGTTCCTGAAGACGGGGCATGGAGGGACATCCGATGGTCTTCTGGATCGCGTGCGCGGCGGGCCTGGCGGTCGGCTACCTCCTGGGATCGATCCCGACCGGCTATCTCGCGGGCAAGCTGCTGAGGGGCGTGGACATCCGGGAGCAGGGCTCCGGTTCCACGGGCGCGACTAATGTGCTTCGGACCCTGGGAAAGTGGCCGGCCCTGGCGGTATTGGTCGTGGACGTGCTGAAGGGCGCGGCCGCAGTTCTCTTCGCCCGGTGGTTCTACCCCTGGCTGGCCGATGCAGCGGCCGTTCCCGCGGGGCTCGACGCCGCCGTTTGGACGCCCTGGGCAGTCTGCCTGACCGGGCTGGCGGCGCTGGTCGGGCACGCCCGGCCGGTCTGGCTGAACTTCGCCGGTGGAAAGTCGGTGGCGGCCGGGCTGGGCCTGCTGCTGGCGCTGGCCTGGCCGGCCGGCGTGGGCGGATTGGCCGTCTTCGCGCTGACCGTGGCGATCTTCCGGTTCGTCTCGCTGGGCTCGATCCTGGCGGCGGCGACGGCGGTCGCACTCGTCTGGGTCCTGAACGAGCCCCTAGCCTACCGCCTGCTCGTGACGGCGGGCGGGCTCTATGTAGTCGCCCGCCACCGGGCCAACATCCAGCGCCTGATCGCCGGGGCCGAACCGCGCCTTGGGCAACGCCTGGAACCGCAGGGCTAGGGTCGCCGCGCGGTGCGGGGCTGCGTCGCGCTTTCGCCGACTCGCCTAGCGCGCTAAGAACGCACCATGAACGGGCTTCTCTTCCTGGCCGTGCTCTGCGTGTTGATCGCCGCAGCAGCCATCGCCTGGGCGCTGCGCGAGCGCGGCCGGGCTTCCAACGCTGAGCTGCGCATGAAGCTGATGGCCGAGCAGGGCGACCTCGTCCGCGCCCAGCTCACCCAGTCGGCGACCAGCGTCGCCGAGGAGATCCTGCGCAAGAACGAGGAGGCGGTCCGGAACCGCGAGCAGCTCGCCCAGGCGCGGCTGGAGGCGCAGCTCAAGCCCGTCGCCGAGAGCCTGCAGAAGTTCCAGGAACAGGTCACCGCCGTCGAGAAGCAGCGGGCCGAGGAGCAGGGCGGCCTGAAGGAGCAGATCGCCCAGATGCTGGCCGCGTCCGCCGCCACGCAGGACGAGGCGCGCAAGCTGTCGGCGGCGCTGCGGCGCGGCGCGGGGGTGCAGGGCCGCTGGGGCGAGCAGACCCTGCGCAACGTGCTGGAGGCGGCGGGCCTTTCGGGCCGGTTCGACTTCGAGGAACAGGCTTCTACCGACACCGAGGAGGGCCGCCGGCGTCCCGACGTCATCGTGCGCCTGCCGGGCGGCGGCCTGTTCGTGATCGACGCGAAGTGTTCGCTGAACGCCTTCCTGGAACTGCAGGAGGCGCAGGACGACTTCGCTCGCGACGCCGCCGGCCTGCGCCACGTGCAGAGCGTTCGGGGGCACATCCAGGGCCTGTCGGCCAAGGCCTACTGGGACCAGTTCCAGAACTCGCCGGACTTCGTGGCGATGTTCGTGCCGCTGGACTCGGCGCTGGCGGCGGCGCTGGACCGGGCGCCCGAGCTGATGAACGACGCCATGGACCGCCGCGTGGTGATCGTCACGCCGTCCACGCTGTTCGCCCTGTGCAAGGCGGTGGTCTACGGCTGGCGGGTCGAGGAACAGGCCGCCAACGCCCAGAAGATCGCCGACCTGGGCAAGGAGCTCTACAAGCGCATCTCGGTGATGGGCGCGCATGCGGGCTCTGTGGGCAAGGCGCTGGAGGCGGCGGTCAGCCGCTACAACCAGTTCGTCGGCTCCTTGGAGACCCAGGTCCTGACACAGGCCCGGCGCTTCGAGGAACTGAAGGTCGACCACCAGGGCAAGGAGGTGGTCGAACTGGCTCCGGTGGAGGTGGCCGTGCGGCCGCTGGCGAAGTTGACGACCGACGAGACGCCGAACGTGAGGCTGGCGGCCGGGGAGTAGCGCGGGGCGACCTGAAGTCGCCTGCCGCTTGTCCTAGCTTGACGCTCAGGAATAGGGACCTTACCTGCCCGCCATGGCCCTTCGTGAGATCCTCGTCGTCCCGCACCCCGTGCTGAAGCAGGTGTCCCAGACCGTCGAGGCGGTCGACGACGATCTGCGCGCCCTCATGGATGACATGCTGGAGACGATGTACGACGCGCCCGGCATCGGCCTGGCCGCCATCCAGATCGGCGTGCCCAAGCGCGTGATCGTCATGGACCTCGCGCGCGAGGGCGAGCCGCCCCAGCCGCGCTATTTCGTGAACCCCGAAATCCTGTGGGCGTCGGACGAGACCGCTCCCTACGAGGAGGGCTGCCTGTCTGTTCCCGAGATCTTCGACGAGGTCGACCGGCCGGCCCGCGTGAAGATCCGCTACCTGAACTATCAGGGGGAACAGGTGGAGGAAGACGCCGACGGTCTCTTCGCCGTCTGCATCCAGCACGAGATGGACCACCTGAATGGCGTCCTCTTCATCGACCACCTTTCGCGGCTCAAGCGCGAGCAGGCGGTGAAGAAGGTGAAGAAGCTGGTGAAGGCGGCCTAGGGCCTCCAGCCGCCGGACGTTGGTGCCCGGCACTGCTTTTCGCAATAGGGTGGCGCCATGTGCCACTTCGTGACCCTGGTTGTCTCGACCGACGACGCCGCGGCCGTCGAAGCCGTGATGGCGCGCCATGGCCGTGCGGCCGAGCCGATCGACAATCCCTCGGTCGCCAAGGCGATGATCCCGGGCGAGCGGCAGTTCCTCACCACGCGCGGCCACTGCGACTGCGGTACCGTGCTCGCCCGCCGGTGTGAAACCGCCGACGACACGGAGGCGCGCCTCGCCAAGGAGGCCGCTCGGCTGGCCCGCAAGGGCTGGTCGCCCACCAAGATCGCGCGCGCGAGGGACGACCGCCGCCGCGCGGCCGACCGGCCGTCAGGCCAGGACGGCGACAGCCTGGAACTCTGGACTGCAGTCATACGCGACTTGCGCGAGACCCTGGGCGCGCCGCACGTCGGCCTCCTGGTCTAGCTCTATTCCGGCGCCGTGGCCAGCGAAGTGTTCGCCACGCGCCGCAGGACGGCGGGCCGCGCCTCGTCCGAGACCGTGGGACCGTTGGAAGACGGCGAGCTCGCCATCTTCACCTGAGGCTCGGCTACTTCTTGTCGTGGGCGTCGTGGTCCGCGGCGTCCTTGCTCTCGGCTTCGACCTTGGCGGCGCCTTCGCGGGCGCCTTCGGCCGCACCCTTGGCGGTGTCCTTGATGACCTGGCCGGCGTCGCCCGCCGCGTCCTTGATCTCGGCGCCCACTTCCTTGACCGCCGGGCTGTTGGCCGCCTCCTTGGCCTTGTCGCCGATTTCGTGGGCGGCGTCCTTCACATCGCCCGCGGTGTCCTGCCGCTCGGCCTTCGTGCAAGCGGCGAGCGCGAACACCATGCTGGCGGTTGCGACCATGATCGACTTTCTCATTTGATGGGCTCCCTGCGACTATCGCTCCAACGGCCACGCTTGCGGCGAAGTTCCCTTCCAGCGCCCCGACCGCTAAGACCCCGGCATGCGTCTCGCCTTCCTCGGCACCCCGGATTTCGCCGTCTCGGCCCTCTCCGCCATCGTGGCGGCGGGCCACGAGGTGGCCTGCGTCTATTCCCAGCCCCCCGCGCCGCGCGGCCGCGGTCAGGAGCTGAAGCCCTCGCCCGTGCATGCGTTCGCCGAGGCGCATGGCATCCCGGTTCGCACGCCCGTCTCGATGCGCGACCCGGCGGAGATCGAAGCGTTCGCGGCGCTGGGCCTGGACGCCGCGGTGGTCGTCGCGTTCGGCCAGATCCTGCCGGGCGCCTTGCTCGAAGCGCCACGGCTGGGCTCTTACAACGTCCATGCCTCGCTCCTGCCGCGCTGGCGGGGCGCGGCCCCGATCCAGCGGGCGATCATGGCGGGCGACAAGGTGACCGGCGTCCAGGTGATGCGGATGACGGAGGGGTTGGACGAGGGGCCGGTGCTGGCGACCGCGACCGTGCGCATCGACGCGCAGGAGACGGCGGCCACGCTGCACGACCGCCTGGCCGTCGCCGGCGCCGAACTGATCGTGAAGACCCTGGCGGAAATCGAGGCGGGGACCGCCGTGGCCGTCCCGCAGGCCGAGGAGGGGGTGACCTACGCCAAGAAGATCAGCCCGAAGTTCACCCGGCTGGACTGGGCGAAGGACGGCCCGACCCTGGACCGCAAGATCCGCGGGCTTTCGCCGTTCCCGGGCGCCTGGTTCGAACTTCCGACCGAGAAGGGGCCGGTGCGGGTGAAGGCGCTGTTGTCGGCCTTTGAGGATGGGGCCGGCGAGCCGGGCGTCACGCTGGACGACCGCCTGCTGGTCGGGACCGGCGATGGCGCCGTGCGCCTGCTGCGCGTGCAGCGTGAGGGCAAGGGCCCGCAGGACGCGGACGTGTTCCTACGCGGGAACCCCGTGCCCAAGGGCGTGAGGTTGGCTTAGCTATTTGAAGCCGTAGGTTTGTCCGAGCAGCTTCCATAGATCCTCAGCGCTCTTCCGTTCGAACTGCATAGTTTGGCTTACGCCCTCAGTCTCTCGGTCGGCCGACCCGTAGGTGTTGATTTGAACGATTGGGCCATTCCGACCTTCACCAAAGACGAAGACCTTGGCCGGCACTTCAGTCCGGTGACGCTTCAGACGAGTTCCGTCTGTGAGCTCAAACTTGGTAATGACGGCCATTTCTAATCCTCCCGACTGAATGGACGATGCCACGCTACCGCCTCCTGATCGAGTACGACGGCCGCCCGTTCCACGGCTTCCAGGCGCAGGCCGACCTGCCGTCGGTGCAGGGCTCGCTGGAGCGGGCGATCAAGAAGTTCTGCGGCGAGGAGATCCGGGTCAGCGCCGCCGGCCGCACGGACACCGGCGTCCACGCCACGGGCCAGGTGGTCCACGTCGACCTCGCCAAGGACTGGCCGGCCGAGACGGTGCGCAATGCGCTGAACTTCCACCTGATGCCCGACCCGGTGTCGGTGCTGGCGTCCGAGGTGGCGGAGGGCGACTGGCACAGCCGCTTCTCGGCGACGGGGCGGCGCTACCGCTATCGCATCCTCAACCGCATGAGCCCCCCGGCCCTCGACCAGGGCCGCGTCTGGCATGTGAAGAAGCCGCTGGACGCGGGGGCCATGCACGAGGCCGCCAAGGTGCTGATCGGGCACCACGACTTCACTACCTTCCGCGACCTGGCCTGCCAGGCGAAGTCGCCGATGAAGACGCTGGACGTAGCCGACGTGCGCCGCGAGGGCGAGGAGGTGATCCTGGAGTTCGCCTCGCGCTCGTTCCTGCATCGCCAGGTGCGTTCGATGACCGGGACGCTCGCCGAGGTCGGCGTCGGACGCTGGACGAAGGACGACGTGCGCGAGGCGCTGGAGGCGCGGGATCGCCGCGCCTGCGGCCCGGTCGCGCCGGCGGAGGGACTGTACCTGACGGGTGTCGCTTACTGACGTGTGGAGCGGGCGCTGGGGTCGTCCGCGCCTAGGCGAAATAGCGCGCGATGATCCGCGAATAGACCTGCTGCAGGGTGCGGATCTCGGCGACCGGGGCGCGCTCGTCCACTTGGTGCATGGTCTTGCCGACCAGGCCCACCTCGATCACCGGGCACAGGGCGCGGATGAAGCGGGCATCGGAGGTGCCGCCGCTGGTGGAAAGCTCGGGCGGGCGGCCGGTGACGTCGGCCACGGCGGCGGCCACCAGGTCGGTGAAATCGCCGCGCTCGGTCAGGAACGCCTCGCCGCTGATCTGCGGGACGACTTTGGCGGTCCCCTTGAAACCCTCCGCGGCCTTGGCCGCTTCGGCGGCGATCCAGTCGGCCAGGCCCTGGCCCGTGTGGTTCGGGTTGAACCGGATGTTCAGGCGCGCGCGCGCCACCCCGGGGATCACGTTGGTGGCCGTGTTGGGCACGTCGATCCAGGTCACTTCCAGGTTGGATGGCTGGAACTCGGCGTAGCCGTCGTCCAGCTTGCGCGCCTGCAGCGCGGCCAGGATCTTCACCAGGATCGGGGCGGGGTTGGCCGCCCGGTGCGGATAGGCCACGTGGCCCTGAATGCCTTCGACCACAATCTCGGCGTTGATCGAGCCGCGCCGGCCCACCTTGACCATGTCGCCGAACGTCTCGGACGACGTGGGCTCGCCCACCACGCAATGGTCGATCGCCTCGCCCTCGGCGGCCAGCGCCTCCACGACCATCTTGGTCCCGTGGGTCGCCACCCCCTCCTCGTCGCCGGTGATCAGGAACGAGATCGAACCTGTCACCTTGCCGGCCGCGATGGCCTCGGCGGCCGCGGCGGCGAAGGCGGCGATGGCGCTCTTCATGTCCACCGAACCGCGCCCGATCAGCACCCCGTCCACCACCTCGGCCGCGAAGGCGTCCTTCGACCAGGCGGCGGCGTCGCCCACGGGCACCACGTCGGTGTGGCCCGCGAAGCAGAGGTTCGGCCGCGCGGTCCCGTAGCGGGCGTAGAGATTCTCGATCTCGCCGAACTTCATCCGTCGACACGCGAAGCCGAGGCCCGACAGCATCTCCTCGACGATCGCCATCGCGCCTGCATCGGCCGGCGTCACCGAGGGGCGGCGGATCAGGTCGCGGGTGAGTTCGACGGCGTCGAGGGCGGCGGGGCTATCGGACGGCATGCGTCCGCCATATCTGGCAATCGCGGCAGACGCGAGGGGATCATGCCCAAGATCGACATCGACTAGGCGCCCACCCGCTTCGGGACCACCTATCCGCCGCCCTACGACGAGCCCTGCCGCGGGCGGAAGCGGTGGAAGCTGGGCGACGCCGCGGGCCTCACCGACTTCGGCGTCAGCCTGATGCGACTGGACCCGGGCGTCTGGACCAGCCAGCGGCACTGGCACAGCGTCGAGGACGAGTTCGTCTGGGTGGTCGAGGGCGAAGTCGTGCTGGTCGAGGAGGACGGGGAGACGATCCTGCGCGCCGGCGACTGCGCGGGCTTCAAGGCGGGCGTCGCGAACGGGCATCATATCCAGAACCGCTCGGATCGGGTGGCCGTCCTGCTGGAAGTTGGCACGCGGCGACCGGTGGAAGATGCGGTCGACTACCCGGACATCGACATGGTGATCCATGCCGGCGAGGACATCCCGCGCCGTCGCGACGGGACCGCGTACGCGGACGCCGAGGGCCGCAAGGTCTGAGCGCCGCGCCCGCCGCGCGGGGTTCGCGCAATTAATTTGCTAGCAAAATATTTGCATGCCAAAGCTCGCCGCCACGTTCGTCGATGCGGAGGATTCCATGCGCCTGTTCCTGATGCTTGCGGCCGCCCTGGCGGTGGCCGCTCCGGCCGTCGCCCAGCCTGCGCCGCAGCCCCCGGCGCCGCTGCCCGTGCGCGGCGTGGTCACGAAGCTGGAGGCGACGCGCCTGACGGTGAAGCCGAAGAGCGGCAAGCCGGTGACGGTGGACCTGACGCCGGACTGGACGGTGCAGGTGACCAAGCCGATCGCGGTGACCGAGATCAAGGAAGGCAGCTTCATCGGCACGTCGGAAATTCCGCAGGCCGACGGCTCGGGCAAGTCGCTGGAGGTCCACGTGTTCCCGCCGGGCGTGAAGGTCGGCGAAGGCCATTACGCTTGGAACCTGCGCAAGGGCTCGATGATGACCAACGGCACGGTCGGCAAGGTGACGGCCGGCGCCAAGGGCCGCGAGCTTCAAGTCAGCTACTCCACCGGCCAGCGCAAGATCGTGGTGCCGCCGAAGGTGCCGGTGGTGCAGATCACCGGCGGGACGCGTCCGCTGGTGAAGGCCGGCGTTCCGGTCTTCTTCGTCGCCTTCCCGAAGCCGGGCGCCGCCGGCGGGCTGATCACCGGCGCCGTCGCGGTCGGTGAGAATGGCGCCGCCCCGCCGATGTAGGCCGGTCGTGAAGCCGTTTCCGGAACGTACGCGGCGCGGGGTTACCGCGGTCTACCGCCACCCGGTGTTGGTGCGGCTGACGCACTGGCTGAACGCTCTGTGCCTGCTGGTGCTCCTGCTCAGTGGGTTGCAGATTCTGAACGCGCACCCCGCCTTCTACTGGGGCGAGGTCGCGCGGTTCGCGGAGCCGTGGGCGGCGATCGAGGCCAAGCCGCGCGACGACGGCGAGCTTCGCGGGCGGCTGGTGGTGGCGGGCGCCAGCTTCGACACCACGGGCGTCCTGGGCGCGTCGGCGGCGGGCGGGGAGCAGCTCCAAGCCCGGGCGTTCCCGAGCTGGCTGACGCTGCCCTCCTATCCCGACCTGGGGGCCGGCCGGCGCTGGCACTTCGCCTTCGCATGGATCCTGGCGATCAACGGTCTGATCTACGGGATGTTCGCGGTCCTCAGCGGGCGGCTCACGGGGCTGATCTGGCCTTCCCTGGCCGAACTGCGCACCGTGCCGCGATCGGTGTGGGACCACCTGCGGCTGCGTTTCGCCCACGGCGACGCGGCGCGCGGCTACAACGTGCTGCAGAAGCTGGCCTATGCGGTGGTGATCTTCGGCCTGATGCCGCTGATGCTGCTGACGGGCCTCACCATGTCGCCGGCCGTCTACGCGCGCCTGCCGCTGCTGGGCGACCTGCTGGGCGGGCGGCAATCGGCGCGGACGCTGCACTTCCTGGCGGCCTCGGGCCTCGTGGCGTTCTTCGCCGTTCACATCGCCATGGTCGTGGCGGCCGGGCCCCTGAACGAGGTGCGCTCCATGATCACCGGCTGGTTCGTCATCCGCCGTGAGAAGGTGAAGCCATGAAGGCCGCGACCCGTCGGGGGCTGCTGGGGGCCGCGTTGGGCGCGACCGGCGCGGGCGTGTCCGGGTGTGACCGCATCGCCAATTCGCCCGAGGCGAACCGGAGCCTGAACCTTGCCGAGGGCCTGAACTTCCATGTCCAGCGCCTGCTCCTGGGCCGCCGCGCCCTGGCGCGCGAGTACCCGGCCAGCGCCATCTCGCCCGATTTCCGCGCCAACGGCACGGTCAATCCCGACAGCGAGGACTACCAGGCGCACGTGGCGGGGGGCTTCAAGGACTGGCGGCTGGAGATCGGCGGCCTGGTCGAGCGGCCTCTCCAGCTCTCGTTGGACGAGCTGCGCCAGGCTCCGTCGCGCACCCAGATCACCCGGCACGACTGCGTCGAGGGCTGGAGCAGCATCGGCAAGTGGAAGGGCGCGCGCCTGGGGCCGCTGCTGGACCGCGCCGGCGTGAAGCCGCAGGCGAAGTACGTGGCGTTCTTCTGCGCCGACACCCTTGAGCTGACCCTCGACGGCACGGGCGACTACTACGAGACCATCGACCTCGCCGACGCCCGCCACCCCCAGACCGTGCTGGCGTACGAGATGAACGACCGGCCGCTGCCCGTGGCCCACGGCGCGCCCATCCGCCTGCGCCTGGAACGGCAGCTCGGCTACAAGATGGCCAAGTACGTCATGCGCATCGAGCTGATCGACAGCTTCGCGGGTCTGGGCCTGGGCAAGGGCGGCTACTGGGAAGACCGCGGCTATCAGTGGTACGCGGGGATCTAGTCCGGCGCGATCCGCCTTAGGCCGGCGGTCAGTTTCTCGATGGCCGCCTTCAAGGCCACGCTTTCCTCGAGCGGCATGGGCAGCTGGCAGAACATCGCCGTCGGCACCGAGACCGCCTTCTCCCGGAGCGCGCGCGCCCGGGGCGTCAGCTCGATGATGACCCGCCGGGCGTCGCCCGGGTCGCGGGTGCGGGTGACCAGGCCCGCCTTCTCCATGCGCTTGCACAGCGGCGTGAGCGTGCTGGCGTCGAGCCCCAGCCGGCGACCGAGGTCGCCGATGGACTGCGGCGCCTCGGCCCAAAGCGCCATCAGAGCCAGGTACTGCAGGTAGGTTAGGCCCAGCGGCTCCAGGAGGGGCCGATAGGCGCGCGTCATCAGGTTGCTGGCCGTGTAGAGCGCGAAGCAGAGCTGGAGCTCCAGGCGCAGGGGATCGAACGGTTCAGCGCCCTTCGCCGCCTCGCTCTCCTTCGCCACCGCCCGCTCCTTGGTCGCCCTCGCCCTTACATCATAGGGAAGGGAGATGCGCGCCCGCTACTCCCGCAGCAGTTCGTTGATCGAGGTCTTCGAGCGGGTGCGCTCGTCGACGCGCTTCATGATCACCGCGCAGTAGGTGGACGGCAGCGACGGGTCGTGCGGGTTGGGCCGGTTGCCGGACACGACGACGGAATAGGGCGGCACCTCGCCGGTGAAGGTCTCGCCGGTCTTGCGGTCGATGATCGGCGTCGTAGAGGTGATGAAGGTGCCCATCGAGAGCACCGAGCCCTCGCGCACGATCACGCCCTCGGCCACCTCGGCCCGGGCGCCGATGAAGCAGTTGTCCTCGATGATCGTCGGGTTGGCCTGCAGCGGCTCCAGCACGCCGCCGATGCCGGCGCCGCCGGAGATGTGCACGTTCTTGCCGATCTGGGCGCACGAGCCAACCGTCGCCCAGGTGTCGACCATCGTGCCTTCGTCGACGTACGCGCCGATGTTCACGAACGACGGCGTCATCACCACGTTCTTCGCCACGTACGCGCCCTTGCGCACCACGCAGCCGGGCACCGCGCGGAAGCCGGCGGCCTCGAAGCGGGCGGCGTCCCAGCCGGTGAATTTAAGGGGCACCTTGTCCCAGTAGGGATGCGGCGCGTCGGCGTCGATCAGCCGGTTCGCGG
>NZ_JANINU010000028.1 GCF_024508875.1 Phenylobacterium sp.
GCTCCTTGGCGAACTCCTCGCTGGCGATGCCCTTCGCCGGCGTCTTCCACTGCGGGCCGCCGCCGGAATAGCGGCGGTCAACGGTGACGATCTTCAGCGCCTCGGCGATGAGATGCATGCTGGCCACGTTGCCTTGGCCGTAGTCCGCCATAGGGAACTGCTCGATGATATTCATCGCCTCGGCCACGCTGGAGGCGGCCGATGTCGGCGGCATATAGGCGATGTGGTAGCCGCGGTAGTCCGACCAGATCGGCTCCAGCACGTTGGCCTTGTAGGCGGCGAGGTCGGCCTTGGTGATGATGCCGCCGCCGGCCTGGATGCCGGCGACCAGCTTGTCGGCCACAGGGCCCTTGTAGAAGCCGTCGGCGCCGCGGGCCTGGATCTGCTTCAGGGTCCAGACGAGGTCGGGGTTCTTGAAGACGTCGCCGGGCTTGTAGGCCGAGCCGTCCTTCTTGAAGTAGACCTTCAGCGCGCCGTTGGGATCCTTCGCCATCATCGCCTTGCGGCCGGCCAGGGCCGAGGCTTCGTCGTCGCTCATCACCACACCCTTGCTCGCCAGGTCGATGGTCGGCTGTACCAGCGTCGCCCAGGGCAGCTTGCCGAAGCGCTTGTGCGCCTCGTAGAGGCCGGCGACGGTGCCGGGGACGGTCACGCCCTTGAACGACATGACCTTGTCGTTGGAGACCTTGCCGTCCGGGCCGAGCAGCAGGTCGGGTTTCACCTCCAGCGGGGCCTGACCGTAGTATTCGATGGCGACCGTCTTCTTGCTGGCGGCGTCGTACACCAGCATGTAGCCGCCGCCGCCGAGGTTGCCGGCCCGCGGCAGGGTCAGGGTTTCGGCGATCCCCACGGCCACCGCCGCATCGACCGCATTGCCGCCCTTCGCGAGGATGTCGGCGCCGACCCGCGCGCCGATCTTGTTCTGGGCCACCACCATGCCGTCGCGGCCGATCACCGGGTGGTGGATCGAGCGGTAGCCGATGAGGTCCCCGCCCGTCTGGGCGAGCCCCTGTGAAGGCGGCCCCTCGTCCTGGGCCCAGGCGGCGGGGGCGGCGGCGACCGAGAGCGCCAGGACACTGACGAACGCGGCGTTCAACGCGCGGCGGGCGACCTTACTCATGACTGTTCCCCGAAAAGGAAAACCCCTCCCGCGTGGCGGGAGGGGCTCTGGACACCCGGCTTAGAAGCTCTTGCGGATGTTGAAGTAGAGGTACCGGCCGTAGGGGTTGTAGACCGAGGCCGGATAGCCGTCGGACACCAGCGGCGGATCCTTGTCGAACACGTTCCGCGCGCCGACCAGCACGCGGGTGTTGTTCAGGTACTTGTTGGTGTCCTCGAAGGTGTAGGAGACCGACACGTTGTGCACCCAGGTGCGCGGGACGCGGAAGTATTCGCCCGTCGAGTAGGTCAGGGCGGTGGAGTAGAAGCTGCCCGTGTAGGTCGTGAACCAGTTGGCCGTGAACTTGCCGTAGCGCCAGTTGAGCGAGCCGGTGCCGCGCCACTCGGGCGTGCCGTTCTGTCCGACGATGTCCTGGCCGCCGGTGATGATGGTGCCGGCGTTGATCTGACCCGCCGACCGCGCAGCGATCAGCATGGCGAGGCCCTCGGTCGGCGACTGGTACAGCTTGTCGAGGCGCGCGACGTTCACATCGATGGTGAAGTCCCCGAAGCTGTCGGTGTTCAGGCGGTAGTTGACGCCCACGTCGACGCCCTGGGCCACCTGCGGCAGTTGGTTGACGTACTTGTCGTCGACGTATTCCACGAAGCCGACCGGCGCGAGGCCCGAGCCGGTGAAGACGGCGATGTTGTCCGGGGTCGGCGCCAGGCGGTGCACCGCCGGGTTCGACGAACCCTGCAGGCGCAGCAGGTAGTCGAGGATCACCGCGTTGCCTTCGCCGAACAGGCCGACGATGCCCTTCTGCTTGATCTTCCAGACGTCGACCGTGACCGTCGCCCGGCCGTATTCCGGCGGGATGAACTCCGGCTGGAAGACGAAGCCGTAGGACAGGCTTTCCGACGTCTCAGGCTTCAGGTCGGGGTTGCCGGCGCGCACCGCGCGGGTGGTCCGCGACTGAGCGCACTGGGTGAAGCTGGTGATCCGCTTCGCCCGCAGGTCCGCCTCGCAGAAGTAGTAGTCCTGGCGGCTGTTGGTGCGGCTGACCTGGCTGACGTTGATCTGTTCCAGGTTCGGCGCCTTGAAGCCCTTCGACCAGGAGCCGCGCAGCCGGAAGCCGGGGATGATGTCCCAGGCTGCGGCCACCTTCGGCTTGGCGATGCTGCCGACGTCGCTGTAGTCCTCCGCGCGGCCCGCGAGCTGCATCTCGAGCCGGTTGACGAACGGGATGTTCATCTCGGGCGAGACCAGCGGCACGGCCAGTTCCGCGTAGGCGGACATCACGGTGCGGTGGCCGCTCACGTCCGGGGAGACCGACGATCCGGGAATATTGCTGAACGCCACGGCGCTGCCGACGATCGGGCCCGTGACCGCATCGACGTACTGGATCGTGCCGTCGATGTTGTCGTCCCGGTTGTCGCGGTAGGTTTCGCGGCGGACTTCGACGCCGGCGGCGATGCCGATGTCACCCGCCCACATCGAGATCAGATCCGGACGGTTCACCTTGAAGTCCCACAGCGCGAGCGTGGTCTTGTTCGCGCGCGTGATGGGGATGACCAGGCCGGCGATCGCGGCGGCGCTCGACGGGGTTTGGTCACCGCCCAGGACGAGGTCGGTCCCGGCGCCGATGCCATTGAACGGATTGTACGCATCCGGGGTCGTGCGGTTGATCGCCTTGGACAGCGCCGTCCCGTCCACCGCATACGACAGGTCGTCCACCGTCGCTTCGGAATACAGGACCGCGCTTTCCCAGTTGAAGCCGAACTTCTTGCCCTTGAGGCCGCCCAGCACGCGGTACTGGTCGTTCTTCACGATGACCTGCGACGGGCCGAGGTCGAGCAGGCCATACGCGTTGACCGTCAGGCGCAGGCCGCTGGCCGGCACGCCGACCAGGTTCGGCAGGCGGTTCGGGTTCGGCTGCCCGTTGGCGAGCGTCGCGGCGCCGAAGGGGTTGTAGTAGGCGTTCGGCCCGATGCTGATCGTCGGCGAGGTGCTCAGCGCGTTGTAGGCGGCGACGTTGCCTTCGGTGCGGGCGTGGTAGTAGCCCGCCTCGCCGAAGAAGGTGACGTCGTCGTTGATGTCGTAGTGACCGGTGATGAAGATGTTGGTCCGGTCCGCCTGCGGAATGACCGAGGACTTCAGCGAGCGCACGGGATCGACCCGGAAGGCCCGATCGGTCGTCGTGTTGAAGGCGCCCGGCACGATGCACAGGCCGGGCCCGACCACGACGGTGCAGCTCACCGACTGCGGCGAGTAGTGGAAGATGCCGGTCGAGCCGGTGATCGCCGTCGAACCCTGACGGATCGCGGACGTCACCCCGACAGCCTGGAACGCGCCGAAGCCCGTGGCGGTGGGGCGGGAATCGAGACCGACCGTGTTCGCGAACTCAGTGCCCGCGAAGAGGGGGCGGCGGTCGGACATGGACGTGTAGTCCTGGTCCGACGCAAGCAGGGCGGAGCGCTTCTCCAGCGAGCCGAAGATCGTGATGTTGCCCCGGCCCTCCTGGAAGTTGTCGCCGAACAGGCCCGTCAGGCGGCCTTCGCGCAGGTTGGTGCCCGTGGCCGTCCCGTACTGGAACTCCATTTGGCCGCCGTCGAAGTCGTCGCGCAGGACGGTGTTGACCACGCCGGCCACCGCGTCGGTGCCGTAGATGGCCGCCGCGCCGTCACGCAGCACCTCGATGCTCTTCAGGCCGGCCACCGGGATGGCGTTGGTGTTGTAGGTGAAGGTGGGCACCAGGGACTCGGCCTGGGTGGTCGGATGGTAGACCGTCCGGCGACCGTTGATGAGCACCAGGGTGTTGCCGGCGCCGAGGTTGCGCAGGCTGATCGAGTTCACGTCGCCGCGCGCCGAGTTGGAAGAGCCCGGCAGGAAGCTCGAGTTGAAGGTCACGTTGCCGGCCTGCGGGATGGTCCGGAACAGTTCGTCGCCCGACCCGGCGGCCGTCGCCTGGATCTGCGTCGCGTCGACCACGGTCACCGGCAGGGCGGCCGTCACCTTGGAGCCCTGGATCTGCGAGCCGACGACCACGATCTCTTCGAGTTCGCTCGGATCGGAAGCGGCTTGTGCGGAGGCCTGGCCAGCGAACCCAACAGCGGCGCAGAGCGCGCTCGTCGCGAGCAGGGCCATCCGGCCCCGCGAACGAGTACCCATCATGTCTTGTTTTCCCCTCATCCGGCCGGCGCGAAACTCGGCGCCCGCCCGTGAGGATAGTGGCCAGTCGGGGAGGCCGCGTCAAACAACCGTTCGTGGACTGTTCAATAACCCGGGCTGATGGATCAGTCGCACGGCGCCCGAATTGGGGCGAGGCGCAAGGCGCGAACGCCACATCGCGCGGCAATCGCCCGGGTGGACAATACAGCAGTGGACTCTGCGCTTGCGTCAGCGCCGCAACTCAGGATCGAGCATTGTTCAGGAATTGGTAACCCTGTGACATTCGCGGCTGATAGCTTCCACAACTGGAATAGGTTTCCGCCCCCGGCCCCATTCGGCTAACGGTTGAGCACCTGAGACCCGCGGTCCGCCGCGCGGCGTTCCGCGATTGACGGGGTCTCTGGCGCGTGGCGACAATGCGTTCATCAACTGGAACGACGTTCATTTAGATGACCGACAACGTTCTCTCGGCGGCGCGGGTGCTCGATCTCGTCGAACTGATCGCCGCCAGCGAGGACGGGGTCCTGCTGCGCGAAGCCACCCTCCGGCTCAACGCCCCCAAGAGCAGCACCCTGATGCTGCTGCGGACCCTCGTGAATCGCGGGTACGCCTACCGCGACCCACTCAGCGACCGGTACCTCCTGACCGATCAGTACCGCGGCGGAGCGTTCGGCTGGGTTAGCGACCCCTATGCGCGGATCGTGGCGACCGCGCGGCCCGTGATGGAGGCGCTGAGTCACGAACTGGGCGAGTCAGTGACCTTCGGCGTCTTCGACCAGCCGGGACACGCCCGGGTGCTGACCCAGGTCGTGGCCGACGTGGAGGTCCGCTATACCGCCGCCATCGGGCGGCCGATCCCGCTCTATTGCACCGCTATCGGCCGGGTGCTCGTTTCCCGCCGTCCGCGCGCCGACTGGGCGGGACTTATCGGGCCCGGGCCTTTCCCGGCGATCACCCGGCATACGGTGACCGACCCCGAGGCCGTGCTGCAGATCATCGCCCGCGCCCGCGAGGAGGGCCACGCCATCGTCATGGAGGAGTTCGCCCTGGGCGGCACGGGCGTGGCCGCGCCGGTGCTGGACCCGCAGGGCCATGCGCTGGGGGCCATCAACGCCGGCTGCGTGACGCCCCGGTTCGAGGAGAAGCGCGATCGCGTCGTCGCCGCGGTTATGGCCGCTGCGGGCGAACTCGGACGGCAGATGGGCGGCGTGCCGAGCGAGACCGCGGCTTAGCGCGCGATCCGCGGATGCGGAAAGCGGTTCGGCAGGGAGCGCGCTCAGATAGAGCCGCCGCAGGGTAGAACCTACTCAGCGCCCTTGGGCTTCGATCGGTAGTCGAGCGGCGGCGGGCGGTCGCCGACCATGGCCTTGTAGACGAAGTCGGGGCCGCGGCGCTGGCCGAGCTCGGCCTGGGCCTTGGCGATGAGCGTCGGGTCGGTCAGCAGGTCGGCCGCCGTCAGGGCCAGCGTCTTGGCCGCCACGACGCCGCCCTTCACCGCGATCGGCGTGCCGCCCGCGGCCACGGCCTGCCAGCTATGGGCCGGCGTTCCGGGCACCCACGTCGCCGCGGTCATGCCCGCGGTCGGCGTCACCCAGCTCACGTCGGCCACGTCGGTGGAGCCACCGCCCCCGCCACCGAGCGTGTAGGCGTCGATCTGGGCCGCATTCGCGATCGTGGCCTTGCTGGGCGGAAGCTGCTTGACCATCGCCTCGGCGAAAGCCGTGTCCTGGGCGTCGTACTTCACGCCGCCCACCTCGCGCAGGTTGCGGTCCATGAGCCGGCCCAGGGTGTCGTTGGGCAGCATGTTGTAGACACCACCGGTCTGTTCGAACGTCACCTTGGTTTCAGTGGCAGTGGCGGCCCCTTCCGCCGCCTTCTGGACCCGGGCGATCACATCGCGGACCACCTCGGGATCGGTGTGGCGGACGTAGTAGTAGACCTCGGCCTTGTCGGGCACGACGTTCGGCGCCTGGCCGCCGTCGGTGACCACGTAGTGGATGCGCGTGCCGTCCGGGATGTGCTCGCGCAGATAGTTTACGGCGACGTTCATCACCTCGACGCCGTCCAGGGCAGAGCGGCCCTTCTCGGGCGAGGCCGAGGCGTGGGCGGCGCGGCCGGTGAAGCGGAACTTGCCGCTGACGTTGGCCAGCGAGATCGTCTGCGAGGCGTCGTTGGAGTCGGACGGGTGCCAGTGCAGCGTGGCCGAGACGTCTTTGAAGAGTCCCGCGCGCACCATGTAGACCTTGCCGGAGCCGCCCTCCTCGGCCGGCGTGCCGTAAACGCGGACCTCGCCCTTGATCTTGTTGGCGACCATCCAGGCCTTCACGGCCTGGGCCGCCGCCACCGACGCCGCGCCGAACACGTGGTGGCCGCAGGCATGACCCGCCGCCTGGCCCGCGATCGGCGCACGCTGGGGCTCGGCCTTCTGGGCCAGGCCCGGCAGGGCGTCGAACTCGGCGAGGATGGCGATCACCGGGCCATCGCCGTTCTTGAAGCTGGCGACGAAGGCCGTGGGCATGCCCGCGACGCCGGTCTCGACCGTGAAGCCCGCGCCCTTCAGCTCGCTCTGCAACAGGGCGGAACTCTTGGTCTCCTGGTAGCCGACTTCCGCGTAGTCCCAGATCTGGTGCGCCACCTCGCCGAGGTGCGGCCCAGCCTTATCGACCGACGCCAGGATGGCGGCGCGCTGTGGGGCGGCGACCTTGGCCTCGGCTGCGCCGGCGGCCAGGAGCACGGCCAGCAGCGCCGAGCCGGCGGCCAGGCGGGAAGCGAGGGATCGGGGCATTGAGCGAACTCCGGTCGAAACTTGGTCTCAGGGCCGGCCGACGGCCGGGCCGTACTGCAGGCCGTTGAAGAGGAACTTGAACGCCGCATGCGACTGGCCGCGCTGGGCGACTTCAGGGCCCATCAGGAACAGCTTGCCCTTGCCCACGTCCAGCTCGGTCACCGCCCCGGCGCCGTTCAGCTTCTCCTGCCCCACGGCCCAGCCGCTGCGCAAGACGTCGCCCTGCGGATACCAGGCGGCGCGGGCTCCAACATTGGCGGCGAAGGCCGGGCTGCGATCGAAGAAGACGTTCATCGACTTCGGCGCGCCGAAGGCCAGGGGCTTGGAATTGTCGACCGCGACCTCGAGCAGCGAGCCGGGGATGTAGAAACTGTTGCGGGGCAGCGGCTTGCCGTCGGCGCCGTTCAGGGCGCTGGCCGCCGGCGCCCCCAGCATGTCGGCGAGGCGGGCCGAGTTGCCGATGGTCACCACCGCGCCGCCGGCGTTCAGGAAGCTGGCGATCTGCGGAGCGGTCTTGTCGCGGGTCACCTCGCCCAGCCACGAACGGAACTCGGCCGGGATGTCTTCGGGCTTCGGCTGTCTCGGTCCCGAGCCCTCGCCGAACTCGTCGGCCGACATGACGTTGTTGGCGAACACCAGGACGTCGAAGTCCTTGGCGATGTCGCCCGCGTCCAGACGCTGCGGATAGACCACCTTGTAGTCGAACTCGTACTGCTCCATCAGCCAGCGGGTCCAGCCCGCGGGCATGTTGCCGCCGTACTTGTCGACGATGCCCACACGGACCGGCTTCAGCTTCAGCCGCTCGCCCGACGGGGCCGACCCCAGCGCATAGGCCTTAAGGCCCAGCTCGCGGGTCGCCTTCTCCACGATGGCGCGGGTCTGTGGCGTCGCGGGGATCCACAGCGCGCCCGGCGCGAACGGGCGGCCGGCGGCCTTGGTCGCCGCCTTCTGCCAGTAGACGGGCTGCCCGGCCTTCAGCAGGCGGTTCGAGAGGATGAAGCTGTCGTTGACCTCGTGGCTGACGAGGTAGCCGGCCTTGCCCGAGCCGAGGACCTGGCCCGCTGGCGGCGCGATCAGGTCGGGCACGGCCTCGAACGGGCCGTCGAAGCCGTCGAGCACGCGGTCGAACGCCACGCCCATCTGCAGCGCCAGAGTGTAGCCGGTGGAGTCATAGGGCGGCACCGGCGGGCCGCCGGGGTAGGCGAAGTCGTGCGGGTGGTCCTGCGGCTCGAACATGTCCAGCACGTGCGGCCGGTACGCCTGGTCGGCCTTCACCACGTACGAGCCGGCGGGATAGGTCTTGCCCGCCACCGTGAAGGGCTTGGTCGCCTTCTTAACGTCGACCCCGGTCTTGATCAGCGCGTTCAGGAACTTCACCGCCGTCGGCAGGTCGGCCTGGTCGGCGGGGATGATGTAGCCGCGCGGGTCGCGGTTCGCGGGGTCGCGCAGCACCTGCTTGAAGAGGTCGGGCTGCAGCCCCTGGTTCCGGCCCGAGCCCACAAGCGGCTTGCCCTTGGCGGCCGCTTCGAGCGCCTCGATGCGCTTGGGCGTGACGGTCCAGCTATCCTCGCGGCCGCGCTCGATGGAGTTGGCGCCCATTCGCCACATGTTGAACAGCAGGCGCTCACGGTTGCGCGAGGCGTAGTCGAGCACCGCGTAGTTCATGGTTAGCGAGTAGTCGATGGACTGGCGGAAATGCCAAGTCTGCGGCGCGATCGGCGCAGGTAGGTCGTTGCGGGCGATTTGGTTCTTTGCCAGCAGGGGAATCTCGGTCGGCGTGGGGCTGCCGATGATCTCGGTCAGCAGGCCCACGGCGTTGTGGAAATAGGTGATCGACCGCTCCATCCCGTTGTTCCAGGTGGAGTAGGTGGCGCCGCTGCGCATGGTGGAGCCCGGCTTGCCCTCGGCGATCAGCCGGCTGTGCATGGTCGCCCCGACCTCGCTCAGCGTGGTCATCACCAGCGGGTCGTAGTTGTAGTTGAAGGGGTCGCGGAACGGCGGCACGAACACCACCGTGCCGGCCGGCCCGGTCTGGTGGTGGTTGTAGATGATCTGCGGATACCACTCGCGGAAGAAGATGCGATTGACGTTCGTCGTCTCCTTCATCGCCGACATGTAGTAGTCGCGGTTGTTATCGTGCCCGATGTACTTGTGGTACAGGCGCGGCAGGCTATTGAATTCGCGCTTCTTTTCGTCCGCGTTGCGCATGTACCAGTTGGACACCAGCTCCATGCCGTCCGGGTTCACCTGGCCGAACAGGATGATGGTGTCGTCCAGGATGCGCTTCGTCTCGGCGTCGTCTCGGGTCAGCCACTGGTGCAGGGCCGCGATCAGGGCCTGAGGGGCGACCACCTCGGTGGCGTGCAGGCCGCCGTCGATCCAGATCACCGCCTTGCCCTCGGCCGCCAGCGCGTGGGCCTCCTGCTCGGACACGCCTTCCGCCTTGGCGAGCTTGCGGGCGATCTCGCGATAGCGGTCCAGCTTCGCCAGGTTCGCCGGCGAGGAGACGATGGCCATGTATTCGGAGCGGCCCTCCTCGGTCTTGCCGATCTCGACCAGCTTGATGCGATCGGACTGGCCGGCCACCTTTTTGAAATAGGCCTCGAGCTGGGTGTAGTTCGCCAGGAAGTAGTCGTCGCCGATGTCGTGGCCGAAGGCCTCCTTGGGCGAGGTGACCGGCCCGGCGGCCTGCGCCAGCGGCGCGGCCAGCAGCGCGCAAAGGGCCAGCGCCGTCGCGGCGCCCGAGATCGCGCGTTCGAACTTCATCGGCAGTCCCCCAAAGGTCGGTCGGTAGCAGCGGTGTCGGCGGTTCGGATCAGTAGAAGGTCACGTTGTCGACCTGCAGCCACAGCCGCTGGCCGGGGTCGCGCCCCCCGCTGAAGCCTAGGTCGATCAGGTCGGTCCCCGTCCACGCCGCAGTGGAGCCGCCGCGGCCCGCGACGCGCTTCAAATCGGCGAACGGGATCTCCACCGTCGTCCATTCCGGGCCCGCCTTGACGGGCGCGCGCCAGCGGCCGCCCTGGGCGCCGACGGTGAAGGCGTATTCGCCGCCGTCGCCGCGCACGTCGAAGCGCACGCCCTTGAACGCGCTCGCGTCCACGGGCTCCACCGATCCACGGCTGAGCGGCAAGAGGACGCCGGCGCTGGGGTCTTCCTTCTGCGCCATGCGGGCGGCCAGCAGCAGGGCGTGGTCGGCGCCGTTGCGCACGGTGATCTGGCTCACCTGCACCGAGCGGTCGTGGCCGCCGTCCATGTCGTCGAGGCGCAGGGTGTCGGCCTGGGTGCGGCCATCGGGGCGCTCGAAGTCGTCCACCAGCGCCTTGGCCTTGATCGCCGGCATCGAGAGCTGGCCGTCGGCCGCCGTCGGCTTGAAGCCCTGCCCGTAGGCCAGCTTGCCGTCCACCCAGACGCGGTCCGTCTTGCGGATGTCGCCGATCTGCGCCCAGGGCGCCCCGTCGATCAGCACCAGGTCGGCCCGCTTGCCCTTCTCGATCGTGCCGCGGTCGGCCAGTTCGTTCATCGCCTTTGCGCTGTTGGCGGTTCCGGCCATCAGCGCTTCGGCGGGCGTCAGGCCCGCCTGCACCAGCAGCTCCATCTCGCGCAGGGTCGAGGCGCCGTGCGGCGTGCCGGGCATGCCGGCGTCGGTGCCCACGGCGATCATCACGCCGGCATCGTGCAGGGCTTTCACGTTGTGCAGGGCATAGCCGAACTTCTTCAGCGCGTTCTGGATCCGCGGATCGTCGCGGTTGGCGGGCTGCGGCGCGCCGGGCTTGATCGGCTCGTAGACGGCCAGGGTCGGCGCATAGGTGGTGCCGTTGGCCTTCATCAGCGCCACGACCTCGTCGTCCACCTCGCGGTCCTGCAGGCTGTGGGCGATCACATCCACCTTGGCGCGGGCGGCGACCTTGCCGCGTTCCACCGTCACGGTGTGCGTGAGGACCTTGAGGCCGTTCTTGTGCGCCTCGTCGGCGAGGGCCGAGAGCGTCCAGTAGTCCATGCTGGTGTTGTCGGGGCCGGCCCCGTAGCGCCAGCCGTCCGAGAACGCCTTGATGGCGTCGGGCTTGTAGGGGATCAGGCTCTTCACCGCGGCGCGGGCGCCCTCGGCCGTGCTGACCCACTTGGTGGTCGCCTCGTCGGCCCAGTCGGCGCCATGGCCGCCCGGCGTGCTGATGCGCGCCGTGAAGTTCACGTGCGGCGTGGTGAGCGTCGTCAGCCAGCGGCGGCGCGGCACGTATGCTTCGGGCGGCTGGTGGAAATCGTTGACGGTGGTCACGCCCGACGAGACGTAGGCGGCGGCGATCGGCGGCGCCACGGCCGGCTGGCCGCCCGGCGTCCAGTGCGTGTGCAGGTCGAAGAAGCCGGGCAGCAGGGCCTTGCCCTTGGCCTGGATCACCACCGCGCCTGCCGGGGCCTTCACGTTCGGCCCGACGTCGGCGATGCGGCCGTCGCGGATCATGACGTTCGCCACGTGCGGCGCCGCGCCCGTCGCGTCGAACACGGTGGCGCCCATGATGGCGGTGACCGGCGTCTTGGGCGGCGAGGCCGCCTGCGCCTGGCCGATCGCGACCGCCAGCCCCAACGCCACGACGACCCGCGCCGCCTTCAAACCCGTGATCACCCTCGGAACCCCCATCGACCCAACCCCGGACGCGAACGAACGCGGCGGCGAACGCCGCCATAGCGACCACAACGCAACGCCGGAATATTTCGCTCGTATTGCAGATTAGCCGAAGGAAACTGGGTTTTCTCCCAGTAGAAACAGGGCTTCTGCGATCGATAAGTTGAGGTGATGAACTTGGCGATCATTGAACGCCGGTCGACGTCGCCGACGCCGAACTTCGGCGCGCGAGGGCGCTAAGTATCGACTCATGAGGGAGAATGGTGCCGCCTAGGTGACTCGAACACCTGACCTACGCATTACGAATGCGCCGCTCTACCGGCTGAGCTAAGGCGGCTCCTGTCCGGGGACGCGGGCTTTTACGTGAAAGC
>NZ_JANINU010000029.1 GCF_024508875.1 Phenylobacterium sp.
AGCCCGAGATCAAGATCATCGACGTCTTCATCTGCAAGCTGCGCAAGAAGATCGCGGCGGCCGCGGGCGGCGACACCCAGATCGAGACCGTCTGGGGCGGCGGCTACATGCTGCGCGACGGCAAGTCGGAACGTCTGGCGGCCTGACGCCATCCGCGAGGGGCGGCCGCGTCGTGGCCGGGGAGGGACCATGAGCCAGGGACTGGGAGGCGACGGCGCGCCGGTCGCCAAGGGGCGTGGCGCGCGGGGGACCGCGCCGGGGGCCGCACGGCCGCCGCGTCCGCTCCGCCGCGCCGTCGACCGACGCCGCCGACGCGCGGAAACGGAGCGCGCGGCCGAGCTGGAGGTCCGTCGGCAGGCCGACATCCTGGTCCACGACTTCAACAACCTCCTCAACGTGATCCTGGCCGCGAACGAAGCTCTCGCGGCCGGCCTGCCCGAGGGCTCCGACGCCTACGAGCTGGCGCGGGTCAGCCAGGCCGCCGCCGAGAAGGGCGCCGAGTTGCTGCGGCGCATGGCCGAGCTGGCGCGTCCGGTCGAGGACGCGCCCGCCGCTGCAGTCGACGCCGCCGAGGTGTCGGTGGCCGTCGCCCGGCTCGCCCAGGTCTCCACGGCCGCGATGGTGACCGTCGTCGCCATGGCCCAGCCGGAATCCATGGCCTGCCACGCCGACGGCGCCGACCTGGAATCGGCGCTGCTGAACCTCTGCGTGAACGCCGGCCACGCCATGCCGGACGGCGGCGTGGTGCGGATCGCCACCACGCCGCGCAAGCTCGGCGGCGACGAGGCCGCGGCCCTGGGTGTGACGCCCGGCGCCTATGTGGCGTTCTCGGTCGTCGACAACGGCGTCGGCATGTCGCCGGAGGTGCTGGCGAGGGCGGCGGAACCCTATTTCACCACCCGCGCGGGCCGTGGCGGCACGGGCCTGGGCCTTGCCGGGGTCCGCGACTTCGCACGCCGCTCCGGCGGCGCGCTGCGGCTGGTCTCGGAGTTGGGCCGCGGCTCGACGGCCACGCTCTACCTGCCCCGAGCGTGACCTAGGCCGCGCCGGCGGTGATTGTGGAGCGGATCAAGTCCGAGAGGCTCTCGGCCCGCATCTTCGACATCACGTTGGCGCGGTAGATCTCCACCGTCCGCGGGCTGATCGTGAGCGTCGCGGCGATCACCTTGTTGCTCGCCCCGTCCACGATCAGGTCCAGCACCTGCCGCTCGCGCGGCGTCAGGCTTTCCAGCCGCCGCAGGACGCGGGTGCGAGCGGCGGCGCCGTCCACCGCGGCGTCGTTCTCCTCGAGGCAGTGGCGCACGCCCTTCAGGATCACGTCGCTTTCGAAGGGCTTCTCGATGAAGTCGATGGCTCCGGCCTTCATGGCGTCCACGGCGCGGCTGACGTCCGCATGCCCCGTGATCACTATCACTGGTAGTATGCAGCCGACGCCCTTCAGGGCCCGGATCAGCTCGATCCCGTCCATGCCCGGCATGCGCAGGTCGGTGATGATGCAGCCGCGCGCGGCGGGGTCGAAGGTGGCCAGGAAGTCGTGGGCCGAGGCGAAGCCCCGGGCCGTGAGGCCGTCGGACTTCAGCAGCATCAGCAATGAATCGCGGGCCGCATCGTCGTCATCGACGACGAACACCGTCCGATCCGCTGCTGAGTTCGCCATCTTCACCTGCCCGCGCCAATACAAAACTGAAGGCGGCGCCACCCAGGCGGCTCGGTTCGACCCAAATCCGTCCCCTGTGATTTTCGACTATAGCACTCGAAATCGACAGGCCTAGCCCCATGCCCTCGGGCTTAGTGCTGGCCAGAGGCTGAAACAGTCGTCCCGCGACGCTTGCATCGATGCCCGGACCACTGTCCTCAACTGTCGTCACAAGTTGGTCCCCGGGGTTCAGGCGGGTCGAAATGTTAACCTGGCGGTTCGGGTACTTCGTCACAGCTTCGATTGCGTTGCGCACCAAGTTGACCACCAGTTGTTGAATCTGGATGCGGTCGGCGATGACGGTGTCGGGCCCCTTGTAGAGATCGTAGACGAGCCGGACGCTCGCATCGCGGGCCATGACGGCGATGATGAAATCGACCTCGCCGATCATCGCCGAAAGGCTCTCCGCCTTCTGTAAAGTGCCCCCGCGCGTGGCGAGGTCGCGCATGGTCCGGATGATCTCCCCGGCCCGCACGGCTTGGTCGCCGGCCCGCGCGACCGCGTCGATCAGATCGTCGTCCTCCAGCTCCATCCGGGCGATGAGATTGCGCGCCGCGCGCAGGTAATTGGCCACGGCCGACAACGGCTGGTTGAGCTCGTGGGCGAGGATCGAGGCCATCTCGCCCATGGAGTTCGCGCTCCATACCTGCGTCAGTTGCTGGCGCAGTTCCTCCGACCGCCGCTCGGCCTCGAACAGCGACGTCATGTCGCGCAGGACCATGGTGAGAAGCCGCCGGCCGGCGATGGTGACTTCGCCGACGCGCACCTCCATGGGGAAGGTCTGGCCGTCCTTCTTCAGGCCGGTCACCTGGCGGGTGCTGCCGCTGGCGTCGCCCTCGCGGCCCGCCTGGCCGGTCAGCGCCCCGTCCTCGCCCGGCGGCATGAGCCGGCTGAAGTTCTGGCCGATCAGGTCCTGGGCGTCCCAGCCGAACAGTCGCTCGGTCGGGCGCGAGAAGCTCTGGATCACGCCGCGGTCGTCGATCAGCACCAGCGCGTCGGCCACGATCTCCAGGCTCGCCTGCAGCAACTCCTCGCGTTCGGCCTGATCGGCGATGATCTCGGCGGCGGCCAGCCTCTGGGCCATCAGGGCGCGAACCCAGCCGGCGATGCCCAGGCCGAGTGTGAGGAAGAGGCCGGCCCGGACGGCGCGTTCGACCAGCGAGAGCTCGGTCAGCCCCTCGAGATAAAACCCGCCGGCGGTGACCAGCACGGCGGCCGTTACGGACGACCACGCGCCGCCATAGGCCGCGCACGCCAACAGGGCTGGCGCGCCGAAGAGATACACCGAGTGGCTGAACGTCGGACGCAGGGCGAAGAGCAGCGCCAGCGCCGCCGCCGAAACCCCCACCGCCAGGAACTGACCCCCGATGACCCCGAGGCCAGGACTCAAATTCGCCACGCCGGTTGTGCGATTTCCCGTCCACAACCTTGACATGTATTCTACATTTCCGCGTCGGCCCCGACCCGACAGCCCAATGTTCTGCGAAAAATTTGCCAGCTAAGCAATTACGTACAACTACATAAGGGTGCGTAGAGGTTCAGGAATTCGCTTCGCCGGCGAAATATGGGCGCCGCAATCACTTGTGGCGCGACCCGCGGCGTCAGCTACCCGACAGTGCGATGCCCGGGCCGGACGGCGGCGTTGCATCGCCATCATTCAACGATCTTTGCATCCAGACGATGTCGACCCATCGTCCATGCTTGAATCCGAAGCTCCTTCCGACCCCGGCGTCGATAAAGCCCAGCGACCGATGCAGGCCGATCGAGGCGGCGTTGCCGCTGTCGCCGATCACCGCCACCACCTGGCGCACGCCCAGCGCCTCGCAGGCCGCGATCACCGCCGACAGCACCGCCCGGCCCACGCCCCGGCCGACCGCCTCGGGCGCGATATAGACGCTGTCCTCGACGGTGTAGCGATAGGCCGCGCGAGGCCGGAACGGGCCGGCATAGGCGAAGCCCAGCACCTTCCCGTCCGCCTCGGCGACGAGGTAGGGCAGGCCGCGGGCCGCCACCGCCGCCCGGCGGCTTTCCATCTCGGCCGCGGTCGGCGGCTCCTCCTCGAAGGTTCCGAAGCCGTACAGCACGTGGTGCCCGTAGATGGCCGCCAGCGCCTCCGCGTCCTCCGCCGTCGCCGCCCGGATGATCACGCTTTCTTCCAGCCCTTCTCCAGCGCCCAAACGGCGAAGGCGTAATCCAGTGCGATCTCCTTCAGGAAGTCGAAACGCCCGGATGCGCCGCCATGGCCGGCCTCCATGTTGATCTTGAGCAGGATCGGAGCGTCGCCTGTCGTGTGTTCGCGCAGTTTCGCCACCCACTTGGCCGGCTCCCAGTAGGTGACGCGCGGGTCCGACAGCCCACCGGTCGCCAGGATCGGCGGATAGGCCTGCGCCGAGACGCGATCGTAGGGGCTGTAGCTTTCGATCAGGTCGTAGGCGGCCGCGTCCTCGATCGGGTTGCCCCACTCGGGCCATTCCGGCGGGGTGAGCGGCAGCGAGGTGTCGCTCATGGTGTTCAGCACGTCCACGAACGGCACCGCCGCGATGATCGCGCCCCACAGGTCGGGCCGCAGGTTGGCCACCGCCCCCATCAGCATCCCGCCGGCCGAGCCGCCATAGGCCGCGATCCGGCCCTTCGAGGCGTAGGTCTCCGCGACCAGGTGCTCGGCGCAGGCGATGAAGTCGGTGAAGGTGTTGGGCTTCTTCTCCTTGCGTCCGTCCAGGAACCAGCCCCAGCCCTTGTCCGAGCCGCCGCGGATGTGCGCCGTGGCCCAGATCCATCCCCGGTCCACCAGGCTGAGATTGCGGATCGAGAAGCTGGGCTCCATGGCGTGGCCATAGCTGCCGTAGCCGTACAGCAGCACCGGCGCCGAGCCGTCCTGCGGCGTGTCCTTCAACATCAGGAGCGTGATCGGAACCTCGGCCCCGTCGGCGGCCCTGGCGTACAGGCGCCGCGCCACATAGCGGCTGGGGTCGTGGCCGGACGGCACCTCCTGCGTCTTGCGCAGGCTCCGCTCGCGACTGGCCATGTCGTAGTCGAACCACTGCCGCGGCGTGGTCGGCGACTGGTAGACGAAGCGCGTCGTCGTGGTCTCGTATTCGTAACCGCCCTCCAGGTTCAGGGCGTAAGCCTCCTCGTCGAAGGCGACGATGTGCTCCGCGCCATCCCGCGCCATCACCACCAGCCGGTCCAGGGCGTTCACGCGCTCGGCCCGCACCAGATGCCCGGCGAAGGCGGCGAAGCCGGTGATGTAGCGGCCCGGTTCGTGCGCCACCCAGTCGCGCCAGGTCGCCTTGGCCGGGACCGCGGCGTCCGAGACGCACAGCTTGAAGTCCACCGCCCCGTCGTCGTTGGTGCGGATCACCCAGCGGTCGCTCCAGTGGTCGACGGCGTACTTCACGCCCACGCGCCGCGGCTCTGCCACGACCGGCGCCGCGGTCGGATCGCTCGCCGGGATCAGCAGGATCTCGGTGGTCTCCTGGTTGCCCACATGGATCAGCACGTGGCTGTCGTCGGCCGCCACGCCCACGCCCAGGAACATGCCGTCGTCGGCCTCCTCGTAGACCAGTGTGTCCTCGCCACCCCCTCCTGGACTGGGGCGCGCCGCACGGCGGAAGACCTTGGCCGGCCGGGCGTTCTCGTCGCGCCAGATCCAGAAGATCCACCGGCTGTCCGGCGAGAAGCAGAAGTCGCCGTATGCGCTCTCGATCGGCGCGCCCACGTCCGCGCCGCTGGCGAGGTCCTTCACCCGAATTTGATAATACTCCGAGCCCTGCTCGTCGGCGGCCCAGGCGTACAGCGCATGGTCCGGGCTGTGGCTGGCCGCGCCCACATGGAAGTACGCCTTGCCCTTGGCCATGGCGTCTTCGTCCAGCAGCACCTCCTCGGGGCCGTCCTGTCCCCGCGGCTTTCGCGCATGGATCGGATGCTCGGCGCCCAGCGCATAGCGCGAGTAGTAGTCCCAGGGCCCGTCGGGGGAGGGGACCGAGCTGTCGTCCTCTTTGATCCGCCCCTTCATCTCGGCGAACATCTGCGCCTGCAGCGCCTCGGTCTCCGAGAGGACCGCCTTGGTGTAGCCGTTCTCGTCGTCCAGGTGCTCGCGGACATCGGCGCGCAGCACCTTCGGGTCCCGCAGCACCTGCTGCCAGTTGTCGTCCTTCATCCAGGCATAGTCGTCGACGCGAACCCGGCCGAGCTGTTCGATGCGATGGGGCGTCTTGGCCGCGACGGGCGCTTTGGGCAGGCTCATCCCAGCTAGATGCGACGCCCAGCCGTCGCACTCAAGCGCCCGCGTTCGCGACGCCTGTGCGTTTCCGCGCGCGGCGTCGGGCCGCAGCCGATTGTGGCGACTTGGCGGCAGACGCCGATCCGTGATTCACTACTTGTGCATCCACATCGCGCATCAAAGACGCGAGTACGCACATCGAGTCTTAGGGGCCTGCCATGGTCATGGACCTTGCGGTCGAGCTGATCCACGCGACCGTCCAGTTGGAGCAACCGCTGGGCGACGGGACGCGGACCGTCGGCACGGGCTTCCTCATCGCCACCGCCGGCCCCGACGGCCAGCCGCGCACGGTCCTCGTCACCGCCAACCACGTGCTTGAGAAGATGCCCGGCGCCAACGCCCGCATCGGCTATCGCATCGCCAATCCGGACGGCTCGTGGAGCTACTCGCCCCAGCAGCTCAAGATCCGCGACAAGGACGGCCACGAGCTGTGGACCCACCATCCGAACCGCGACGTCGCCGCCATCACCATCAAGGCGCCGCCGGAATTCGCCAAGGCCGCTCTGCCCCTCAACTACCTCGCGGCCGACGACACCTTCGACAAGGAACAGGTGACCGCCGGCGACGAGATGATGGCCCTGGGCTTCCCGCGCGGCCTCTCCGCCAATTCCGCGGGCTTCCCGATCCTGCGTTCCGGTAAGGTCGCCTCCTATCCTGTCGCGCCGGCCAAGATCTTCCCGACCTTCCTGCTCGACTTCTCGGTCTTCCCCGGCAACTCCGGCGGGCCGGTCTTCGTCAGCCATCCGGTGAAGGGCGAACCGGGCGTGACCCAGGTGGCCGACAAGGCGCCCGAGAAAGGCGATTCCGGCTTCATCGCCGGCCTCCTGACCCAGCAGGTCGAGCTCAACAGCGAGCGGCTGGAGATCGGCATCGTCACCCACGCCAAATATGTGCGTGAGACGATCGCCCTGATGCAGAACCCCCTGGCGCCCCAGACCGTCGCCGAAGGCATGACCGCCGTCAGCGGCGGCCGCACGGCCTCGGCCGAAGAAGCGGCGCGCGATTAGCCGCCGGTGGGCGTGCTCGGCGCCATTGGCTCCTTCTTCCGTCGGCTCGGCGCCGACCTCGTCCGCGAATCGGGGGAGTGGCGGATCCGCTGCGACGCCTGCGGCCGGGAGCGCTCACTCCGGTCTGCCGGCGGCATCCGCTGGAAGGCCTATGGCGTGAAGCATACGGTCGGGTTCTGCCGGGCCTGCGGCGTCATGCGTCCGGCTACGATCTACCACCCGACCAAGTCGCCGGCCTGACGCGCCGCGCCAGGCCGGGACTGTCCGGCGTCAGGCGCCGTACAGGACCGAGATCGTCTCGGCGATGCAGGCGGGGCGGTCCTCGCCCTCAATCTCGATGGTGCACTCGTTCTTGATCTGCATGCCGCCGGCCTTCGGCTCGGCGCCGATCAGCTTCTGGCGCATGCGCACGCGCTTGCCGACGCGGACCATGTTGGTGAAGCGCACCTTGTCCGAGCCGTAGTTGATGCCGCGGGTCACACCCTTCACCGGCAGCATGCCGGCGCCCAGGAACGGGATCAGGCTCAGCGTCAGGTAGCCGTGGGCGATCGGGCCGCCGATTTCCTTCGTGGCGCGCTCGACGTCCACGTGGATCCACTGGTGGTCGCCGGTGGCGTCGGCGAACTTGTTGACGCGGTCCTGGTCGATCAGGACCCAGTCCGACACGCCCACTTCCTGGCCGACCAGTCCGGGCAGGTCCTTGATCTCGACGGGGTTCATTCTGTGCGCTCCCTCGGGTGCTTTGAGTTCAGGCCAAAGCCTCTAACATCTGTTCGGATCGGAGCAAGCCGCCGTCGCCTCTCTCGCCCACTTCGAGTCTGCGGCGTGGGCTCACACGATCCGCGACCCCTCCTTGCCCCAGTAAGCGTCGCGGATCAGGCGCTTGTAGAGCTTGCCGGTCGGGTGGCGGGGCAACTCCTGCATGAAGTCCAACTTCCGCGGCGACTTCACGTGGCTCAGGTTCTGGCGCGCGAAGGCCATCAGCTCGTCGCGCAGGGCGTCGCCCGCGTCGGCCCAGTCGGCCGGCTGGATCACGGCCACCACCTGCTCGCCCATCTCCTCGTGCGGCGCGCCCACCACGGCCACGTCCGCGACCTTCGGGTGGCCGATCAGCAGGTTCTCGATCTCCTGCGGATAGATATTCACCCCGCCCGAGATGATCATGAAGCTCTTGCGGTCGGTAAGGTAGAGGTAGCCCTCCTCGTCGGTCCAGCCCACGTCGCCCAGCGTCGTCCAGCCGTGCTTGTTGGTGCCCTCCGCCACCTTCTCGGGCGCGTTGTGATAGGCGAGCGGCGGGCCGTTCGCGAAGTGGACCACGCCCTCGGTGCGCGGCGGCAGCGCCTCGCCGTCCTCGTCGCAGATACGCAGCTCGCCCAGCACGGCCCGGCCGACCGAGCCCTTGTGGGTCAGCCACTCGTCCGACTTGATGAAGCAGAAGCCGTTGCCCTCGGTGCCGGCGTAGTACTCGTAGATCACCGGCCCCCACCAGGCGATCATCTGCTCCTTCACGGGCACGGGGCAGGGGGCCGCGGCGTGCACCGCCGAGACCATCGAGCTCACGTCGTACTTGGCCCGCACCTCTTCGGGCAGCTTCAGCATGCGCACGAAGTGGGTCGGCACGAATTGGCCCACGTTGACCTTGTACTTCTCGATCAGGCCCAGCGCCGTCTCGGGGTCGAACTTCTCCATCACCACGACGGTGCCGCCGAGCTTGTGGACGCTCATGCACCAGCGCAGCGGCGCGGCGTGGTACAGCGGGGCGGGCGAGATGTAGACGCAGCCCGGCGGGAAGCCGAACAGCGTCTGGGTCATCATCACCAGGGCGTTGGGCTCGTCGATGGCCGCGCCGGTCAGCGCCGGCTTGATCCCCTTCGGCCGCCCGGTCGTGCCCGACGAATAGAGCATGTCCGAGCCGGCGGTCTCGTCGGCGATCGGCGTCGTCGGCTGGCCGGCCGTCGCCGCTTCCCAGCTCTCGTAGGGAGGCCGCTGGCCGCCCACGATGTACAGCTTCACCGCCTTCGGCAGCACGCCGGGCAGTTCGTCCACCACCGCGCCGACGCCCGGCGAGGTGATCAGCGCCTTCGCGCCGCAGTCGCCGACGATGTAGTCCACCTCGCCCGCCGTCAGCTTCGACGAGATGCAGGTGTAGTAGAGCCCGCTGCGCTGCGCCGCCCAGGCGATCTCGAAATAGCGCGGGTTGTTGTCCATCAGGATGGCGATCACGTCGCCCGCCTTCAGGCCCAGCGACCGGAACAGGTGCGCGCCCTGGTTCGAGCGCTCGTCGAGCTGCTTGTACGTCACCGTCTCGCCGCTGCCGGCCATGATGTAGGCGGCGCGGTCCGGATGGGTCTTGGCGTGTGTCGCCGGATGCATGTGTTCACTCCCGGGGCCGGTCTTTGCGCCAGCCGGTTTCCTCAGGGGGCGAATTGCGGACCTTGACGTCGGGTGCGTCAAGCGGGCCCGGGCGCCCGCCGATCGGGCGAAACAGCGCGGACCTGCCCGAACTCAGGTCAGGCGTGACGCACCTGTCACTTTGTGACGCGCCGGCCTCGCAGGCCGCCGCCTCGCCGATCAGGGTTACCGGATCGAATCCCGTGAGGAGGTCCCATGGTCGCCCTGTTGCTCGCTGCGCTGTTCCAGAGCGCCGCGCCCGCGTCCGCCGCCGCGCCCAGCCCGCCGCCTGCCAAGGCCGAGCGGGTCTGCCGCAAGGAAACGGTCGTGGGCAGCACCATCAAGAAGAAGATCTGCCCTCGGAAGATCGTCGACGAGGTCGCCCAGGGCGATAAGACCGACGCGGCCCAGGTGGCGCAGCCGACCCCGAAGTAGGCCGGTTTCGCGGACCGGAACGCGACGCTACTCTCGCAGGGTGGCTGACGTGCGTGCCGATGTGTCCGATTTCCTGGCGCCCTGGGCGGAGGGTGCGGTGCTGCCGCCTGACGATGCCGACCTGTTTGACGTCCTAGGCATCGACGGCGATGACGCCTTCGAGTTCATCGATGCGTTTGCCGGCCGCTTCTCTATCGATGTGAGCAGCTACCGCTGGTATTTCCACCACGGTGAGGAGGGGTTTGGCCCAGGGGGCCTCCTATTCCGCTCCCCTGATCGCCGCGTGAAGCGAATTCCCATCTCCGTCGAGGTTTTGTCCGAGGCCGTTCGCACGGGTCGCTGGCCCATAGACTACCCACCGCATTCGCTGCCCAAGGTTCGCTGGGACATTCGGTTGAACCAAGCGTTCGGTCTTCTGATCCTGGCATCTGTGGTGCTGTGGGCATGGTACGGCTTGGTTGCGAGAGGCTGATGCCCGGCGCCCCAGACATCCCTTGACCTCCCGTCCGTCACCCTTTCCGAAGTGGCGGCGAACAAGGACGAGGAAGCTCAGACCCATGCCCACCTTCGAGACCCTGCTGTACGCCGTCGAGGACGGGATCGCGACGATCACCCTGAACCGGCCCGACAAGCTGAACGCCTTCAACACCACCATGATGAAGGAGCTGATCGCGGCCTTCGACGAGACCGACGCCGACGACAACGTGAAGGCGGTGATCATCACCGGCGCGGGGCGTGCGTTCTGCGCCGGCGCCGACCTCTCGGCCGGCGGCGCCACGTTCGACTACGACAAGCGCGGCGGCGCCGACCAGGCGGCGCGCCAGGAGCAGGGCGTCCACCGCGACGGCGGCGGCCTCGTCACCCTACGCATCTTCGAAAGCCTGAAGCCCGTCATCTCGGCCTGCAACGGCGCGGCCGTGGGCGTCGGCGTCACCATGCAGCTGGCCATGGACTTCCGCCTGGCTTCGGCCGACGCCCGCTACGGCTTCGTCTTCGCCCGCCGCGGCATCAACCCCGAGGCCTGCTCGTCCTGGTTCCTGCCCCACCTGGTGGGCATCCAGACCGCCCTGGAGTGGTGCTACACCGGCCGGATCTTCCCGGCGCAGGAAGGGCTCGACAAAGGCCTGGTCCGCTCGATCCACGCGCCGGACGACTTGCTGCCCGCCGCCCGCGCCCTCGCACGCGAAATCATCGACAACACCGCGCCGGTCTCTGTGGCCATCACGCGCCAGCTCATCTGGCGCATGGCCGGCGCGGCCCACCCGATGGAGGCGCACAAGGCCGACAGTCGCGCCATCGAGGCCCGTGGCCGGTCCGGCGATGCCAAGGAAGGCGTGACCTCGTTCCTCGAGAAGCGCCCCCCGAACTACCCGGACAAGGTGTCGAAGGACCTGCCCGACATCTGGCCCCACTGGAAAGCGCCGACCTTCAGCTAGGTCGAGCTCAAACAGTACGACGTACGGCGCCCCTCGCGGGCGCCGTTTTCGTTTTGGCGGTCTTTCAACCCTGCCTTGAGTTGCAGACGCCAGTGGCAGGTACACGACGTTTCCAACTCATATCCATCCACGCCTGTTGTTTGCGCTGCGCTGGTCTTCTGTTCTCCAAATAGGCGACGCCGCTTTTCTCTATTTCTCTGTTGTGTGCGCCGGGAGATGCCGATAATGACGGCGCACCGATCTTGTGAATCACTGAGCGCCGCTGCTGGCGTCCAACCTTCGGAACCAAGAGAAATGGACGAGAAGTCGGAAGTCATCGAGATGACCGCGGACATTGTTTCCGCGTATGTGGGCAACAACACTGTTGCGGCGGCCGACCTTCCCGGCCTGATCCAGAGCGTTCATCGCGCCCTCGCGGGCGTGTCGTCGGGCGTCGAGACCGTCGAGGTCGCCCCGAAGGAGCCGGCGGTGCCGATCCGTCGCTCGATCACGCCGGACTACCTCGTCTGCCTCGAGGACGGCCGCAAGTTCAAGTCGCTGAAGCGGCACCTGCGCACCAAGTACAACATGAGCCCCGAGGAATATCGCGCCAAGTGGGGCCTGCCGAAGGACTATCCGATGGTCGCCCCGAACTACGCCAAGGCGCGTTCGGAC
>NZ_JANINU010000030.1 GCF_024508875.1 Phenylobacterium sp.
CCGGCAGGAGGTAGCGGTCCTCCAGCGTGGTCTTGCCGAAGTCGGTCAGCAGCGCGTCGCGCGACCGGTCCACCTCGACCTTGCGGACGAGCTGGAGCTGCGGGCGCGCCAAGCCGGACGCAACCCGTTCAGAAGTCTCGGCAATCCCAACTTTCGCCGCTTCGCTCATATGCCTGCCTTAGCCCCTCGAAGGAGAGCCCCCTGGCCCTCCGCCCTATATGTTGTGGTCCAGCCCCCGAACCGACCCACATATGGACACATAGGCCGCCCGGAGTCGTCAATGAGGCGGGGAGTCCGCGCACAGACTTTTTCGCTAATGAGACGTTAACGCGCACCCCCGCCCACTCGGGCCGACTCGTTAACCGCGCCCCGGACTCACGACACTGTGAACACCTACTGCGTCAGTGGCCAAACCAGCGCGATCAGCGGCGTGCCCACCAGCAGCACGATGGCCGTCAGCGGCGCGCCCAGCCGAGGATAGTCTGCGAACCGGTAGCCGCCCGGCGCCATCACCAGCGTGTTGCACTGGTGGCCGATGGGGGTCAGGAAATCGCAGGCCGCGCCCAGGGCCACGGCCATCAGGAACGGGTCCGGCTGCAGCCCCAGCAGCTTCGCCAGGCTGGCCCCGATGGGCGCGACGATCAGCACGGTGGCCGCGTTGTTCAGGAACGGCGTCGCCGCCATCGCCACCGCCATCACCGCGCCCAGCGCCAGGATCGGCGGCTGGCCGCGGAACGCCTCGGCCAGGCCGTGGGCGATCAGGTCGGCGCCGCCCGTCGCCCGGATCGCGTCCGACACCGGGATCAGGCAGGCGATCAGGATCAAGAGCGGCCCGTCCAGCGCCGCATAGGCCTCGCGCATGCGGATCGCGCCCACCGCCACCATCAGCGCCGCCGCGCCGAAGAACGCGATCGCCACCGGCGCGATCTTCAGCGCCACCAGCACCATCGCCGCGCCCAGGATGATCGCCGGCGTCAGCGCGTGCCGGATCCCGCCCAGCCGCACCTCCCGCTCGGCCAGCGGCAGCAGCCCCAGGGTCTTCAGCACGCCCGGCAGCGCCCGCTCGGCGCCCTGCAGCACCACCACGTCCCCCGCCCGCAGGCGCAGGGTGCGCAGCGCGCTGGCGATCCGGTAGCCCGCCCGGCTCACAGCCAGCAGGTTCACCCCGTGCGTCGTATGCAGGTCCTCCTGCCGCGCCGAACGGCCCACCATCATCGAATCCGGCCCCACCACCGCCTCGACGATCCGCACCTCCTCGGTCGGCTCCTCCATGGCGATCGGCCGGTTCGACCGGGTCAGCCGCAGCTTCAGCCGCGCGATCAGGTCGTCCAGCGCCTGGTGCTCGCCCTCCAGCAGCAGCACGTCGCCCGGCCGGATGCGCGTGTTGGCGTGCGGCGAGGGATGCCGCTCGCCCTCGCGCAGCAGCGCCATCACGTTCACCTCGTCGTTGGCCAGCCGCCGCAGCTTGCCCAACGTCGTGCGGCCCGGGTCCCAGTGGCCGGGAACCTCCACCTCGGTCACGTACGGATTGGCGGCCAGCGCCGCGTCCATGGCCTCGGGCGTCGGCCGCGACTTCGGCAGCAGCCGGTAGCCGAACGCCAGGAAGACCAGCCCCACGGCCGTCACCCCCAGCCCCACCGGCGCGTAGTCGTACATCTCGAACGGCTGGCCCAGGATGTCCTGGCGCACCTGCGAGACGATGATGTTCGGCGAGGTGCCGACCAGCGTCACCGTCCCGCCCAGCAACGCCCCGAACGACATCGGCATCAGCAGGCGCGACGGCGGCGTGCCCGTCCGCTTGGCCACCGTCAGGGCGATCGGCATCATGATCGCCAGCGCGCCGACGTTCTTGGTCACCATCGACAGCACGGTCACCGCCCCGGCGAACAGCATCACCTGCGACGTCGTCGTCTTCAGGTGCGGCAGCAGCGGCCGCAGCGCCAGCTCCACCACCCCCGACTTGGCGAACGCCGCGCTGACGATCAGCGCGCAGGCGATGATGACGGTGATGTCGTTCTTGAACCCGTCGAAGGCCTCCTTCGCCGGCACGATATTCAGCGTCACGCCCAGCAGCAGCGCCAGCACCGCGATCACGTCGTAGCGCCAACGCCCCCAGATGAAGGCGCCGATGGTCACGCCCATCAGCCCGAAGGCCATGGCCTGCTGCAGCGTCATGAAGTCCCTCGACCTGTCTCTCCCGTGGGCACAACGCAAAGCGGCGCCGTTCGGCTGCGCGCCTTTCGCGTTATCCGCCCCGCGCGCGGTGGACGCCGCCCTCCCGCCGTCGCAGAAGGAGCCCATGCAAAGCCGGTTCCTCATCGTCGGCGCGGGCATGGCCGGCGCCTCGGCCGCCGCCTTCCTCGCCCCCCACGGCTCGCTCGTGCTGCTGGAGGCCGAGGCCCAGCCCGGCCACCACGCCACCGGCCGCTCGGCCGCCAGCTACATCGACACCTACGGCCATCCCACGGTCTGCGCCGTCACCCGCGCCGCACGCGACTTCTTCTGGTCCCCGCCCGACGGGTTCGCCGACCACCCGCTGGTCCGCCCCCGGCCAGACCTCCAGGTCGCCGGCCCGGGCGGCGGCGCCATCCTCGACGCCCTGCTGGCCGAGCACGCTCCCACCCTGCGCCCTGTGGACGCCGCCGAGGCCCGCCGCCTCTGTCCCATCCTGCGGCCCGAGATCGACTGGCGCGGCGCCCTCAACGAGGGCTCGGCCGACATCGACGTCGACGGCCTGCTCCAGGGCTTCCTGCGCATGGCCCGCGCCGCCGGCGCCCGCCTCGTCACAGGCGCCCGCGTCACCCGGCTGGAGCGCACCGCCGCCGGCTGGCGCGCCACGGCCTCAGCGCCAGACGGCAGCCCGGGCGAGACCTTCGAGGCCGAGATCCTGATCAACGCCGCCGGCGCCTGGGCCGGCCCGCTCGGCCGCCTGGCCGGCCTCTCCGACCTCGGCCTCGCCCCCTTCCGCCGCACGGCCGTGCGGCTGACGCCCCAGCACGCCCAGGGCCTCGCCGACTGGCCGTTCGTCATCGACGTGGAGGACCGCTTCTACTTCAAGCCCGACGCCGGCGGCTTCATGCTCTCGCCGGTGGACGAGACGCCCAGCGACCCCTGCGACGCCTGGGCCGACGACCTCGACGTCGCCTACGCCGTCCAGCACTTCGAGGACGCCACCACCGAACAGGTCCGCCGCGTCACCCACACCTGGGCGGGCCTGCGCACCTTCACCCCCGACCGCGTCCCCGTCCTCGGCCCCGACCCCCGCGACCCCGCCTTCGTCTGGCTCGCCGGCCAAGGCGGCTACGGCATCCAGACCGCTCCGGCCATGGGCGAGGCGCTGGCCGGGCTGCTGGTGCGGGGCGAACTGCCCGAGCGCCTGCGGGCGGAGGGGGTGACGGCGCAGGCGCTGGGCGTGGAGAGGCTGGTGGGGGCGTAGGGGGCGGGTTCTGACTCAAGGGCGGTTGGGAAGGTCCGCATCCGGGACGGTAGCGAGGTTTGCGCCCGGACCTATGGCTCGTCGGAGCAAGAGCGAGGAATAAGCGAGGACCAATCTAGGCGCTTCGCCACGTTAGATGGATGCGGTTACGATCATGGTCAGACAAACACTCCCCGTCACGTTCATTCAAGATCGCAGCTGAGATGCTTTCGTCCTCAAGGATACTTGGGTAGAAATTCTCGAGCACGAACCTCATGAACTGATCGAAACGCATTGGCGCACGGACGGGAATACGGCACGATTGCTCGTTGAACGTGATGTGGGAGGCGGGATGGAAGTCTGCCGCCGCCTCCGGGGCATAGTCGAATCGGACAGGTGATCGGAGCGCCACACTGCGCTCCAAGTCCTCCATGTAAATTTCTCGGATTAGATCCGAAAGGCTGACCTCAAGTTCGTCGAGTAGCGTGGCGTCAATCGAGAATGGACACGGATAATACAGCAATCTGTGGCGATCTATGTCCGTCCCTTCGAAAGTGTATGACACCTGCACGATGGCCCCATCGTGCATTAGGAATGAGTATTCTTTCCGTTCGAGAAGCGCCAAGTAGTCCAAGATGCGCGCCGGATCGTCGATGATGAGCGAAGCGTCTGGATGGTCACGAACCCACATGAGGGCCGAGCGCGTGCTTGAAAGTGACTCAGCTACGTGCGCCCTCGCGTCGAGCGCAAACTCGCTGCCGAGCAGATCGAAGCCGAACTGCGTGATGCGGCGAGCAAGCGCGGCAACGCTCATCCTAACTTTGCTGGTCCGCTTCTAGGCCCAGCTTCTCCCTGATGTTTTTGGGGAGCGCATCGGCAGGAACTTCTCCAGCCTCGACTGCCCTAAGCACGTCCTCGATGGCGCTGAATTTGCCCTGCCACTGTCGCTTCTCGTGCTCTGGCATATCTCGATGCACGCGAGCTAACTTCTCGATCTGCTCCTGAGTTGGGTAGTCGAAGTCGAGCTCGAAATTGTGCGCGCGGGCGGCTTCGCACTCAGCAGCCAGCCCAGCCATGGCGTCGCCGACGCCAAATATCCTAACCCAACACCGTGAACGCGTGATTGCCGTGAAAAGGATGTTTCGCTTGCGGCTAAGCTCGAACCCGCCTTGGCAATATTCGGCGTTTACGATGTAGACCATCGCGGCTTCATTGCCCTTGGCCCGATGAATGTGTGTGACGGCGACCGAGCCGCGTTGGAAGACCTCATCACGGCTCGTTGTGACGCCCACCAAGTGCGCCGGTACTTCGGCTTTGGCCAAGGCCGACATCACCCGCGCACCAACCTTCTTCGATGTATATGTGTTCGGAAGAACGATCAGGATGTCGCTATGGTCGAGCTCATCCTCCCGCAAGTTTTGCGTAATAGCGGCCGCAAGAGCCTCGTACTGCTCCTGTTCCGTTCCGAAAACGTGTGCTTGGACTGCATCGGCGGGGCTGAGTAGTTGCGGGAAATAGGAAGGGTAGGATTCCGCCCTTCTTTGAAGCCGCACATGGTGGCCGAGCTCAAGCCGTCCGCCGGTCACTTCATACCCGATGCGTGGCCAAATTGACGCCTCGTCGAACATCTGAACGAGCCCTTGCGGTCTGTAGATGCCGAAGCCGAGGGCGTGAGCCGTCGCGAGCGCCCACGGAGTGTTTCGGTAGCAGACAGGAAGAACGATATCCTCCTTCGGCTTGTGCGCTTCATTCCGCAGGCGAACAAGCGGTTCGCCATTGGCGTCTGATCCGAACAGAACCTCTTCAGACCGCATCTCGTAGTCGCCGAGGTTTTGAAGATCGTCGTAGGCCCACATGATGCGGTGCGGCGGCGGCACAACGCTGTAAAGCATTCGGTAAAATGCTGTGGGCTGATCCTGCGCTTCATCGACCAGCACGGCATCGAACACAGGCTTTGCGCCCTGGGCCGTGATCACTTTGTTCAGTTCCTCACACACCCCCTCGAACGAGCGGTTGCCATAGCGCTCATTGGCAGTCCGCCAGTCGATTGGAACTACACCGTAGTGCGAGCAGACGGTGGAATAGACCCCGGGCTCGCGAGTGCTGCCCCAAGCGTGCATGACGAGCAGCCGATCCCAGTCAGGATCATCCTCTATCTGGTCGTACGTGAAACGCCTGATGAGGTCGCGAAACTGCTGGTAGAGCGCGCGAGACGAGAAGGTCACGGCGATGCGCCACTCTGGGTGCCGCACATGAAGATAGGCTGCTTTCAACGCCAGAACGACGGTTTTTCCCGATCCTGCGAGACCTCGGATACGGGCCGTTGGCGTATTCAATCGCACCCTTGTTCTGCCAATTGTCCAGGTTGGCGATCTCGCGCTCGATGCGCTTAAGGATTGCTCCGCGCGAGTCCGCCCGCACTACGTGCTCTCGCTTGTTTGGCGGCCGCAGCGTAGAGACCCGTTGAACTGCGGCATTCAGGGCCCGGAGCACATCAGGTGGGACCTCACCAAATCGCTCGATGACTTTGGGTAACCCGGCCGGGGGTGTGGCGACCAAGTCGCCGTCCTCAATCGGTTCCGCCAATCCTGTATGATAGGTGATGACCCCCACTACCACGGCGAGCGACCGCCCGCGTCGTAGGCTCGCGTAGGTATTCAGTTTGTTGTAAATTGACGCGTAAATCTGGTTCTGCCGATCAGCTATCTCGGCTTTCTCCTCCTCGCTCGGGCGAGCGCCTTCGATCCTCGAAGACAAGTCGAAAGCAACGAGACCGTGTGTCTCACTCACCAGAAGTGCGTCGACGAAGACCTTCCCGTCAGCCGTCGAAAGGACCGGATAACCGAGGTACAAGGTACCGGAGACGTCGAGATTTTGCAGTTCCGCCTGAAGCGACTGCGCTGGGATCGTGCCCGCATTCTCACCAAAGACGATGTCCAGCAATGTTGGCTCCACCCGTGTCACGCGTAGCGTAGCGGGATAAGCGGCTGCATGACAGGCTCCCCGCCCAAACTGGCGGCAATAGGGACTCCACGCGAACTCTAGGTTCGGTCCCCGGGGAGGGCACCGCACCGACGCTTCCGTGGCGCGGATCGCGGATGCCGGCGGGGTCGCCCCCGCCGGCAAGGTCACGATGTAATCAGGACAAGCAGCAGAACAAGCACCGCAAGCAGTGCCGCAACGTCTATCCGGATGTGAATCGCGACGCGGGATTTCCGCGCCATTGGAAGCTCCGCTCACCAATCGCGTACGACCGAATCACATTCGACCGCCCACGCCCCGGAAGAGGGGACCTCCAAGGTACCAGATAGATCGTCTGTCGCCACTTGCAGGTGGAGATCTCCTCCGCAGCAGGAGAATGCGGGACGACGTCGGCACTTGGAGCCACGCTGCGCTTGTCGCTGGCCTCGCGGGCGCATGTCCGCTTCCCGGCTCGATCCCAGCGTCGCCGTCTGGCGCAAAGCCGCCCCCCATGTACGTCCGTTTCTGACGTAGCAGCATGTTCCACTCCCGCTAATGTCTCCTGCGGCCACCCTCTCCGACGAGGCGATGCTGGCGCGGCTGGCCGAGCTCGATCTCGCCGCCGCGGAGCGGGCGCATGCGCGGTTCCTGGCGGCGGACGACGAGCGGGCCGATGCGGCCGGGCGCACCTATCAGCGGATGGCGCGCTCGCTGCGCCAGACCGTGGCGCTGAAGGCGCGGACGGCGCGGGAGGCCGAGGCCGCCGCGCGCGCCGCGCGGCAGGACGCCGAGGCCGACGCGGCCCTGAACCCTCCGCCCGACCCGGAGGACGCGCCGCCCCGTCGCCTGTTCCCGGTCGACGT
Organism: Phenylobacterium sp.; assembly: GCF_024508875.1. Classification (GTDB taxonomy): domain Bacteria; phylum Pseudomonadota; class Alphaproteobacteria; order Caulobacterales; family Caulobacteraceae; genus Phenylobacterium. The sequence goes on from NZ_JANINU010000030.1 coordinate 7,240, forward strand.
CGAGGCCGCCAACCGGCGGACCGCCGAGATGCGCGACGCCGTGCGCCGGGTGATCTGGTCGGAGGGCTTCGAGAAGAGCGAGGTGGAGGACGAGCAGCGCCTGGAGGGCTTCTGCTATCGCCAGCTCGAGGACTGGCTGGTCGAGGAGCGGTGCGAGCCCGACTTCACCACCCGGCCGCTGGACGAATATGTGGCCGAGCTGTGCGCCGAGCTGCAGCTCAATCCCGACAACGCGGCCCGCTGGCGCGAGCTGCCCGAACCCGAGGACGCGGTCATCCAGACCTACCTCGACGACATCAGCGAATATCCCGTCCGCCCCCGCTGGAAGGGCTCCGGCTAGGGCCGGGGCGGAGCCGGGTCTTTCTCAAGTTCTTGAAACCGTTCCCCCGGACCGCCCCGCGGCCGGGCGCCGGCGCATGTCCCAGCCCTCCTCCATGAGGCGGAGGGCTAGGGGCCGCGGCTAGGCGTCCAGGTTCAGGAGGGCCGGGTCTCCGCCCTGGGCGGTGATGTTGACGCTGACGGCGCGCTCGACGGCGTAGCGCAGCAGGGCGTGGGGGCCGCCGGCCTTGGGGCCCGTGCCCGACAGGCCCTCGCCGCCGAACGGCTGGACGCCCACCACCGCGCCGATCATCGAGCGGTTGACGTAGGCGTTGCCGGCCGGGACCGCGGCCTGGACCTCCTCGGCGAAGGCCTCGATCCGGCTGTGGACCCCCAGGGTCAGGCCGTAGCGGGCCTGGACCAGCGGGGCGGCGGCCTGGTCCAGCTTGGCCGGATCGTAGCGGACCACGTGCAGGATGGGGCCGAACACCTCCTTCTGCAGGAAGGACGCGTTGGGGATCTCGGCCAGGGTGGGGGCGAAGAAGTGCCCGCCGGCCGGCGCCTCCAGGCGGCCCAGGATCTTCGCCTCGGCCTGGAGGCGCTGGACGTGGGCCTCCAGGGCGGCGTGGGCGTCGGCGTCGATGACGGGGCCGATGTCGGTGCGCGGGTCGGCCGGGTCGCCGACCACCAGGGTCTGCATGGCGCCGGTGAGGCCGGCGAGGATCAGGTCGGCCGTCTCGTGCGGCACGAAGAGGAGACGCAGGGCCGAGCAGCGCTGGCCGGCCGAGCCGAAGCCGGAGAGCAGCACGTCGTCCAGCACCTGTTCGCGCAGGGCGGTGGTGTCGACGAACATGGCGTTCAGCCCGCCGGTCTCGGCGATGAACGGCACGATGGGGCCCTGGCGGGCGGCCAGGGTGCGGTTGATCGCCCAGGCGGTGTCGGTGCCGCCGGTGAAGGCCACGCCGTCGCAGCCTGGGTGGGCGGTGAGCGCCGCGCCCACCGTGGCGCCGTCGCCGGGCAGGAGGTGGAGCAGGTCGGCCGGCACGCCGGCGGCGTGGAACAGGCGGACGGCCTCGGTGGCGACGATCGGGGTCTGTTCGGCGGGCTTGGCCAGCACGCCGTTGCCCGCCGCCAGCGCCGCCGCCACCTGGCCGGTGAAGATGGCCAGGGGGAAGTTCCACGGGCTGATGCAGACGAACACGCCCCGGCCGTGCAGGCTGAGCTGGTTCGTCTCGCCGACCGGCCCGCGCATCGTGTCGGGCTGGGCGAACTGCTGCTCGGCCAGGAGGGCGTAGTAGCGGCAGAAGTCGGCCGCCTCGCGCACCTCGGCGATGGCGTCGGCCAGGGTCTTGCCGGCCTCGCGGACGCAGATCGCGATCAGCCGGTCGCGGTGGGCCTCCAGCGCATCGCCCATGGCGCGCAGGATCTTGGCCCGGCCCTCGCCGCCCCGGCGGTCCCAGGCCTTCTGGGCGCCCCGGGCGGCGGCGAAGGCGGCGTCGACGTCGGCGGTGGAGGCGGCCCAGACCTGGCCGATCTTCTGGCCCAGGCGGGCGGGCGAGACGGCGGCCTGGCCGGCGCCGTCCTTGACGAGCTGGCCGGAGACGACGGGGGCGGCTTCCAGCACCTCCTCGTCCAGCCGGGCGATGGCGGCGACGAGTTGGTCCCGGACCTGGGCGATGGACAGGTCCAGGCCGCCCGAGTTCTTCCGCCCCGGTCCGTACAGGTCGCGCGGCAGCGGGATCTTCGGGTGCGGCCCGGCCCCGGCGGCCTCCACCGCGGCGATGGGGTCGACGACCACCTTGGCGACGGGCGTCTTCTCGTCGAGCAGGGCGTGGACGAACGAGGTGTTGGCGCCGTTCTCCAGCAGGCGCCGGACCAGGTAAGGGAGGAGGTCCTCATGGCTGCCGACCGGCGCATAGACCCTGAGCGGGAACTCGCCGTAGCGGTCCTTGGCCGCCGCGTAGAGCGCCTCGCCCATGCCGTGCAGGCGCTGGAACTCGGGGCTGAGGCCCATCTGGCTGGCCATCAGCCGGACGGCCGCCAGCGTGTGGGCGTTGTGGGTGGCGAACTGGCCGTACAGGTGCGGCGCGGCGCCCAGCATCGCCCGCGCGCAGACCAGGTAGCTGACGTCGGTCGCCGCCTTGGTCGTATAGACCGGATAGCCGGGCAGGCCCGCCACCTGGGCGCGCTTGATCTCGCTGTCCCAGTAGGCGCCCTTGACCAGGCGCACCATCAGCCGCCGGCCGCTGGACCGCGCGATGCCGGCCACCGCCTCGATCGTCTGCGGCCCGCGCTTCTGATAGGCCTGCACCGCCAGCCCCAGGCCGCGCCAGGCGCCCAGCGACGGCTCGCGCGCCAGCTTGTCCAGCAGCTCCAGCGAGATCGCCAGCCGGTCGGCCTCCTCGGCGTCCAGCGTGAAATTGATGTCCGCCTCGGCCGCGATCTGCGCCAGCCGCAGGATCCGCGGATAGAGGTCGGCGAACACCCGCTCCGCCTGCCGCGCCTCGTACCTGGGCGACAGCGCGGACAGCTTCACCGAGACGCCATGCCCCCGCTCCGGCCCCTGGCCCCTGGCATGCTTGGCCACCGAGCGGATGGCGTCGGCGTAGGCCTTCTCGTAGCGGTCGGCGTCGGCGTCGGTGCGGGCGCCCTCGCCCAGCATGTCGAACGAGCAGACGAAGCCGTCCGCCCCGGCCCGCTTGATCGCCTTCTCGATCGTGGCGCCCAGCACGAACTGCTCGCCCATGATCCGCACCGCCGCGCCCACCGCCCGCCGGATCACCGGCTCGCCCAGCCGCCCGGCCAGCCGCTTGATGAAGCCCGGCAGGTCGGACCGCGCCTCCTGGTCCGGGTCGATGATCTTGCCCGTGAGCATCAGGCTCCATGTGGACGCATTCACCAGCATGGAGTCCGACTGCCCGGCATGGCTGGCCCAATCGGCCGAAGCGATCTTTTCGGCGATCAGCCGGTCGCGCGTCTCTTCGTCGGGCGTCCGCAGCAGCGCCTCGGCCAGGCACATCAGCGCCAGGCCCTCGCGCGTGGACAGGCTGAACTCCTGCAGGAAGCTCTCGACCACCCCCTGGCGGTTGGCGTTCTTCCGCGCCGCCCGGACCAGCGCTTCGGCCTCGGTCTGCACGGCCTCCCGGTCCTGGTGCGACAACGGCTTGGCGGCGAGCAACGTGGCCAGCGCCGTGCGTTCGTCGGCGAACTTGCCATCGTCCAGGTGATCGAACGCCATCTGCATCTCCATCGTTCAGAACCTCCGGAGTAGGCGACCCTTCGCCGAATGTGCTGCGTTAGATATGTATGCGCGCCGAAGAACATGAGGCGCGAGGCGGGAATGTCGAACAATCTACGGCTGGACGAGACGGATCGCCGGCTGCTGCGGACGCTGCAGGCCGACGGCCGCATCAGCAACGCCGAACTGGCCGAGCGCTGCAACCTCTCGCCCTCGGCCTGTTCCGACCGCGTGCGGCGCCTGCGCGAGAGCGGCTACATCACCGGCTTCGCAGCCCTGGTGGATCCCGAAAAGGTGGAGCGCGGCGTCCTCATCTTCGTGGAGGTCGTGCTGGACCGGACCACGCCCGAGGTCTTCGACACCTTCGCCGCCGCGGCCCGGAAGGCGCCCGACGTCCTGGAGTGCCACATGGTGGCGGGCGGCTTCGACTACCTGATCAAGTCCCGCGTCCGCGACCTGGCCGCCTGGCGCAAGTTCCTGGAGGACGTGCTCGTCCGCATCCCCGGCGTGCGCGAGACCCGCACCTACGCCGTGCTCGAGGAAGTGAAGTCGACGACCCAACTGCCGATCTGAGCGCATAAGAAAAGGGCCCGGCGTTTCCACCGGGCCCCAATCTCATTCGCAGTCTTCGATCGACTTAGAAGTTGATGTCGATCGTCGAACGGCGGTTCAGCGGTTCCTTCACGCCGTCGCCGGTGGCGACCGCAGGCATGGTCTCGCCCTTCCAGTCGACCGACAGGGTGGTCTGACCCACGCCCGCGCCGACCAGAGCGTCGGCCACGGCCTTCGCACGGCGTTCCGACAGGCGGACGTTGTAGGCGGCCGAACCGGAGGTGTCGGCGTGGCCCACGACGACCACGCGGGTCGCGTTGCCGCCCTTGGCGTAGTTGGCCGCGTCGGTAATCACCGCCTGGGCTTCCGGCGTGATCACGTACTGATCGAACGGGAAGTAGACGATGAACTGCTTGGCCTCATAGGCCGGAGCCGGCGGAGGCGGCGGGGGCGGAGGAGGCGGCGGCGGGGGCGGAGGCGGCGGGGGCGGCGGGGGAGGAGG
>NZ_JANINU010000031.1 GCF_024508875.1 Phenylobacterium sp.
CGCTCAAGCACTACGCCGCCAACAACCAGGAACTGGAGCGCTTCCGCGTCGACGCCCGGGTCGACGAACGGACCCTGCGGGAGATCTACCTGGCGGCATTCGAGCGGGTGGTGCGGGAGGCCGATCCCTGGACGGTGATGGCGTCCTACAACAAACTGAACGGGACCTACGCCTCCGAGCATCGCCGCCTGCTCACGGACATTCTGAAGACCGAGTGGGGCTACGAAGGCCTCGTGGTCTCGGACTGGACCGCCGTCCGCTCGACCGCGCCGGCCGCCAACGCGGGGCTTGACCTCGAGATGCCGGGGCCGGCCAGGTGGTTCGGCGACAAGCTGCTGGCGGCGGTGGCGGCCGGCGAGGTTCCGCAGGCGCAGATCGACGACAACGCGCGGCGGGTTCTGCGGCTCATCGTTCGATCGGAGCTCGCGGCCGTGGATCGTCCGCCGGGCGAGCGGGTGACTCCGCGCCACCGCGCCGTGGCGTTCGAGGCCGCCTGCGATGGCATGGTGCTGCTGAAGAACGAGGGCGGCCTTCTCCCGTTGTCGCCCTCGCTCGGAACCCTCGCGGTGATCGGGCCGAACGCCGTGCGCTGCATGCTGCAGGGCGGCGGCAGTTCGCAGGTGGCGACCGAGGCGGACGGCTCGATCACCGCTGCGGTCCGCCGCCGCCTTGGCGACGGCGTCGTCGTGCTCGAAGCGCAGGGGGCCGACAATGACGCCGTGCCGCCCCCCGCCGTCCGCAGCCAGTTCAGTCCGTCCGAAGCGCGCGAGGCCGAGGGCCTGAATGCGGCCTATTTCGCAGCCGACGATTTCTCCGGCGAGCCGAACAGCACCGGCATCGAGCGCCACTTGGTGCGCTGGGTCAGCGGCGCCATCGCCTCGGCGCGCCGGCCGGCCTATGGCGCGTTCCGGTGGACAGGATGGTTCTGGCCCGAGGCGACGGGGACCTACGAGTTCAGCGTGCGCGCCACCGGCGGCGCGAGCCTCTGGCTGGACGGCCAGATCCTGGTCGCCCCCGACACGCCGGCGAGCGCCGACCGGCTGGACGTGATGGGCGTGCTGACGCCTCGCCGCCTCGCGCGGATCGAGCTGGAGGCCGGCCGCGGCTATCCCATCCGGATGGACTATCGGCCGGCCGATCCGGACCAGGACTACGTCGCCATCGGCGTCCGCCCGCCGCCGCCCTCCATCGCCGACGCGGTGGCGGCCGCCGCCCAGGCCGATGCGGTCGTGCTGGTGCTCGGATCGGGCTCGGCCACCGAGGCCGAGGGCTACGACCGCGAGAGCCTCGACCTGCCAGGTGCGCAGGACGACCTAGCGCGCGCCGTGCTGGCGGCCAACCCGCGCACGGTGGTGGTGCTGAACACCGGCTCGCCGTTCGCCATGCCGTGGATCGCCGACGCGCCGGCCGTGCTGCAGCTCTGGCTGCCGGGGGAGGCGGGGCCGGACGCCCTGGCCGCCGTGCTGTTCGGCGAGCGGGCGCCCGGGGGGCGGCTGCCGCTCACCTTCCCCCGCGCCTTCGGCGACCACCCCGCCCACGCGCCGGGTCCGGATCCGCTGGTCTGCGACTACGCCGAAGGGCTTGGCGTCGGCTACCGCTGGTTCGACGCGAACCCCGTGAGGCCGCTGTTTCCGTTCGGCCACGGCCTGGCCTACACGACCTTCGAAATCTCGGACCTAACGGCGCCCACGTCGGTCGCCGTGGGCCAGCCGGTGCGCATCGAGGTCGAGGTGACCAACACCGGCGACCGCGCGGGCCAGGAGGTGGTTCAGGCCTACGTGGCCGCCCTCGACAGCACCGTCGCCCGCCCGCCCAAGGAACTGAAGGCGTTCGCCAAGGTCGCCCTGGCGCCGGGCGAGCGACGCCGCGTTGCGCTGGACCTGGAGCCCGGCGCCTTCGCCTACTGGGACGTGGAGGGGGGGCGCTGGCGGATCGAGCCAGGCGCGTACGACATCCTCGTCGGCCGCTCGTCCGGCGACATCCGCGCGAAGGCGATTCTGACGATCACATCGTCGGAACCCTGATCGCGGCGGTCGCGAAACCTGACAAGCTAATGCTGCGAGTGGCGGTGAGAGAGGGATTCGAACCCTCGATAGAGTTTCCCCTATACACGCGTTCCAGGCGTGCGCCTTCAACCACTCGGCCACCTCACCACACCCGCGCGGGGGAGTGGGCCCCGGCGGAAGGCGGGCATATACAGGCAGGAGGCTTTGGGGGGCAAGCGGCGCATGGTCGCCGTCGCAGGCGGTCCGGCGCGGGCGGTATCCTCGCGGCTCGACTTTGGGTGTATTCGGAGCGGACGGGGCTTCCTATCCGCCCTGTTTCCGGAGACGTCCCGTGTTCTTCAAGAAGCCCCTCGACCTGCCGACCGCGGACACGGCCCTGCCGGGGCGGGCGCATGCGATCCCCACGGCGGAGATGCACTTCGTGAACGGCCAGCCGCTGAAGGGGCCATACCCCGACGGGCTGGAGGCCGCCTATTTCGGCATGGGCTGCTTCTGGGGCGTCGAGCGCGTGTTCTGGCAGGTTCCAGGCGTGCACGTGACCGCCGTGGGCTACCAGCAGGGCCTGACGCCGAACCCCACCTACGAGGAGGTCTGCTCCGGCCGCACCGGTCACACCGAGTCGGTGCTGGTGGTGTTCGATCCGCGGGTGGTGACCTATCGCGACCTGCTGAAGGTGTTCTGGGAGAACCACGACCCCACCCAGGGCATGCGCCAGGGCGGCGACATCGGCACGCAGTATCGCTCCGGCCTCTATGTGACCAACGACGCCCAGGCGGCGGAGGCGGAGGCCTCGCGCGAGGCTTACCAGGCCGAGCTGTCGAAGCGCGGCTTCGGCCGCATCACCACCGAGATCCAGCCCGCCGCGCCGTTCTATTTCGCCGAGGACTACCACCAGCAGTACCTGGCCAAGAACCCGGACGGCTATTGCGGCATCGGCGGGACGGGCGTGTCCTGCCCCGCCGGCCTCGGCGCTTCGGCCTGACGGCGATGACGCGGGAGGAACTGCACGCGGCGTGCCTGGCCCTGCCGGGCGTGCACATGGACGTCCAGTGGGGCGACGATCACGTCTACAAGGTCGCGGGGAAGATGTTCGCTGCGACCGACGCCGCCTATTCCAAGCTGTCGTTCAAGGCCACGGACATCGCCTTCGAGGCGCTGGTGCAGGAAGGTCGCGCGACGCCGGCCGCCTATCTGGCGCGGGCGAAGTGGGTGACGCTGGACGATCTTGGCGCCCAGGACGCGGCCGAGGTGGCCGGCTGGATCAGGACGGCGCACAGCCTGGTCGCCGCGAAGCTGACGCGCGCGCAGAAGGCCGGGATCGGGCTGTGACGCGCGACGAGGTCCACGCCTGCGCCATGGCGCTGCCGGCGGTCACCCACGTGGTCCAGTGGGGCGGATCGGACGTCTACAAGGTGGGCGGCAAGGTGTTCGCCATCTGCGGCCTGCGCGGCGGCCTGTCGTTCAAGGTCTCGGAGATCGGCTTCGAAGTGCTGACCCAGGACGGGCCGGGGCGGCAGGCGCCCTACCTGGCCAAGGGCTCGTGGGTGATCGTCGACCTGGAAGACCTGGAGCCCGACCTGGCCCCGGACTGGATCGCCGGCGCACACGGCCTGATCGCGGCCAAGCTCACGAAGGCGGCGCGGGCGGAACTGGGTCTCTAGCCTCGATCAGGTTGCGGAAGTCGTGGATGGCCTGGGCGGCGGCCGAGCTGCGCTGGCGCCAGAAGAGCAGGGCCACCGCGCCCACCGTCGCGCCGATCAGGGCCCAGGCGCCGAACAGCCACGCCGCGGCCGCCAGCGCGAAGTAGTAGCCGCGGACGCCCGAGTTGAAGGCGCCCAGCGCCGGGTTCAGCAGCCGCGCCAGGACCTCTCCGAAGACGGGCCGCTCGCCGGCCGGCAGCGGCTCGGGCGTCGCGCCCATCGCCGCCAGACAGTAGTTGAGCTGGCGGATCGACCAGATGAAGTCGAGCAGGCCGCGCGCGAGGGTGAGCAGCACAAGGGCGAGCTGAACCTCGAACAGGAACCGCGACGAGGTCTTCACCACCTCCAGCGCCGAGACCGAGCGGAAAGTCGAATCGCCGCCGAACAGCGCGCCGGCGGCGGCGGCGATCAGCAGCAGGTTGGAGGAGGCGAAAAAAGACGCCGAGTTCAGGGCGTGGCCCAGCAGGTTGCCGTCCATCAGCCGCACCTCGCGCCCGGTCATTTGGACCATCCAGGCCGTGCGGATGACCGTCATGTCGGTGTTCAGCACCCCGCCGCGCCGCTTGCCGAACGCGGTCAGCAGCGGCTCGTAGAACAGCCAGGCGACCAGGAAGACGCCCAGCGCGGTCAGGTCCAGCGTTCGCACTCAGTCCTCGAGGATCAGGCTGGTCTCGTTGGTGTTGCGCAGGCGGAAGGCCACCACGGCGGCCACGGCCATCACGATCGCCACGTAAACATAGAAGGCGCTTTCGATCCCCTCCTTCTTCAGCCAGCCGGCGGCGTATTCGGCGGTGCCGCCGAAGATTGCGTTGGCCAGGGCGTAGGGCAGGGCGACGCCCAGCGCGCGCACGTGGGCCGGGAACAGCTCGGCCTTCACCGCCGCGTTCACCGCCGAATAGCCCGAGTGGCAGAGCACCAGGATCATGATCAGGCCAAAGGCCATCAGCGGCGTCTGGGCGACGGCGATGGCGCTCATGACGGGATAGGTCACCAGGGCGCCGATCCCCAGGCCGACGGCGATCGTCGTCTTGCGGCCGACATGGTCCGACAGCCAGCCGATGGGCGGCTGCACCAGCATGTAGATGATCAGCACCGCCGCCATGACCCCGGTCGCCGTGTCCTTCGCGAAGCCCGCGGTGTTGACCAGGAACTTCTGCATGTAGGTCGTGTAGGCGTAGAAGGCCAAGGAACCGGCGGCGGTCAGCGCCAGGATCGCGGCGCTCTCGCGTGGGTGGTCGCGGAAGAGGGCCCAGGTGGAGCCGCGCTCCTTCTCGCCCTCGGCCGCCAGGTAGGACTTCGTCTCTTCCAGGCCGCTGCGGATCCAGAAGACGACGATGGCCAGCAGGCCGCCGATGGCGAACGGCACGCGCCAGCCCCAGGCCTCCAGGGCCTCGTGACTGAGGGTGTTCTGCAGGATGACCAACACCAGCAGCGCCGTGAGCTGGCCGCCGACGAGCGTGGTGTACTGGAACGACGACCAGAAGCCCCGGCGCTTATGGCCGGCCATCTCGGACATGTAGGTGGCGCTGGCGCCGTACTCGCCGCCGAGGGAAAGGCCCTGGACCAGACGGGCGGCGAGCAGCCCGAGCTGGGCCCAGACGCCGATCTGGGCGTACGTGGGCAGAATGGCGATGGCGAAAGAGCCCAGGCTCATCAGCGCCACCGACAACGTCAGGGCCGCGCGCCGGCCGCCGCGGTCGGCGTAGATCCCCATCAGCCAGGCGCCCAGCGGCCGGGCGATGAAGCCCGCGCCGAAGATCGCGGCGGTCTGCAACTGCTGGCCGACCGGATCCTCGCCGGGGAAGAAGTGCTTGGCGAAGTAGAGGCTGGTGGAGGTGTAGGCGAACCAATCGTACCACTCGACCAGGTTGCCCGCGGATCCCCCCAGGATCGCCTTGATACGCGCCCAGGGCGTCATCCCGCCGCCCGCCGCCACGCCGCCCGCCATGCATCCTCCCCCGAAGCGCCATCGGGGGCGCGACCGGGGCGGATGCTAATGGGCCGGGCTCGTCGGCTGCAACGCTATATGCGGCCGAGCAGCACCAGGATGATCACGATGACCAGGACGAGACCCAGGCCGCCGCTCGGGAAATAGCCCCAGCTACGCGAATAGCCCCAGCTCGGCAGCGCGCCCAGCAGCAGCAGGATCAGGATGATGATGAGAATGGTCCCCAGGGACATTCGCTAGTTCTCCTCAGGCCCCCCGACCTCGACCGCAGCGAACGTGTGCGGTGAAGGTTGGGTTCCCTGGCCTGAGTCGGCCTGGCGACGTCCCAGGAGCGGTCAGTCCGCGGCGTCGGCGGTGTGCAGCCGTTGTTCGCGGTCGGTGACCTGCAGCGCATACATCATGCCGATCCACGCGCCCTTGATGCGCGGGAGGGCGACGAGCGTCACGAGCGTCAGGGCGGTCAGGATGATCGGCAGGGAGATCGCCGGCGAGGTTTCCCAGACGATGGGGAAGAACAGCGCCGGCCCCACGATGAGGTGGCCGATCAGCAGGATGGTGAGGTAGGCCGGGCCATCGTCGGCCGGATAGCGGGCGAGCTCATGTCCGCAGGCCTCGCACCGCGGCTGGACCTTCAGGTACTTGCCGAACAGGCGACCCTTCGCACACGCGGGGCAGTGGTGCGACAGCCCTCGCCCGATCGAGCGGAACAGCGGGTGATGGATTTCGGCCATGGCGCTCCATATGCGCCATCGGACGACCGGACGAAAGAGCGGCGGCCGTTTGGCCGCAGCCTTAATCCGTCGCGCGCCTACCGCTTCGCGTCTTCGGCGGCGCCGGTCACGGCGCGGCCGGCGGCCTGCGCGTCCTTGCCGAGGCCCGACACGGTGTTGCAGGCGGAAACCAGGAGAGCGGCGGCGGCCGCGGTGAGCACGATCAGCTTGCGCATGGGCGATCCCTGCAGATGTTGGCGACTAGGTCCCTTGCGTCGCCGTTGTAGTCAAGCTCGCGGCAGGAATGCGGCGGTGCGCGGCCGGATAACGTTGCGCTGCGAAATCGGGCGCCGGCTGAGCGGATTCCTTGCGGAGAAAGGGATTGCGCTCGCTTCACAGGAGAAATCCGGCCTGTGGGCGCCGTTCTGTCATTGCGCCGCAACAGGATTTGCTTTCATGGGTTTTGCATTGCGAAGAGCGGCCAGCTCCCCCTGGCCCATCTTGGAGCAGAGTGATGATTGAGCTGCGTACCTTCCCGGGTCTGTTCGTGGGCCGCCGCACCGTGCTGCAGGCCGACGAGGCCCCCCGTGACAGCGAAGGTCCGGCCTATGCCTGCGGCGCCTGCCGCCAGGAACTGGTCCGCGCCGACCGCACCTTCTTCAACGACGTGGTGGTCAAGTGCCGCTGCGGGGAATTCAACCAGCTCTAGGCTGACGCGGGGACTTCAGGTCCCCGTCAAGGGCGTCGGCCGGTTCTCGGCAATCCAGCGCTTTTCGTCCTCCGTGCCGGCGAGAGGCGGACGCATGCCCTGGATCGACCACAGCTCGAACGACGTCTCGTCGATGTGGAACTCCCAGTCGAACCCGCGGTCGCGGATGAACGGCGCCAGCGCCTCGTCGCACTGGCCGATCCACCATGTCCGCGCCTCGGCATTGGGGAGCGTCCGGGCGATATGGTCCACCCAGATCCGCACGAAGTTCGTGGCCGGCTCGCCCGCAACGTAGAAAGAATCGGGCGCCACCTCCTGGAACACCACGCCCACGTAGAACCTGGGCAGGCGCTTGTAGAGATCGGTGATCCGCTTCGAGAGCTGCTGCTTGTCGTCGGCCGAGAAGGCGCCGACCGGGTGATAGATCTTCCAAAGAGGCACAGTCAGGCTCCCCGCCGTGATTGACTTTTAATGATGATGAGCATCATTATTGTGGGCGTCAAGCGCGAGGTTCGACATGAGGATCAGCAAGGCCCAGGCGAAGGAGAACCGCGACCGCGTGCTGGCGGCGGCGGCGAAGCTGTTCCGCGAGCGCGGGTTCGAGGAGGTGGCCGTCGGCGACGTGATGAAGGCCGCCGGCTTCACCCATGGCGGCTTCTACAATCACTTCCCGTCCAAGCAGGCGCTGGCGGCCGAGGCGCTGGACAGCGCCTGGACCCAGATGGCGGACGAACGCGCGCGGGTCGGCCCGTTGGCGGATCTGCTGCCGCGCTACCTGTCGAAGGCGGCTCGTAACGCGCCGGGCCAGACGTGTCCCGCCGCGGCCCTGGCCGGCGACGTGGCGCGCCAGCCGCCGGAGGTGAAGGCCGTTTTCGCCGACGGGCTGGAGGCGATGATCGCCTCGGTGCAAGCCGGGCTGCCGGACGGCGCGGACCGTCGCGCGCGGGCCGTCGAGCTGGTCGCGCGGATGGTGGGTGCGCTGATGCTGTCTCGCGCCGTGCCCGACGACCGGCCGCTGGCGAACGAGCTGCTGGAGGTGAATCTGCGGAGCGCCTTGAAGGCCGCGGGCGAGAGCTAGAGGCCGTTCGCCCTATCCCCGCAGGATTTTCTCCATCGCCTTGCCCTTGGCGAGCTCGTCGATGAGCTTGTCGAGGTAGCGGATCTCCCGCATCAGCGGCTCCTCGACCTCTTCGACCCGCACGCCGCAGACCACGCCCTTGATCTCGGCCCGCGCCGGATTAAGCCGCGGCGCCTGGGCGAAGAAGGTCTCGAAGTCCGATCTGGCCGCAAGCTGGGCCTCCAGCCCCGCCTGGCTGAAGCCGGTGAGCCAGCGGACGATCTCGTCGACCTCGTCCTTGGTGCGCCCCTTCTTCTCCGCCTTGGCGACATAGAGCGGGTAAACGCTCGCCACGCTGGTCGTGTAAATCCGGTGCTTGGTCACGGCGGTTCGATCCCTTGGCGCGCCCGAATACGGTACCACCGCCGGCCGAAGCTGCTCTAGCCTGGACGGATGCTCAGAACGTCCGCCCTCCTGCTCGCCAGCCTGCTGCTCGCAGCGCCCGCCCGCGCTGAGACCCTGTACGTCCACGCCGGACGGCTGGTCGACCCGGCGAAGGGTGAGGCCGCGGCCGACCGGCGGATCAAGATCGTCGATGGCCGGATCGCCGAGGTGTCGGCCTGGGCGCCGCCGCCGGCGGACGGCCGGGTGCTGGACTGGTCGCGCTACACGGTGCTGCCCGGCCTGATCGACTTGCACACCCATGTCGCCGACGGCTTCGGCCAGACCGACGATCCGGCCGAGGCGCTGAAGCACTCCGAGGGCGAGACGGCGCTGAAGGGCGCCGAGGCCGCGCGGACCATGCTGCGCGCCGGCTTCACGACCGTGCGCGACGTGGGCGCCTACCGCGGCCTCTCCGACGTGACGCTCCGGGACGCCATCGCCAAGGGCTGGGTCGAGGGGCCGAGGATGGTGGTCGCCGGCGCCTACATCACCAAACCGGGCGGCGGCGGGGCGGTGACGGGTGCGCCGAAGGGCACGCCCATCCCGGCGGTGTTCCGGATGGGCGAGGCGCGCAACCCGGCCGAGGCGCAGGCGAAGGTGCGCGCGCTGATCGGCGGCGGGGCGGACTTCATCAAGATCATCGCCAGCGGCGCCGTGCTCGCCGTGGGCAGCGAGCCGGGCGCGCTGGAGCTGGACGAGCCAACGATCAAGGCCGCCTGTGACGAGGCGAAGGCGCTCGGGAAATACTGCATCGCCCACGCCCACGGCGCGGCGGCGATCAAGGCGGCGATCCGCGCCGGCGCCCGCACCATCGAGCACGCCAGCCTGATCGACGACGAGGGGATCGCCCTGGCGAAGGCCCGCGGCGTCTGGCTCGACATGGACATCTACAACGGCGACTGGATCGAGGAGGTCGGGACCCGCGAGCACTGGCCGGCCGAGTACCTGCGCAAGAACCGCGAGACTACCGACGTCCAGCGCGAGGGCTTCCGCAAGGCCGTGGCGGCGGGGGTGAAACTCACCTTCGGCACCGACGCGGCGGTCTATCCCTACGGCCTCGGCGCGCGCCAGTTCGCCTACATGGTCCGCTTCGGCATGACCCCGGCCCAGGCCATCCGCGCGGCCACGACCGAGGCCGCCGCGGCGCTGCGGATGGAGCGGGAGATCGGCCGCGTCGAGCCGGGCTTCGCCGGCGACCTCATAGCGGTGGAGGGTGACCCGCTGGCGGACGTGAAGGTGCTGGAGACGGTGGCGGGCGTGGTGAAGGCCGGGAAGGTCGCCGCGCCATAGGGAGCCGCCACACACCTACTCGTCATGGTCGGGCTCGACCCGGCCATCCAAGCGGCGGTTCCGGAAGGCGTGCGGACCCAGCGGACGCCCTGGAATGGATCTCCGCATCGAGCCCGGGGATGACGAGCCAGGCGGGTCCGCTAGTTCTCGTCCATCTTCAGCGCGGCGATGAAGGCTTCCTGCGGGATCTCGACCTTGCCGAACTGGCGCATGCGCTTCTTGCCCTCCTTCTGCTTGTCGAGGAGCTTGCGCTTGCGGGTGGCGTCGCCGCCGTAGCACTTGGCCGTCACGTCCTTGCGGAGCGCGCGTACGGTTTCTCTCGCGATGATCCGACCCCCGATGGCCGCCTGGATCGGGATCTGGAACATGTGCGGCGGGATCAGGTCCTTCATCTTCTCCACCATGCCCCGGCCGCGGCTCTCGGCCCGGTCGCGGTGGACCAGCATGGAGAGGGCGTCCACCGGCTCGGAGTTGACCAGGATCGACATCTTCACCAGGTCGCCGGCCCGGTACTCCTCGATGGAGTAGTCGAAGCTGGCGTAGCCCTTCGAGATCGACTTCAGGCGGTCGTAGAAGTCGAAGACCACCTCGTTCAGCGGCAGGTCGTAGACCAGCATGGCGCGGGCGCCGACGTAGCTCAGCTCGCGCTGCACGCCGCGGCGGTCCTGGCACAGCTTGATGATGGCGCCCAGGTAGTCGTCGGGCGTGAAGATGGTGGCCTTGATCCAGGGCTCGGCGATGCTCTCGATCTTCATGGGATCGGGCAGGTCGGCCGGATTGTGCAGCTCGATTTCGCCGCCGCCGTGGGCCAGGGTGATCTTGTAGACGACCGACGGGGCCGTCGCGATCAGGTCCAGGTCGAACTCGCGGGAGAGCCGCTCCTGGATGATCTCCAGGTGCAGCAGGCCGAGGAACCCGCAGCGGAAGCCGAAGCCGAGGGCCGCGCTGGTCTCCATCTCGTAGCTGAAGGACGCGTCGTTCAGGCGCAGGCGGCCGATGGCGGCTCGCAGGTCCTCGAAGTCGGCGGCGTCCACCGGGAAGAGGCCGCAGAACACCACGGGCTGCACCTCGCGGAAGCCGGTCAGCGGCGAGTCCGTGGGCTTGCGCTCGTCGGTGATGGTGTCGCCGACGGCGGCGTGGGCCACTTCCTTGATCGAGGCGGTGATGTAGCCGACCTCGCCGGGGCCGAGCTCGGCCACGTCGGTCTGCTTCGGCTTGAACACGCCCAGCCGGTCGATCTGGTACTGGGCGCCGGTCTGCATCATTTTGACCTTCTGGCCCACTTTCAGGACCCCGTCGAAGACGCGCACCAGCACGACCACGCCCAGGTACTGGTCGTACCAGGCGTCGACCAGCAGGGCCTTCAGCGGCGCGGCTGGGTCGCCCTTGGGCGGCGGCAGGCGGTGGACGACGGCCTCCAGCACGTCGTGGATGCCGATCCCCGACTTGGCCGAACAGACCACGGCGTCCGAGGCGTCCAGGCCGATCACGTCCTCGATCTGCTGGCGCACCCGCTCGGGCTCGGCGGCCGGCAGGTCGATCTTGTTCAGGACCGGGACGATCTCGTGGTTGTTGTCGATGGCCTGGTAGACATTGGCCAGCGTCTGGGCTTCCACGCCCTGCGAAGCGTCCACCACCAGGATAGAGCCCTCGCAGGCGGCCAGGCTGCGGCTGACCTCGTAGGCGAAGTCGACGTGCCCGGGCGTGTCCATCAAGTTGAGGATGTAGGTCTCGCCGTCGTCGGCCTTGTATTCCAGGCGGACGGTCTGGGCCTTGATGGTGATCCCGCGCTCGCGCTCGATCTCCATGTTGTCGAGCACCTGCTCGGTCATCTCGCGCTGGGTCAGGCCGCCGGTCTCCTGGATGAGACGGTCGGAGAGCGTCGACTTGCCGTGGTCGATGTGCGCGACGATCGAGAAGTTGCGGATCTTGGA
>NZ_JANINU010000032.1 GCF_024508875.1 Phenylobacterium sp.
CGGCTCGGCGGCGGCGCCGCGCCCGGCGCCCGGCGCGCCGAGGTGCGGGTCGGATCGGGAGGGAGCGCCTGCCGAAGGACCAGCAGCGCGGCCTTGAGGTCCGGCGCCATGGGCCGTCCGGCGGCGAGGTTGGCTTCGAGGAACAGGCCGGATTGTGCGACCGCCGTGCGGATCGTCTCGGCGGTGGGCGGCCGGTCGGTGGGCGCCTGGAAGGCCAGCACCCGGGCGATGGCGGCCTTGAGCGCGGGCGGCAGGGCGGGCGCGTCCAGCGCCCGCGCCAGGTCGGCGAAGATCGGCCCCATCTGGTCCTGGCGGCCGGCAGCCTCCGTGCGGGCGCCGGCGAGCGCCCGTTCGACCTCCGACATCGCCGGGGCGGGCACGTCGGGAAGGCTCACATGGGCGAGGGCTGCGGCGAGGCGAGCCTCTGCCGGCATCGCCGGCTGGGGCAGGGGCGTCGGCAGCCCGGGGCGCAACGGGTCCATTGCGCCAGGCTAGGCGGCGCCGATGAAGCCAGGCTTAAGGCGTCCTAAAGCTCGCGGCGCAGGATCTTCGCGAACTGTTCGGGATCGATGTTGCCGCCCGACAGCACCAGCCCAAGCGCGCCGGCGCCCCTCGTGTCGACCTTGCCGGCGAGCAGGGCCGCCAGGCCAGCCGAGCCGCCGGGCTCGACCACCAGCTTGAGCACCGTGGCGGCGTAGCGCACCGCCTCGGCCACCTCCGCGTCAGTCACGACGGCCACGTCGGACACCGTCGCCTGCAGGATCGGGAAGGTCAGTTCCCCGGGACACGGCGTCTCCAGCGCGTCGCAGAGCGTGCGATGGGTTGGCGTCATCGGCGTGCGGACGCCGGCCACAAGCGACCGCTTGGTGTCGTCGTAACCCTCCGGCTCGGCGCCGATCAGCCGGGTGTCCGGCGACAGGGCCTTCACCGCCGTGGCGACGCCGGCGAGTAGGCCGCCGCCACTGCAGGGCGTCATGACGATGTCCAGCTTGGCCCCTCGCGCCTCCGCCTGCCGGACCAGCTCGAGACCTGCCGTGCCCTGGCCTGCGATGATGTGCGGGTCGTCGAAGGCCGGCACAACCACCGCGCCGCGCTCTTCCGCGATGGCGGCGGCGATCTTCTCGCGGCTTTCGGTCAGGCGGTCGTAGAACTTTACCTCGGCGCCGTAACCGGCGGTGGCGTCCGCCTTCACCTTGGGCGCGTCGGCGGGCATCACGATCAGCGCCGGGATCCCCAGCAGCTTCGCCGCCAGCGCCACACCCTGGGCGTGGTTGCCGGAGGAGAAGGCCACGACGCCACGCTTCTTCTCTTCGTCGCTGAGCTGGACCAGTCGGTTGTAGGCGCCGCGGAACTTGAACGCGCCGACCCGCTGCAGCGTCTCCAGCTTCAGCAGCACGCGCAGACCCAGGCGCTTGTTCAGCGCGGGGCTCTCGACCAGGGGCGTCTCGATGGCGACGCTCCGGATGCGCTCGGCGGCGGCCTCGATGTCGGCCAGGGAGACGGCGAGGCCGGTCATTTCGCGAACACCATGCTGTTGTCGGCGAAGGCCTTGAACTCCAGCGCGTTGCCCGACGGGTCCAGGAAGAACATCGTCGCCTGCTCGCCCGGCTGCCCCTTGAAGCGGATGTTGGGCTCGATGACGAACTTCGTGCCCGCGGCCTTGAGCTTCTCGGCCAGGGTGTCCCATTGCGGCAGGGTCAGGATGGCGCCGAAGTGGCGCACCGGCACGTCGTGGCCGTCCACCGCGTTGGTCGAACGGTGACCAACCTCGTCCGGCGAAAGATGAGCGACGATCTGGTGGCCGTAGAAGTCGAAGTCCACCCACTCGGGGCTGGAGCGGCCCTCCGGGCAACCCAGCAGGCCGCCGTAGAAGGCGCGCGCCTCGGAAAGGTCGCGGACGGGGAAGGCGAGATGGAAGCGCGGGATGTCCATGATCGCTGGAGATAGCGCGCAGGGGTCTTGAGGGCGAGGCCCACTTCGTCTAAAGCGGCGCCGCATTTCGATCTCCGCGCCTTTGCCGAGCACCTGTCGAAGGGCTTGGGCGCGTTCTCCGGGCAGGTCGGGAGATCGTATCCAGATGGCCAATGTGACCGTGATCGGCGCCCAGTGGGGCGACGAGGGCAAGGGCAAGCTCGTCGACTGGCTTTCCAACCGCGCCGACGTCGTCGTCCGGTTCCAGGGCGGGCACAACGCCGGCCACACGCTGGTCGTTGGAAACCAGACCTACAAGCTGTCGTTGCTTCCGTCGGGCGTCGTGCAGGGCAAGCTGTCCATCATCGGCAATGGCGTGGTCGTCGATCCCTGGCACCTGCTGAAGGAGATCGGCCAAATCCGCGAGCAGGGCGTCGACATCACGCCCGACATGCTGGTGCTGGCCGACAACGCCTGTCTCATCCTGCCCATCCACCGCGACCTCGACCAGGCGCGCGAGGCGGCGGCGACCAACAAGATCGGCACGACCGGCCGCGGCATCGGGCCGGCCTACGAGGACAAGGTGGGCCGCCGGGCCATCCGCGTGGCCGACCTGGCCGACCGCGAGGCGCTGGAAGCCAAGATCGACCGCCTGCTCGCGCACCACACGCCGCTGCGCCGCGGCCTGGGCCTGCCCGAGGTGGACCCCGCCGGCCTGCTGGCCGAGCTGGAAGCGATGGCCGGCAAGATCCTGCCCTACGCCCGTCCCGCCTGGCTGCTGCTGGACGAGCAGGTGAAGGCGGGCAAGCGCGTTCTGTTCGAGGGCGCGCAAGGGGCTCTCCTGGACGTGGACCACGGCACCTATCCCTATGTGACCTCGTCCAACACTGTGGCCGGCCAGGCTGCGGCGGGCTCGGGCCTGGGGCCGAAGGGGCCGGGCTATGTGCTCGGCATCGTGAAGGCCTACACCACGCGGGTCGGCGAAGGCCCGTTCCCCACCGAGCTTTTCGACGACGTGGGCAAGCACCTGGGGACCGTCGGCCGCGAGTTCGGCACGGTGACCGGCCGCGAACGCCGCTGCGGCTGGTTCGACGCCGCCCTGGTGCGCCAGTCGGTGGCGCTGAACGGCATCGCCGGCATCGCGCTGACCAAGCTGGACGTTCTGGACGGCCTGCCGACCCTGAAGATCTGCACCGGCTACCGCCTGAACGGCCAGGAGATCGGCTACCTGCCGGCCGGCCTGAAGGCCCAGGGCCAGCTCGAACCGGTCTACGAGGAAATGGAAGGCTGGTCGCAGACCACCCAGGGCGCCCGCTCGTGGAAGGACCTTCCCGCCAGCGCGGTGAAGTATGTCCGCCGCATCGAGGAGCTTATTGGCGCGCCCGTCGCCTTGCTGTCCACCAGCCCGCAGCGCGACGACACCATCCTGATGCGGGACCCGTTCCAGGACTGATGCGCACCTTGGTCGCACCGCCGTATCAAACGATCCTTTACTCATGAACGGGTAGAACGACCGCCGACAGGTGGGAGCTAAGCCTTTGTTCGACGGCGACAAACGCATCATCGACAAGATGGGGCCGAAGCTGCGTCGGGTGCTGATCGCCGATCCGCAGCCGGCGAGCGCGCGGATGTTCAGCGAACTGATGCGCGACATCGCCCACAGCCACGTCTGGATCGCCGGCAATACCGAGCGGGCGATGAAGATCGCCGAGACCTGCGATCCGCAGATCATCGTGGTCGAGCTTGGCGACGAGCGGGTGGACGGCCTCGGCTTCGTGCGCAGGCTGCGCCGCTCGAACTGGTCTTGCCGCAAGGCTCCGGTCATCACCATCACGGGCGCAGCGACGGCCGGCATGATCCTGGCGGCCCGCGACGCCGGCGTGCACGAGTTCCTGCGCAAGCCCTACAGCATGAAGGACCTGCTGCGCCGGCTGGAGGCCGTGACCCTGCGCGAGCGCGACTGGGTGGAAGGCGTCGCCTACATCGGCCCCGACCGCCGCCGGTTCAACTCGGGCGACTATGCCGGTCCGCTGAAGCGGAAGACGGACGGCTCGGTCACGCCCTACCAGCAGAAGATCAACCAGGCGCTGAAGATCATCCGCGCCGCCGTGGCCGCGGTCGAGACCGACCCCCAGCAGGCCATGCGCGCCATGCTGGCCCAGGCGACGACGCTGCAGTCCATCGCCACCGACTTCAAGATGACCCTGGCCGCCTCGGAATTCTATCGCCACCTAACGAAGGCGGCGAATGCGGGCGCCATCCTGACCCGCGAGGACGCCGAACGCTGGGCCACGCCGATGCTGGTCTTCCTGCCCAAGGACGCCGACTCCGACCGCGGCGTGGACGTCGAAGCCGCGTAGAGTTCGATGGCCACGGCGCCCTAGGGGGCGATCGCCAGCGGCGCGCCGGCGGCCGGGTCGAACGCTTTCCAGTCGAGCCCAAGCGCCTGCAGCGCCGTCGCCGCGACCTGGCTGGACGAGGCGCAGCCCGCGAGCTTGCCGCCCCGCGCGATCCCCGGACCGATGGCCGCGATCCAGGTCTCGTTCGAGCCTGGGACCTTGCGCCCGTGGTCCCTCCAGCTCGCGCCGCCCGACGTGCCGCGGCCGTGGTCGGTCGTGACGATCAGCGTGGTCGGCGTAGTCCGGATTGCGCGCCGGCGCCGCCGTGCGGATCGCCGACCTCGCAGCGCGGTTCGGCACGTCCACCGAGACCATTCGGCGCGACCTGGACCAGCTCAGCCAGAAGGGCCTGATCAACCGCACCTACGGCGGCGGGACGCCGCCCCTGTCGCTGGAGCCGGGCGTTAGCGAGCGCCATCGCCTGCTGGCGGAGGAGCGGCGGCGGATGGCGGTGGCGGCGGCCGAGGCGATCGGCACCGGAGACGTGGTGATGATCGACGCCGGGTCCAGCACCCTGCACCTGGCCAATGTACTGTCCAGCCTCAACCGCCGGATCGTGGCGATCACCAACGGCCTGCCGGTGGCCGAGGCGCTGGGCAAGGCTTCGCAGATCCGCGTGGTGGTCTGTCCCGGCGAACTCAACGCCGCCCAGGGTGCGACCGTGGGGCCCGAGACCCTGAAGTTCCTGTCGCGGCTCAACGCCGACCGGGCCTATTTCGGCGCCAGCGGCCTCACGGTGGATGGCCCCACGGAAGCCGAGTCCGGCATGGCCTGGGTCAAGCGGGCGATGATCGAGCGGGCGGGCGAGGCCGTGCTGCTCGCCGACCGCTCCAAGTTCGGCGTGCGGATGATGGAGGTGGTCTGCCCGCTGGGCGACCTGCGCGCCGTCGTGACCGACCAGGCGCCGGACCAGGCCCTGCGCGATGCCCTCACCGCGGCGGGCGTGGACATCAAGGTGGCCTGAGGCCTACGGATTCTGCCGCTTGAGTTCGACGCGGAAGGCGGCTTCCTGCCTGACGTAGAACGCCTTGCAGCCGGCCGGGTCGACGAAGGCGTCCGACTTGCCGGCGTCCAGGGCCTTCTTCTTGGCGGCCATGTCGAAGAAGCCGGCGTGCGAGGCCAGGAAGACGTCGCACGGCAGCGCCTTCCAGGTCGCGAAGCTCTTCTCGTAATCCGCCGTCTGGCCGGGGTAGGTCTCCTGGCGGCCGATCTTGTAGCCGGGCAGGACCGAGGACGAGCAGTGGACCTGCGCCTGCCGCACCTTGCCCGCCACGGTCACCGGGAAGGTCCAGGTGGTGCAGCCCTTGGTGTGGCCGCCCGTGACGTGCGCGGTCAACGTCCAGCCGCCTAGGCCGACCTGCTGGCCGTCCTTCAAAGTCACATCCGGCTTCACAGGCTCGTAGTAGAAGCGCTCGCCCTTGAGGAACGGATCGCCCCGTCCCCCGGCCGCGATGATCGGGCCGTCGGCGGCGCTGGCGTAAAGCCGCGCGCCCGGGGCGGCCTTCTTCAGCGCCGCGAGGCCCGCGGCGTGGTCGAAGTGCTGGTGGGTGTTGAGCAGGACCTTCACCTTGGCCGGGTCGAAGCCCAGCGTGCGGATGTTGGCCACGATCTGCTTGCCGGTCTCGGCGTCGCCGCCGTCCAGCACGATGAGGCCCGCCTTGGTAGCGATCAGGTAGGCGGCGTAGTCGACCGAGCCCACGTAGTAGAGCCCATCGCCGATCCGGAAAGGCGCGGTCGGCGCATCCGGAGCCTCGGCCGACACGGCCGGCGAAACGAAAGCGGCCGCCCCAAGGACGGCCGCGGTCAGAATTCGGTGCAGGCTGAACTTCACGAAGGTCTCGCTAGCGCGGGGCCAGGATCATGATCATCTGACGGCCCTCCATGCGGGGCTCGTACTCCACCTTGGCGACCGGCTCGAAGTCGGTCTTCACCTTCTGGAGCAGCTTCATGCCCAGCTCGGGGTGAGCCAGTTCGCGACCGCGGAAGCGCAGGGTGATCTTGACCTTGTCGCCTTCCTCGAAGAAGCGGTGCATCGACTTGGCCTTGACCTCGTAGTCATGGATATCGATGTTCGGACGGAGCTTGATTTCCTTGAGCTCCACCACCTTCTGCTTCTTACGCGCCTCGTTCTTCTTCTTCTGTTCCTGGAACTTGAACTTGCCGTAGTCCAGGATCTTGCAGACGGGCGGATCCGCGGTGGGCACGATCTCCACGAGATCGAGACCAGCCTCCTGGGCGGCTTCGATGGCGGCCGACGTGGGCATGACGCCCTGCTTCTCACCGTGCTGGTCGATGAGCAGGACGCGGGGAACGCGGATATCTTCGTTCATGCGCGGCCCTTCCTTGACGGGCGGCGCTTGCATGGGGCGGCGAATAGGCAGTGCTCCGGAACTGTTGAAACGCAAAAGACGCCGGTCGGCGCGAGGCGCCCCGGTCGTCCTGATCAGTATATGACGCGCGGGGCGTTCTGTATCAAGGCGCGCCGGTGGTGGAGGGGGCCAAAGAATTCGCGGCCTGCGCCACTTGCGCCACAGGCAGTTCGGCGAGGTTCTCGGCCCGAAGGATGGCGACGCGGCCCCGAGGCGCCGAAAGCGCCGGGTCAGATGCTTTGGAGAACAGGACGATCGTCGGCGCCCCGCCGGCCGCGGCCAGGTGCAGCGGGCCGGTGTCGTTGCCCACCGCCAGCGCCGCCTTGGCGCCCAGGATCGCGATGGAGGCGAAGTCGGTGCGGCCGGTCAGGTCGCGCGCCCGCGGCGTCGCGCGCTGGATCACGTGGGCCAGCTCGGTCTCCTGCGGGCCGCCGACCACCACGATGTCGAAGCCGCGGCCGTAGAGGATGCGCGCGAGCTCCGCGTACTTCTCGACCGGCCAGCGCTTGTCCATGCGGTGCGCGGAGCCGCCCGGCACGAAGATCACGTAAGGGCGGGGCTTGTTGGCGCCCGGCACCGGCCGCTCCGGCGGCGCCAGCTTCATTACCCAAGACAGGTCCGGAGGCGGCGCCGCGCCAGGCTCGGTGGGCGCGTCCTCCCAGATGCCGGCGTACATGAGTTGGTCGGCCTGGCGCTCCAGGGTGTGCATGCCGTTCCGCAGCGGGTTCCGATGCGGCAGCGAACAACCGAAGGCGATCCCCGACCAGGGCGGCGGGCTGGGCCGCAGCAACTGGAAGATCCGGTTCGAATGGGCGGAGGTCTGCAGATCGTAGACGCGGTCGTAGTTCGCCGCCTTGATCCGCTTCCGCAGGGCCATCCATTCGGCGAACGATTCAGGTCGCCCCCCGGTGTCCACGGCGTTGAAGTAGGGGCAGGTCTTGGCGAGCGCCTCGAACGGCGGGGTGGTTAGCAGGGTGATGTGCGCCTTGGCGTGGGCCTGGCGGATCTTCTTCATCGCGGCCAGCGCCAGGACGAAGTCGCCCAGGGCCGACAGTTTGATGATCAGAATGCGTTCGACGTGGCGCGGCATCAGCGGCGCGCCTCCAGCACGCGTTCGTAGGCCGCGAGGGTCTGGGCGCACATGGTCTCGGCCGAATAGAGCTGGCGGGCGCGCTTGCGGCCGGCTTCCCCCATCTCCAGCCGCTTGCCGGGGCCCAGGTCGATGGCGCGGGCGATCGCGTCGGCCCACGCGTCGGGATCTTCGACCGGCGCCAGCCAGCCGGTCACGCCGTCGAGCACGGTCTCGGTTACCCCGCCGTGGTTGGAGGCGATCACCGGGCGACCCATGGCCTGGGGCTCGACCGCCGCGCGGCCGAAGCTCTCGGGCACGTTCGTGGGTAGGATGGCGAAGTCGGCCAGCAGATAGGCGGCGGGCATGTCGTCCCAATGGCCGACCAGCTTCACCGCATCGCCCAGGTCTGCCGCGTCGATGGCCGCCTGCACCTCGGCGGCGTAGCCGGTCCGGCCCTGGTGGTCGCCCGCGAACAGGATCTGGAAGTCGCGCCGGCCCTCGACCGCGAGGCGTCGGGCGGCCTCGACGATCATCAGGTGGCCCTTGATGCGCGTCACCCGGCCGGCAAGCAGGATCTGGGTGCGGTGGTCGGCCGGCGGCAGCCCCCAGGCGGCGCGCAGGGCATCGATGCGGTTCGGGGTGACGAAAGTCGGATCGAAACGCTCGAAGTCGATCCCCCGCGGGATCGTCACCAGCTTCGCCGGATCGATCCTGTGCTCGGCCAGCACATGGTCGCGTGTGTAGTCCGAGTTGGCGATCACCAGGTCGCCGCGGGTCATCACCGCATTGTACCAACGCTTCAGCGCCGACTGGGCCTTGTATACGCCATGGTAGGTGGCGACGAAGGGCGTGTCGGTCGCGTGTGCGGCCCAGAGAGCAGAGAAGGCCGGCGCGCGGCTGCGGGCGTGGACGATGGAGACGTTCTCCTGCCGGATGAGCGCCACCAGCCGCGCGGCGTTGCCCAGCATTGTCAGCGGGTTTTTCGTCTGCACCGGCATCTGCGCCAGCCGGCCGCCGTCGGCCTGCAGCCTTGCGGCCATGCGTCCGCCGCGCGTCGCCACCAGCGCCGTGCCGCCCGCGCGGACGACGGCCTGGGCCACGTCGATCGTGCTCTGTTCCGCGCCGCCGGTCTCCAGTTCGGGAATGACCTGCAGCAGGGTGAAGTCGGGGGGAAGCGACACGCGCCTTCTCTAACCTGAGTTGCCCCCTGCTGCTATGACGCACGCATGAGCGAGATCAGCGGTTTCCTGGACCGGCCCGGCAGTGCGCGGCTGGCGTGGCGAATGGTGGAGGGCGCGGGCCCGACGGTGGTCTGGCTTGGCGGCTTCAAGTCGGACATGGCCGGAACCAAGGCTCAGGCGCTGGCCGACTGGGCTTTGGAAAAGGGACGGGCCTTCGTGCGGTTCGACTACTTCGGCCACGGCGAGTCCTCCGGCGATTTCCGGGACGGCACGATCACCCGATGGCGCGAGGACGCCATCGCCGTGCTGAACGAGCTGACCGCCGGCCCGCTGGTGCTGGTGGGCTCGTCGATGGGCGGCTGGATCTCGTGCCTCGTCGCCCTGGCCATGCCGCAGCGGATCAAGGCCATGCTGCTGATCGCGCCCGCTCCGGATTTCACCGAGACGCTGATGGCCCCGGAGATTCCGCCGCAAGGCCGGGTCGACCTGGAGCGGGACGGCGTCTGGCTGCGGCCATCCGACTACGGCGACCCCTATCCGATCACTCGCCAACTGCTGGAGGACGGCGCCCGCTGGTCGATCCTGGGCGGCGAGCCGATCCCGATCGAGGCGCCGGTGCGCATCCTGCAGGGCGGCGCCGACTCCGACGTACCCTGGCGGCACGCGCTGGAACTCGCCCAGACACTGAAGGGCGAGGACGTGGTCTTCACGCTGATCAGGGACGGCGACCACCGCCTATCCCGCCCGCAGGACTTGGCGCGGATGATCGCGGCGGTGGAGGAACTGAGCTAGCCGCCCGCCGCCAGGATCGCCGCGAGCCCCTCGCGATACGTCGGATAGGTGGGTCGCCAGCCCAGTTCGGCCTTGGCCAAGGCGTTCGAGACGCGCTTGCTCTCGGCGTAGAAGCGCATGGCGGCGGGCGAGAGGCGGGCGTCTTCCAGCCGGACCTCGGGCGGCGGCGTCATGCCCAGCAGCCGCGCGGCGTATGCGATGACGTTGCTGTTGGGCGCCGGCTCGTCGTCGCACAGGTTGTAGGCCGCGCCCGCGCGGGGCCGGGCAATGGAGGCTTCGAGTCCCGCCGCGAGGTCGTCGACGTGGATCCGGGAGAAGACCTGGCCCTCGGCGACGATGCGCCGGGCGACGCCCTCTCGAAGCCGGTCGAACGCCGAGCGGCCCGGGCCGTAGATGCCGGGCAGCCGGAACGCACACACGGTCAGGCCCATTCCGCGGCCCACCTCGAACCAGTCGCGTTCGGCTCCCACGCGGCGGGCACCTTCGATGGACTGGGCCGCCAGCCGACTGCTTTCGGTCACCCAGCCGCCGCGCCGGTCGCCGTAGACGCCGGTCGTCGAGAGATAGCCCGTCCAGTCCGGAAAAGCGCCCGCCTCGGCGAGAGGGCCGACCAGTGCGTTCATGCCCGGGCAGCCCTGCGGGCCGGGCGGGGCGGTGATGAGCAGGGCCTGGGTCCGCGCCAGCGCCTGGGTGATCGCATCGCGATCCAAGACATCGACGCCCTGGTGACCGTCGGCCGCGATCCGCGCGGCGGCCTCCGGTCCGCGAAAGGTCGCGACGATCTCCCAGCCCTTGGCCGCCATCCGCCGGGCCAGCGCCCGTCCGGAGAAGCCATAGCCGAAGAGGAAGAGCCGCAACCCCGGCGCCTTACTAAAGCAGCGCGTTGATGGCCTTGCGCGCCGCGTCGGCCAGGTCGGGGCGGGCGAGGGCGAAGGCGACGTTGGCGCGGAGCAGGCCGATCTTGTCGCCGCAGTCGTAGGTGGTCCCCTCGTACTCGAGGGCGTGGAAGTCCTGTTTCTTCATCAGGTGGAACATGCCGTCGGTGAGCTGGATTTCACCCCCCGCGCCGCGCTCCTGGGTCTCGAGGATTTCGAAGATCTCAGGCTGCAGGATGTAGCGGCCGGAGATGAACAGGTTGGACGGCTCCGTCCCGGGCGCGGGCTTCTCCACCATCCCGGTCATGCGGTTCAGGCGGCCGTCCTGGCCATCGAGCGCGACGATGCCGTACTTGTGGGCCTCGCCGGGCGGGCAAGGCTCGACGACGACCACATTGCCGCCCTTCTGCTCATAGGCGTCGACGGCCTGCGCCAGGGCGGCGCGCTTCGCCATCATCAGCATGTCGGGCAGCATGACCGCGAAGGGCTCGTCACCGATGACATGGCGGGCGCACCAGACCGCGTGGCCGAGGCCCAGCGGCGCCATCTGGCGGATAAAGCTCATCTGCCCCGGCTCGGGCAGGTCCCGGCGCAGGTCTTCCAGGATGTCGGTCTTGCCCTTGGCGGCCAGGGCCTGCTCGATCTCGGGGATAGCGTCGAAGTAGTCCTCGATCGCGGCTTGGCCGCGGCCGACGATGAACACGATGTGCTCGATCCCGGCGGCGCGCGCTTCCTCGACGATGTAGCTGAGGATCGGTCGGTCGACGACGTTGAGGAGGTTCTTCGGCGTGGTCTTGGCGCCTGGGAGCACCCGAGTCCCGAGGCCCGCCACCGGCAGGACCGCCTTGCGAACGCGCTTCCCCATCAAATCCTCCGCATACTGTGTTCCGCGTTCCCTAATGCGTTGCGCCGACGGTCGGCGAGAATTTTTGGTGACGAGGGCACGATCACGATTTTGAGATCGCACGAAGTTGTGTAGGGTCGCGCGGTCGGGGATTCACCCCCACGGGGAGCCAACTCAATGAACCTTCGCATTCTGACGATCGCCACCGCCGGTGTCATGGCTCTGAGCCTGGCTGCCTGCCAAAAGAAAGAAGAAGCTGCTCCGGCCGCCGACGCCGCCGCTCCGGCCGCTGACGCCGCCGCTGCTCCGGCCGCTCCGC
>NZ_JANINU010000033.1 GCF_024508875.1 Phenylobacterium sp.
CCAGCTCCAGGACCAGGCGCAGCACGCCGTGGGCCGCCGGGTGCTGCGGGCCGAAGTTGATGTTGAACTTGCGGACCGGGGTCTCGTTCGGGCCCGGCGCGGTCGGCTCGGGCGCGAAGAAATCGGTGGGTTGCGCGGGGGCGTTGGAGCCGGTCATGCCTTGCCCTTCTCGTCACCGGGGAGGATGGCGGCGAAGCCCTTCTCCGCGCCCTCCCATGGGCTCAGGAAGTCCCAGTTGCGCCACTCGACCGACTTCACCGGCTCATAGACCACCCGCTTCAGCTCTTCGTCGTAGCGGACCTCGACGTAGCCGGTCATCGGGAAGTCCTTCCGCAGCGGGTGGCCGTGGAAGCCGTAGTCGGTGAGGATCCGGCGCAGGTCCGGGTGGCCGTCGAAGAAGACGCCGTACATGTCGAACGTCTCGCGCTCGTACCAGTCGGCGGCGGCGAACACGTCCACGACCGACGGCACGGCCGTGTCCTCGTCGGTCTGCACCTTGATGCGGACGCGCAGGTTCTTGGTCATCGAAAGCAGGTGGTACACCACGTCGAAGCGCTTCTCGCGCTCGGGATAGTCCACGCCGCTAAGGTCGATCAGTTGGTGGAATCCCTGCTGGTCGCGCAGGTACGTCAGCGCCTCGACGATCCGCGCGGCCGGTCCGGTGAGCGTCAGTTCGCCATAGGCCACGTCGGCGCCGGTGATGACGCCCTTGGCGTCCTTCAGGATCGCCTTGCCCAGCTTTTCCAGGTCGGCTTCGGAAACGGGCCAGCTCATCGGACGATGGTCCCCGTGCGGCGGATCTTCTTCTGCAGCTGCAGCACGCCGTAGACCAGCGCCTCGGCGGTCGGCGGGCAGCCCGGCACGTACACGTCCACCGGCACGATCCTGTCGCAGCCGCGCACGGTCGAATAGCTGAAGTAGTAGTAGCCGCCGCCGTTGGCGCACGAGCCCATCGAGATCACGTACCGCGGCTCGGGCATCTGATCGTAGACCTTACGCAGCGCCGGAGCCATCTTGTTCACCAGCGTGCCGGCCACGATCATCACGTCGCTCTGCCGCGGGCTGGCGCGCGGCGCGAAGCCGTAGCGCTCCAGGTCGTAGCGGGGCATTGACGCCTGCATCATCTCGACCGCGCAGCAGGCGAGACCGAAGGTCATCCACATCAGCGAACCGGTGCGGGCCCAGGTGATCAGGTCGTCGACGCCGGCCGTGACGAAACCCTTGTCGGCCAGGCGCTGCGACACACCGTCGAAGAACGGGTCGTGCTTCTGCGGGTCGTAGCCCTCGACCGTCGTGCGGCCGGCAGACAGAGCCGGAGCCGAATTGGGGGGAACAATCACTCCCATTCCAGGGCTCCCTTCTTCCACTCGTAGATGAACCCGATGGTGAGCACGCCCAGGAACGACATCATCGACCAGAAGGCGTACTTCGCCACGTCCGGCGGCAGCTTCATCAGCGCCACGGCCCACGGGAACAGGAACGCGACTTCCAGGTCGAAGATGATGAAGAGGATCGAGACCAGGTAGAAGCGAACGTCGAACTTCATCCGCGCGTCGTCGAAGGCGTTGAAGCCGCATTCGTAGGACGAGAGCTTTTCCGGATCCGGAGCCTTGGGCGCCAGCACGGTCGCGGCCAGGATGAAAACGATGCCCAGCACCCCCGCGATGCCGAGGAAGATCGCGATCGGCAGGTACTCTTTGAAATAGTCGACCATGAGGTCTCCAGAAGGAGTCGCGGCGCCCTTCTAGACCGATCATCGGAGCGTTTCAAACAGGCCTTGTGCGACGCGAAATGCGGGGCGGCGGCAAGCATGCGAATGCGTCGCAATCGCCCAACTCGCGCCTGATCGCTGGCCATGAGGGACGGCGATACGAGCTCGGCGCCACACTGCCACGGGCCACCAAGATCGATCTTCGATTTATGGATTTTCGCCCTCCCCTTCATGGGGAAGTGGCGCGAGTGACGGGGCTCGAACCCGCGACCTCCGGCGTGACAGGCCGGCGCTCTAACCAACTGAGCTACACCCGCGTAGGCCGTCGGCCGTTGCGAAGGCGGCTCTCATATGGGTGGTGCGGAATCGTGTCAACGAGAGTTTGCGCGCCATTTGGCGCAGGCGGTGGAAAACCCGGCTGAACCGCCCTGCCCGATCGAACGCTTCCGCCTGCGTCAGCCCGTCACACGGGATTCCCCGTAGGTAATCGGCCGAGATTTCGGCGGCGCCCATCCCCGTGGTTCAACTTGGTTAACGAAATTGAACGAACGCCCGCGCCGCAGGGCCGGTCAGCCAAAACGGGAGATGGTGATGCAAGTCCTGGTCGTCGAAAGCCACGCCGCCGCCGCCAAAAGCCTCGAACTCAGCCTGACGGGCGAAGGCCACACGGTCTGCCTGACCGACACGGGCGAGGACGCCTGCGACCTTGCCCGTCTCTACGACTATGACGCGGTGATCTTGGCCCAGGACCTCGCCGACATGACCGCGGTCCAGTTGGTCCGCGCGCTGCGCACCCGCAAGGTGGAGTCTCCGGCGATCGTCCTCGGCGACTCGAACGTCGAGGCCCGCGTTGAGGCCCTGGCCGCCGGCGCCGACGACGTGCTCGCCCGCCCCTTTCACAAGGCCGAATTGCTGGCCCGGCTCGCCGCCGTTGTCCGCCGCGCCCGCGGCCATGCCGACTCGGTCCTGCGGGCCGGGCCCAT
The DNA here is from genome assembly GCF_024508875.1 of Phenylobacterium sp. Classification (GTDB taxonomy): domain Bacteria; phylum Pseudomonadota; class Alphaproteobacteria; order Caulobacterales; family Caulobacteraceae; genus Phenylobacterium. The sequence goes on from NZ_JANINU010000033.1 coordinate 2,695, forward strand.
CGCCCTCAACCTCGCGACCCGGCAGGCCGAGGTGGCGGGCCTGCCCGTTCACCTGACGCCTAGCGAATACAAGATCCTCGAACTGCTCTCGCTGCGGAAGAACACCGCCCTCTCCAAAGAGCAGTGCCTGAACCACCTCTACAACGGCCTCTCCGAACCCGAGCCGAAGATCGTCGACGTCTTCGTCTGCAAGCTGCGCAAGAAGATCGCCGCGGCCACTGGCGGCGACGCCCGCATCGAGACTGTCTGGGGCGGCGGCTACATGCTGCGCGACGCCCCGGCCGAGGCCCAGCGCCTGGCCGCCTGAAATCCCCAACGCCGAGTTCGGCGCACCTGCGGCCGCCCAAAGATGGGCGGCCGTCTTTCTATTCGCCGGGCCGGTACGTCCGCTCGACGTGTCCGGTGAGCTGCTCGGGATAGAAATAGACCGGCCGCAGGTCGCCCGTGGCGTAGCGACGGGCCTGGTCCAGGAAGTGAGGGCTCTTCGGGTCGCCGCTCTCGCCCCCGGCGCTCACGGCCACCGCGCGGACCCTCGGTCCGAACTCCACAGCGGCCACGAAGCTGTTGCCGCTGGTGCCGTAGTATCGCTTCGTTCCGGGCCATCGCTGCGCGCCGAACGAGGCCAGCGAGCCCCAGCGCGACGAAGCGAAGCCCACCGGGATCGACGGGCCGTCGTCGCGGAATTTCTGCGCGATGTCGCCGTTCAAGCGCTGGAACCGGTTGATTTCGCCCCACGGCGTCTTCCAGTCGCCAAAGTCCGCGATGAGCCGGTCCTGCGCCTCGGACAGCGCGGCTAGCTTGTCCGCCGCCGGGCTGCGCTCGGCCATGTAGTCCCAGACACTCATATTGGCCGCCTTCGCCGACGGCGCGGCCTTGGCCCACAGCGCCTCGCCCCAGAAGACCGCGAGCGAGGTCTCCGTCGAGGCCGTGCTCCAGCGCTTGTCCCACGCCTTCAGCGCCGCCACCGGCTGGGCCAGCTTCGCCTTCAGGGGATCGTCCGCCGAAGCCGCATCCCAGGCCTGAACCAGCCCAGGAACCAGGCGCACGAAGGCTGGCAGGTGTGTGTCGTAGGCCCGCCTCACCAGGCTTTCCAGCGTCACGTCCTTCGCCCCCGTGAGCACCTCGATCGCATGGTCCGTACGGGGATTGCGGCCGGTCGCGTCCATGTATTTGGGGAAAGCCGCCTGCTGCGGGCTGTCCTTTTCCGCGCCCCACCAGGGACCGTCGTTGACGTTGAACACCCAGCCCGCCGCCGGGGCCGTGACGTTCGGGGCTTCCGACAGGGCGTGCAGGCCTTTCCAGTCGGTGGCTGGATCCGATCCGTCCACGGGCCTCGTGTAGTCGAAGCGGGCGTCGCGCCGTGGGATGAACTGCGGATGCAGGTAGGCCGTCTCGCCCTTGTCGTCGGCGAAGAGGGTGTTGTTCGAGCTGTTCGCTTTGAACGTGTCGGCCACCTTGAGGAACGAGCGCAGGTCGTTCTGTTTGGTCCGCAGGAAGGACTGCTGCAGCGCCTCGACCGGCTTGTTCATCATCGAGAACGCGATCCAGCGATCCCCCTCGGCGCGCACGACAGGGCCATGATGGGTGCGATACGTCGTGAAGCTGCGGCTCTTCATCGAGCCGTCGGCAGCCCTATAGGGCACGACGATCGTCTGCACCTGTACTGGGCGGGCTTCCTTACCGTAGCGATACATGAGCTGGCCGGGCGTGCGGATGATCGTCTCCGCGAACTCGTCGACCACGTCGACGGTGCTGGAGGTGTGCATCCAGCCGGCGTGGCCGTTGAAGCCCTGGTAGATGAAGAACTGGCCCCACGTGACCGCGCCATAGGCGTTCAGGCCCTCGTCGCTGGTCATCTGCAGCTCGGAGCGGAAGAAGAAGGAGGTGTGCGGGTTGATCATCAGCAGCGCGTGGCCGTCCTTCGTGATCTTCGGCGAGATGGCGATCCCGTTCGACCCTGTCGGTTCCTTGTAGGCGAAGGGGTTCTCCAGCGTCGCCGAGCGCGCGCCGCCGTAGAAGGCTTCGAGTTCCTTGAGGGAGATGCGCTCGATGTCGCCGCCGATGCTGCCCTCGGTGAACGAGAGCGCCATCCACGGCTCGAAGCGGGCGATGACCCGCGGCTTCGTTTGAGGATGAGTGGCCAGATAGAAGTTCAGGCCGTCGGCCCAGGCGTCCATCAACGATTTCAGCCACGCCGGGCTCTTCGCATAGTCAGCCCGAAGACCCTCCGGTGTGACGTAGAGCTTCTGGCGCAGATCCTGCCAGATCGCCCCTTCGCCCTCCGCCTCGGCCGTCCGGCCAAGGTTGGTGATGTAGTTGGTCTCGACCCGGTTGAAGTCGTCCTCGGCCTGGGCGTAGGCCATGCCGAACACTGCGTCTGCGTCCGTCTTGCCCTTTACGTGGGCGATGCCCCAGTCGTCGCGCACAACGGTCACACGGGCGGCCTGGGCGCGCCACTCCGTCATCTCGCCGGCCAGCGCGGGCGTCGTCGCCACCAGGGACAGGGCAAGGGCAACCGATCCGAACCGCACGATGAGGGCCTCCCGACTCCGAAAGGTCGCCACCTCGCCCGCTCGTCCACAGCTTGTCCAGCCTGCGACGCCCTGCCCCGCCCGGCCCCGCTTGGTGGCGCCGAGGACTCAGTCTCAATTCTGTCAGGGGGTTATCTGGAGTCAGTCATGCCCGACGCCACTTATGTCGCTTTCGTGCCCGCCGGCATGAGCGGAAAGCTGCGGCAGGTTCTCCAGGCCGAGGACACTGGCCTGCTCACTTGGCGTGAGCGCAAGGTGATGTTCGGTAGTGAGTTCTACTTCTCTGGCCCGCCGAAGTTGGCTCGCGCCACCCACGCCTACGTCAGCCGCTGGGTCGTGACCCACTAGGCGCTGCGGGCGCCTCCGACCCGTGCAGCGACACCGCTTTCTGCTCCCGATCACCTGCGCGGCGACCTGACGCCGCCGCCTCGCCGTGTTAACCTCGCTTCGGGGTAGTTCGCCGCGGTTGGGGAGGCCGAGCGGTCGCATGTTGGGGATACAGCTCGCGGCGCTGAGCGTGCCGGAACTGCGACGCCTGCTCGAAGCCGCCCGCGCCAGGGGGCAGGACAGCCTGGTGCGCCAGCTCGAGGTCGAACTCGCGGCGCGTCCGGGGCGCACGGCCGGTCCGACGCTTCCGATGTCAGTCATGCCTCGCCACGCGGGGCGGCCCGACCGGCGCTCAACGCCCCGACGGCGCGCCTCCGCGCCAAACCGTGGTCCCGCCATCGCCATCGCGGGCCTCGCCGCCTTCATCGGCGCGGCCCTGGCCTGGGGCCTCAGCCTCGCGCCCCTTCAGGCGCCGGCGCCGCGACCTCAGCCCGTATCGCTCGCGGCGGGCGAGGCGCCGACCCGGGTCGCCGTGGCGCTCACCACAAGGCTGCCGGAAGAAGACCCCGACCAACCGGTCGAGGAGCCGGCCGCACCGGCGCTCGACGATGTCGCCGCTCCACCCAGGCTGGCGGCGGCGGCGGCCCAGCACAATCCCTGCTACGACCTTCCGACGGCCCGCGAACGGCTCGTCTGCGGCTATCCCAGCCTGGCGATCCAGGAGCGCCGGATGAAAGCCGCCCTCGAACGCGCGCGCGCAGGCGGCGCCGACCCTGCGGCCCTGGAGCAGGCCCAGGCCGAATGGATGCAGGCGAGCGCCAACATTTCCGACCGACACGCGCTGGCGGATCGCTACGCGCGGCGGGTAAGCGAGCTGGAAGGGCAATAGGTGGCGCTCGTGACGCCCATCCTGCTGGCTCTGGCTGTCGCCGCGCCGGCGGATGCGCCGCCGGCCACCCGCTTCAAATGCGCCGACGGCGGCGAGCTGCACGCGCGCTTCGCTCAGCGGGACGCGCAACTGGTCGCCATCGTGGACAGCGGTGACGGCCCGCATGCCCTGCCGATCCGCCCGTGGGGCGGTTCAGGACCCGTGCGGCTCACCTGGAGCGACGGGCAGCGCACCCTGACCTGGAGCCCCGGCGTTCGGATCATGTGGATGGACGGCGACGTCCACCGCATGTGCGGCCGGGCCGAGCATCGCCACTAGCTTTTCGTCAGGCGCCCGGCGAGCGCCTCGTAGGCCGGCAGGGAAACCCGGTCCAGCGGACCGTTGCCGTTGGCGGCGGTGGGGTGAGAGGCGAAGCGCGCGATCACCATCTCGGCGCCCGGCGCGACATAGCAGGCCTGGCCATGGATGCCGCGAGCGCTGTAGGCGTCGAAGCGGTTGTGGCTGACCCACCACTGGTTCCGATAGCTCCAGCCCGGCAAGGTGACGTAGCCCGCCTTGGCGAAGGCCTCTTTGCTGGCGCCGCTCGCGATATCCGCCACGACCGCGTGAGGCACGATCTGCTGGCCGTTGAAGACGCCGCCCAGCCGCATCATCTCGCCGAAACGGGCGAGGTCGCGCGTGGTCACGTTCAGCGCCGCGCCGCACATGGCGAAGCCCATGCTGTCGACCATGACGTAGCCGTCCTCCTCGGCGCCCAGCTTCTGCCAGATGCGCTCCGAGACCAGTTCGGCGAAGGACCGGCCGGCGACGCGCTGGACGATCCAGCCCAGCACCTCGGTGTTGCAGGTCTTGTAGGCGAAGGCCTCGCCGTGCTCGCCCTGCTTCTTCAGCGTCTTGAGGAAGTCGAAGATGTTTGTCGGGCCGTCGTAGCCCTTCGGCGGCGACGAGAAGCCGGCGGCCACGCCGTAGTAGCGGACCTCGGCGTCGGGATCGACGTAGTCCTCGCGGTAGCGCACCCCCGTCGTCATATCCATCACCTGGCGGACGGTGGCGTCTCCGAAGGCGGTGTCGGCCAGCTCGGGGATATAGGTGGGGACGAGCGCCTGCGGGTCCAAGGCGCCCTCGTGCGCCAGCATGGCGGCGAGAAGGCCGGCGAACGACTTGGTCACCGACATCGCCAGGTGGGGAACGTGCGGCTGCAGCGCGCCGCGGTAGGTCTCGTAGATCACGGCGCCGCGATGCAGGACCACGAGGCCGTCGGTGAAGTTCTCGTCGATGGACTCGCCCCACGTCATGGACCGGCCGTCCTGGGTGGTGAAGGTCACGGCGTCGAGGTCGTCGCGCAGGGAGTAGGGCAGCGCGGCGGCGGGGCCCGGGCCGCGACGCACGACGGCCGAGGGCCCCAGCTCGCGCTCGTGGCTGAAGCTCCAGCGGGTGTTCGGGAACCGCCAGCTCGTGCCGTCCACCGAGCGCACGCGCTTGTCCGGCGGCGGCGGCACGCCTTGCATCACGCCGAGGGCGGCGGGGTCCGTCGAGGCGGCGGTGGGTGCGGGCTGGGCGGAGTCGGGCATGGCGCGGTCCTCACGGCGGAGACGGACATCCCATCCCGTTCCCCGACGGACCGCAAGGCTCGGCGCCCCCACCCTGGGTAGGAGCGCCGGCTCCGGCCTTAGCGGTAGTATCGGCCCTCGTAGCGCCAGCCGCCGTGGCGGTGGTGGCGGTCGCGGCGGTTGTCGTAGCGGTCCCACTGGTCGGGACGGCCGTCGCGGTCGCGATCGCGGTTCCACTCGGCGCGGTCCGGGATGCCGTCGCGGTCGCTGTCGCGATAGCGGGTGTCCCGATAGCGATAGCCGTCGTAGCGGTCGCCGCGGTCGTAGCGATAGTCGTAGCCGCCGCGGTCGTAATAGCCGCCGTAGGGCTGGGCCATGGCCGCGCCGGCGCCGAGAGTGGCGGCGGCGAGCGTCAGGCCGAGGACGATCTTCCTCATGTGGGTCTCCTTCACGTTGGAGACCAGACTGCGCCCTCTCGCCTGAACCGGGACGGGGCCGGGCGTTCAGCCGGCCGACAGGTAGATGAACTAGGCGGTGCGGACCTCGGGAGGCGCTGGCGCGGCCGTGACGGCGCGGGACACCGCGGCGATCAGTTCCTCGCGGTGGATCGGCTTGGCGACATAGTCGTCCATGCCGGCCTCACGGCACTGGGTCACTTGGTCGGTGCGGACGTCGGCGGTCAGGGCGACGATCGGGACGCGGCCGGCGGCGCCGCCCAGGGCCCGGATCGCCCGGGTCGCGGCCAGGCCGTCCATCCGCGGCATGTGCACGTCCATCAGCACCGCGTCGAAGCCGCCGGCGGCCGCGGCCTCGACCGCCTGGGCTCCGTCCTCGGCGGTGGCGACCTCGAAGCCGGCGAGCGTCAGCAGGGCCTGGCCCAGCTCGCGGTTCATCGGATGGTCGTCGACCAGCAGCACGCGGGCGGCCGAGGCCTTGGGCGCGACCGGCGCCGGCGCCTTGGCCTCGCGGCGGACGGCCTTCTCGGCGGAGAGCAGGATGCGGAAGCAGGCGCCCTGCCCCGGCGCGCTCTCGACGCCGATCTCGCCGCCCATCTGGTTGACCAGGGCGCGGCTGATGGCGAGGCCGAGGCCCGTGCCGCCGTACGAGCGGCTGATCGAGCTGTCGGCCTGGGTGAAGCGCTGGAACAGACGCGACTGCACCTCGGGCGCGATGCCGATCCCGGTGTCGGCCACCTCGAAGACGAGGTCGCCGCCTTCGCCGACGGAGAGCCGGGCCTCCACGCCGCCCTCGGCCGTGAACTTCACGGCGTTGGCCAGCAGGTTCAGCAGCACCTGGCGCAGGCGCGCCTCGTCCAGGCGGAAGACGGCCGCCTCGTCGCCCTTCACGGAGACCGACAGCGACAGGCCCTTGGCGGTCGCCGTGGGCGCGACGATGGCGGCGGCGTCGCGCAGAATGACCGCCGGCTCGGCGGGGGCGAGGTTCAGCTCCAGCCGGCCAGCCTCCACCTTGGAGAAGTCCAGCAGGTCGTTGACCAGCTCGGCCAGCGAGCGGCCGGCGCGGCCGACGAGATCGAGCCGGCGGCGGTTCTCGTCCGAGAGGCTGGGGTCGTCGGCCACCAGGGCGGCGAAACCCAGCACGCTGTTCAGCGGCGTGCGGATCTCGTGGCTCATGGTGGCCAGAAAGTCCGACTTGGCCTGGTTCGCCGCCTGAGCGCGCGCCTGGGCCGCACGGGCGGCGGCGGTGCGGCGCACCAGCAGCGCCTGCAGCCGCATCTGGCGGCTCAGCGCCAGGGCGGACGTCATGCACACGCCGTAGAGCACGAAGTGGAACATCTGGGCGAAGCGCAGCGGCGCCATCGCGTGCGCCGGGTCCAGGCCGGTGCGGGCCAGCACGGTGGGGATCGCCACCGCCAGCGAGACCATGACCAGCCAGGCGGCGGCGCGCGGGCCGCCCCGGAACACGGCCAGCAGCGCCGGGGCGAACAGCAGCACCTCCAGCGGCGCGGTGGTGGTGAACACCGCCCAGGTGGTGGCCGCGATCACGGCGAGGCCCGCGGCGGCCTCCGCGCGCCGGGCGGGGAAGCCCTGCCGGTGGCGGGCGTCGGCGAGGACGAGGATGATCGGCAGGGCCAGCGCCATGCCGAACGCGTTGGAGATCATCCAACCGCGCCAGCCGGACCAGGCGTTCCAGCCGCCGGCGGTCAGCGACAGGCTGCTGACGATCGGCGAGGTCAGGGCCGTGAACAGGCCCGCCGCTAGGGTCAGGGCGAAGAGATGGCGCATCCGCCGGATCCGCACCGGGATGCGCAGGCGCCGGATCAGCGCGGCGGTGGCCAGCGCTTGCAGCGAGTCCAGCAAGGTGACCGCCACGACAAAGCCGACGTTGCGGTTGATCCAGATCTGCACGCCCACATGAACCAGCGAGCAGCACACCAGCAGCCAGAGGGCGGCGCGCTTCGACAGGATCAGCAGGCCGGCCACCACGACGGCGTTGGCCGTCCAGATCACCGGCAGATTTTGCGTCGCGCCGGCGAGCAGCAGGCTGTAGGCGGCCGCAGCGGCGTAGGCGGCCACGAGGACCGCCAGCCGCCGACCTTCTGCATGCCAGGGGCTATGCGCCACGAACCGCTCCATTCCAGGGGGACCGGCAGTTTGACGTGCAAAGGTCGGCATTCGGTAAACATTCGGCAGGGACCGCGACGTCTCGCCGGCTGCACAATCGGAGCGCGCATCTAATATAGGTGTGGAGGCCGCGCGCCCGGACGCGGCGGGGGAGCGCCATTGACCGACGTCCTGGTCCGATGGATCGCGCGGCAGCCGCGCAGCGTCGCGGCGCGGATCGCGCTGGGCCTGCTGCTGGCCGCGCTCGCGCTCGGGCTGCGCCTGGCGCTGTCGCCCTGGATTGGGCTGGGCGCGCCGTTCGCCGCCTTCGTGTTGGCGGTGCTGGTGGCGGCGGTGTTCGGCGGGATCCTCTCCGGCTTCACCTGCGCCCTGGCGCTGGCGGCCGGCGGGGCCGTCTTCGTCGCGCCCCAGGCGAACGCGGTCGAGGTCCGCCGGCTGGTGCTGGGCGTCGGCTTCTTCCTGGCCAGCAGCGGCTTCGTGATCTGGGTTGTGACGCTGCTGCGCGCGGCCCTGGCCCGCGAGGTGGCCGCCCGCGACGCCGAGCGGCTGCTCAAGCAGGAGATGCACCATCGGGTGAAGAACACCCTGGCCGTCGTCCACTCGCTGGCCGACCAGACCTTCCGGGGCGCCACCGACGCCGAGGCCGCCCGCCGCCATTTCGCCGACCGCCTGACCGCGCTCGCCAAGGCGCACGACCTGCTGGTCGACGCCGGATGGGGCGAGGTGACGGTGGGCGCCCTGGCCGAACGGGCGCTGGCGCCGTTCCGGCCGGCCGAGGCCGAGCGGCTGACGCTGAGCGGCCCGGCGGCCAGCGTCTCGCCCGAGGCGGCGGTCGCCCTGACCCTGTGCCTGCACGAGCTGGCCACCAACGCCGCCAAGCACGGGGCGCTGTCGGACGGCGCCGGCCGCGTCGCCCTGGAGTGGCGGATCGACGAGCC
>NZ_JANINU010000034.1 GCF_024508875.1 Phenylobacterium sp.
GGCGGACGCTACCAGCACGAGCAGGGGCGACCGCGGCGTCAAAGAGTTGGGGGGCGCATAGGCCCTCGCCGCTGAGGACCGTTCCGTTTTGCAGTTCAACACCAAGGTGCTCGCCGCTTGGCGTGCGCCCTTCAGCGCCGCTTTGGCGGGCTCAGGCGTCGGCCTGGGCCTGGGCGCTCTCTTCCTTGCCGCCGGCATGTCCGGCCAGGCCGCCGACCACGCCCGCGCGCTGCGCATGGCCGAGGCGGCCGCCGTCGGCTACTCCGGCTCCTATCTCGAAGCCGAAGGCCAGGGCCTGCGTTTCGGCCTGGAACGATACGCGCTGGGCGCCGGCGCGGATGCGCAGACGGTCGCCAACCGCTTCGCCAATGACCGCGGCGCGGCCAAGGCCCGCCAGCGCGCCGATCTGGAATGCCTGACCGAGGCCGTCTACTACGAGGCCCGGGGCGAGAGCGCACGCGGCCAGGCGGCAGTCGCCCAGGTGGTCATGAACCGGGTGAAGCATCCGGCCTTCCCGAAGAGCGTCTGTGCGGTGGTGTTCCAGGGCGCGGGCCGTTCGGGCTGCCAGTTCAGCTTCGCCTGCGACGGCTCGATGAAGCGGCGGCGCGAGACGCTGGCGTGGAACCGGGCGCGGGACGTGGCCGCGCGCGCGCTGTCGGGCGCCCTGCGCGGCGAGATCGGTTCGGCCACCCACTTCCACACCACCGCGGTGTCGCCGGCCTGGGCCCCGCAGATGCTGCGCGTGGCCAATGTGGGCACGCACGTCTTCTACCGGTTCTCGCCCTATCGCCTGCGCGTCGCCCCCGCGACGGCCCCGGCGGTGGAGCATGCGGTGCTGACCTCGGGCGAGGTCGCCGCCGCGCCCGAGCTGCGGCTGATGCCGGCGCTGGTGAACGAGAAGGCGGTGGCGGAGTCGCTGGAGCCGGTGTCGGCTACGGCGCCGGCGGCCGCGAAGCCTGCCGCCGCCATCGCGCCGGCCGCGAAGCCCGCGGCCAAGCCGGCCGAGGCCGCCGCGCTCACATCGCCTCCATCTCTCGTCGCAGCCGCGTCCTGACGAATCCCGGCAGGAGCCGGTTCAGCAGGCCGATCTGGCGCGCCTGGCCGCCGACGAGGTGGTGCAGGCGCGGCTTGCCGTGGACGGCGGCCCAGATCGCCTCGGACACGTCCTCGACTGGATAGACCGGAACCTTCTGGTGACGCAGCGAGACGCGCAGGTCCTCGTTGCCGGAGAAGCGCGCTTTGTCGAGCAGGGGCGTATCGATGAACCAGGGCATGACGCAGCGCACGCCGACGCCCACGCGGGCGAACTCGGCCTCCAGCGCCTCGGAGAGGCCGCGGACGGCAAACTTGGTGGCGGCGTAGACGCTCATCCGCGGCGGGGCGATGAGGCCGGCGACGGAGGCGACGTTGACGACCAGGGCTCCCGGCGTGGCGGCCAGCAGGTCGAACGCCGCCTGGCAGCCGTTGATGACGCCCTTGAGGTTCACGTCCACCTGCAAGTCGACATCCTCCGCGCTCTGGGTCTCGACATAGCCGCCGCGAGCCACACCGGCGTTGTTGAGCAGGACGTCGAGCCGGCCGCCGGAAATCTTGGCGAAGGCCGCCAGCTCGGCCTTCCAGGCGCTGCGGTGACGTACGTCCAGGCGATGGGTCGAACCATTGTCGGCCCCGATGGCCTCCAGCGCCGCGGCGAGGCCCTTCACGTCGATGTCGGCCAGCCCCACGAACCAGCCGGCGCCAGCGAACCTGCGGGCCGCGGCAAGGCCGATGCCGCTGGCCGCGCCAGTGATGAAGATCGTTCGGCGGCCGCCCGCCTGCGCCTTGCCGCTTGCCGCCATGTCTGAGTCCCCTGAACCTTCGCCGCAATACGCCATTTACGCCGGCGAGAGGGAATGCGGATGACGATGGACGTGCGCGAGCAACTGGCCAAGGACCTCCTCGGGTGCGCCTACGAGGGGCTCACACCGGTGCAGCGGAGCGTCATCGACCTGATCGCCACCGAGGCGCCGACCGGCCTGGATCCCGAGCTGAAGCACGACGACCGCTCTCGCAGCGAGCGGCTGGCCGACCAGGTGGCGGCGGTGGGGGGCTCGTGGGGCTTCATCATCGGCTTCGGGGTGGCGCTGTTCCTGTGGATGGGCTGGAACGTCGCGACCAAGGGGTTCGGCCTGGCGTTCGACCCCTATCCCTTCATCTTCCTGAACCTGATGCTCTCGACGCTGGCCGCGATCCAGGCGCCGATCATCATGATGAGCCAGAATCGGGCCGCCCAGCGCGACCGCGAGGCGGCCGAGCACGACTACATCGTCAACCTCCGCGCCGAGCTGGAGATCATGCATCTGCACGACAAGATGGACGCCATGCGCCAGCGCGAACTGCTGGGGATCATCAAGCGGCAGAACGAGAGCCTGCGCATCCTGCGCGACCAGGTGCGCCCGGACGCCTGATCCGCGCCGTCGTCCGGGCCGTGTAACCACTTATTTTACGCATGGATGGCTCTCTATCGGGCTCGCGTAGGTTGTGGGTCCGTCAGGATGCGCCGGAGGCATTTGTGGAGAGGCGTCGGCGCCGCCGCCGCCCTGGCGCTGGCGGCCCTGTCGCCCGCCCATGGCGCCGAGCGCTGGCGCGACATGGCCACTCGCGCGATCGCGCCCATCGCCCAGGACGAACAGCTTCCCAACGCCGCGATCCCGATGGCCCTGGCCACGGACGGGCGCGGCTTCCTGTGGCTGGGCACGCAGAACGGCTTGGCGCGCTGGGACGGGGCGCAGTTCCGCACGTTCACGGCCGAGCAGGGAGGGCCCTCGCGGCTCCCCGACAGCCAGGTGCAGGTGCTGCACACCGACGCGGCGGGCCGCCTCTGGGTCGGCACCACCTCGGGCGGCCTGGCGCGACTGGATCCGAAGACCGACGGCTTCGTCAGCTATCCCGCTGGGCCGAAGGGGCTGAGCCACGTGAGCATCGGCGCCCTGGCCGACGCCGACCGCGGGCGGCTTTGGGTCGGCACCGAGGCCGGCCTCGACCTGCTGGATCCCGCTACCCGCGCGGTCACGCGCATCGACGGGCGGCTGGCGGGCGGCGCCGACGGCCTGGCGCAGGGGGTTTCGGCCCTGGAGCCCGACCGGGACGGCGGGCTGTGGATCGGAACCCCGGCGGGCCTGTTGCGGCGGGCGGCGGACGGTAAGCTTTCGGCGGTGCGCCTGGGAACGGGCGAGCCGCCCCCGGTGGTGGCGTTGAAACTGGCGTCGGACGGGCGGCTCTGGGTCGCGACAGACGGGGAGGGCGCCTTCGTGGTGACCGCCGGCGGCGGACGGGCGACGGCCATCGCAGCCACGCGCCGGGACGGACGCGGCCTGCGCGTGCGCGGGTTCGTGGAGGTGTCGCCGCAGGAGATGTGGGTGGGCGCCTACGACGGCGGCCTGATCGCGGTCGATCCGGCGACCCTGGCGGGCCGAAAGCTGCCGGTGGGCAACGGCAGCCTGCTGTACGCCGACGAGAACATCCGCAGCCTGCACCAGGACCCCAACGGGCTGATCTTCATCACGACCAACAGCGCCCTGCTGCGCCACGATCCGCGGCGTCCAGCGTTTTCGACCCTCTTCGGCGGCAAGGCGCCCGGATCGGCGCTGTACGAGAAGAACCCGGCCGCGCTTTACGCCGCGCCGGACGGACGGCTCTGGGCGGGCTTCATCAGCCAGGGCATCGACCTGATCGATCCCGGGCGCGGGACAATCACCCACGTGGCGCCGCAGCCCGGTATGGCGGGCGGCCTGCCGAAGACCTCGATCCGCGCCTTCGCGCCGGCGACCGGCGGGGATGTGTTCATCGCCACCGACGACGGCCTCTTCCGGGCGGCCGCCAATGCGCAGCACGCGCGGAAGATCGAGACCCCCGGCCGCGCGCCCGGCCGCATCCAGATGATCGCGCGCAGCGGGATGCTGCTCTGGGTCGGCGCGGCCGACGGCCTGCGCGGCTATCGGATCGGAGCGGGCGACGGGCTCGGCCTGCACACCACCGCGCCTTCGGAGCGGTTCACCGATCGCCGGATCAGCGCCATCGCGGCCGAGCCGGACGGCCGGGTCTGGGTCGGCACCTTCAACGGGCTGAACCTGTTCGATCCGGCGACGGGCGCGGTGGAGCGGTTCACACGCGATGCGTCCCATCCCGGCGCGCCCGAGGGCTATATCGCCAGCCTGACCGTGGACAGCGCCGGGCGGCTCTGGGTCCCGACCTTCGGCCACGGCCTGTCGGTGAGCGCGCCCGGGGCGCCCGGGCGGCCGCGGAGGTTCCGGCAGATCAGCCTGGCCGAGGGGCTGCCCAACACCAACGTTAACAGCGTCATCGAAGACCGGGGCGGCCGCATCTGGGCCAGCACCGACAGCGGCCTGGCGCTGATCGACCCGGCGACCATGAAGGTCACCGCGTTCCGGGCCGCCGAGGGCGTGCCGATCTCCACCTTCTGGAGCAACGCCGGGGTCATTACCCGCGAGGGCGCGGTCGTGTTCGGCGGACGCGGCGGCCTGGTCGCCGTGCAGCCCGAGCTGCTGCGGCCGGTGGCGGGGCGCGCGCGCCTGGAGGTCACCGACGTGCGGATCGGGGGCCAGCGCCTGGGGGGCAACCCCTTCCTGGCGCTCGGCCCCGGCGAGCCGCTGCGCATCCCCGCAGGCTCCAGCGGGTTCGAGGTGGGCTTCGCGGCCCTCGACTACACGGCGCCGGAGCGGCTGAGGTACGCCTACCGGCTGCAGGGCGAGCCCACCTGGACCGAGGCCGACGCCGGCCGGCGGGCCGCGGCGTTCACCAACCTGCCGCCGGGAAGCTACGTGCTGGAGATCCGCGCGTCGGACCTGGCCGGCCGGTGGACGTCGGACGTCCTGCGCCTGCCGCTGCGGGTGATGCCGGCCTGGCACCAGACGCTGTGGGCCAAACTGGCGGCGCTGCTGGCCCTCGCGGGCGTGGTGGCCGTCTTCGTCTGGCGGCGGACGGCGGACCTGCAGCGGCGGCGCGCCGACCTGGAGCGCGAGATCGCCGAGCGCACCGAAGCGCTGCAGTCGCAGACCCGCGCCCTGGAGATGCAGGCGGCGGAGCTGTCGGAGGCGCGGGCGCGCGCCGAGGCGCTGGCGGTGACCAAGTCCGAGTTCCTGGCGAACATGAGCCACGAGATCCGCACACCGATGAACGGCGTGCTGGGGATGAACGCGCTGCTGCTGCGCACCGAGCTGACGCCCGAGCAGCAGACGTTCGCCCGGTCGGTGAAGCTGTCGGCCGAGAACCTCCTCGTCATCATCAACGACATCCTGGACGTCTCGAAGCTGGACGCCGGCAAGATCGAGCTGGAGGCCGTGGACGTCGACATCGAGACCCTGATCGAGGACTCGGTGGAGCTGCTGGCGCCGCGGGCCCTGGAGAAGGGGCTGGAGCTGGTCTGCCGCGTCGAGCCGGCCGCGCAGGCGATGGTGCGGGGCGACTCCGTGCGCCTGCGCCAGGTGGTGCTGAACCTGCTCTCCAACGCCCTGAAGTTCACCGAGACCGGCCATGTGCTGGTGACCGTGAGCGCGCCGGAGCCGGCCGCCGGACCGCGGCGGTTCCGCTTCGAGGTGGCCGACACGGGCGTCGGCGTGCCGGATGAGGCGAAGGGGCGGCTGTTCCAGAAGTTCCAGCAGGCCGACAACTCGATCACCCGCCGCTACGGCGGCACGGGGCTCGGCCTGTCCATCTGCCTGCAACTCGTCGAACTGATGGGCGGGGAGATCGGGGTCGGCGACCGTCCTGGAGGCGGCAGCGTATTCTGGTTCGAGGTTCCGCTGGAGGACGCGCCCGCGCAGCCGCCGGCGCCGGCCGGACGCCTGGCGGGACGGCGCATCCTGGTGGCCCGCACCCTGGCGGAGGCGCGCCAGGCGATGCGCGACGCGGTCGCGCTGGACGGCGCCGAGGTGGTCGAGGCCGCGGGTCTGGACGCGGCGATTGCGGCGCTGTCGGACCCGGCGGGCGGCTTCGACCTGGTAGTGGCGGACGCCAACCTGGCCGGCAAGGACACCGCGGGCCTGGTGGAGGTGCTGCGCGTGAAGTCAGCCCGGCCCGGCGTGAAGGTGGTGCTGATCATCGGCCTGGACGACGCTTCGGACAGCCACATCGAGACGCTCGACGCCGACTCCGCCCTGGCGCGGCCGGTGCGGCGGCGGGTGCTGCTGGAGGCGCTGGAGACGCTGCTCGCGCCTCGCGCGCCGGCGGCAGGGCCCGCGGATACGGAGATCGAGGTCGAGGAACCGGCCGCCGTGATGGCGACCGGCCGCGTTCTGCTGGCCGAGGACAACCCGGTCAACACCATGGTGGCGGTCACGGTGCTGCAGGCCATGGGCTGCGACGTCGACACGGTGACCAACGGCGTGGACGCCGTGGAGGCGGCGGTGCGCGGCGGCTACGACCTGGTGCTGATGGACGTCCACATGCCGCAGATGGACGGGCTGCAGGCGACGCGGAAGATCCGGGCGGCGGGGGTGACGACGCCCATCGTGGCCATGACCGCGGACGCCACCGCCGAGGACCAGTCCACGTGCCTGGCGGCGGGGATGGACGACTTCCTGTCCAAGCCGATCAACATCGACCACTTCGCCGGCGTCGTGGCGCAGTGGATCGCGGGCGGGCCGGCGGTCGAGGCTGACGCGACGGACGAAGCGAAGGCGGGGTAGGCCTGGCCGCCGGCGTCAGGCCCGCGCCGCACGCCGCAGGGCCTGCGGCGGCTGCCCGAAGGCGCGCAGGAAGGCGCGACGCATGCGTTCGGGATCGCCGAAGCCCGCGGACTCGGCCACCCGGTCGATCGGGGCGTGGCCGGTCTCGACCGCCGTGCGCGCCGCCTCCAGCCGTAGGCGCTCGACAGCCTTGGCGGGGGTGGTCCCGGTCTCGGCGACGAACGCGCGGGCGAAGTTGCGGGGACTCATCGCGGCCTCGGCGGCCAGGCGCTCGACCGGCAGCGGCTCTCCGATGTGAACGCGCATCCAGTCCATCAGCGCCGAGAAGCGACCCGAACGCCCTCCGAGGTCGACGAGGGCCGAGAACTGGCTCTGGCCGCCCGGCCGGCGCTGGTGGACGACGAGCTGCTGGGCGACCCGGCGGGCGACGTCCGCCCCCAGGTCGTCCTCGATGAGCGCCAAGGCGAGGTCGATGCCGGCGGTGATGCCCGCCGAGGTCCAGACGTCGCCGTCGCGGATGAAGATGCGGTCGGCGTCCAGGCTCACCTTCGGATAGCGCCGGGCGAAGTCGTCGGTTCGGCTCCAGTGGGTGGTGCAGCGGCGGCCGTCCAGCAGCCCCGCCTCGGCCAGGAGGTAGGCCCCCGAGCAGACGCTGGTGCGCCGCCGCGCCTTCGCGCCCTTCAGCCAGGCGACGATGCGGCCGAGTTCGTGCAGGGAACGGGTGCCGTCGCCGCCGGAGATGACGATGGTGTCGAAGGGGCCGGCCGATAGCGCCGAGGCGGCGAAGGCGACACCCGACGAGCTTGCCACCTGGCCGTGGGTCTCGCCGGCGGCGAGCGGCGCCATGACGGTTAGGGCGTAGCTGCCGGGGCGGTAGCGCTCGGCGATCTCGAAGGCGGCGACGGGGCCGGCGGCGTCCAGCAACTGGAAGCCGGGAAAGATGACGACGGCGAGACTTCGGGGCATGGCAGAAACTGCCGGATCAATGTCATTCCTGCCAGAGAGTGCGCAGCTTACGGTGAAGGCGTCAACTTCACAGGAGGCCGCCATGGCGAAGCTGCAGATCGTGTTCGTGCTGTACCCGGGCGTGACCCACCTGGACTTCACCGGACCGCACCAGTTTCTCGTGCGCACGCCGAACGCACAGGTGACCGTGGCCTCGCTGGGCGGACAGGACATCGAGGCCGAGGGGCTGACGTTCACGAAGCTCGCGCGGCTGGAGGACGTGGAGGCCTGCGACGTGATCTGCATCCCCGGCGGTTTCGGCACGACCGAGGCCATGCAGGACGAGGCGTTCATGGCGCAGGTCCGCCGCCTGGGCGCCGGCGCGCGCTACCAGACGTCCGTCTGCACGGGATCGCTGATCCTGGGGGCGGCCGGCTTCCTGCAGGGCAAGCGGGCGGCCACGCATTGGGCGTGGCGCGACCTGCTGCCGGCCTTCGGGGCGACGGTGGCGGAGGAGCGCGTGGCGCGCGACGGCAACGTCATCACCGGCGGCGGCGTGACCGCGGGCATCGACTTCGCCCTGGTGATGCTGGAGGAGCTGGCGGGCCGGGACTTCGCGGAGAGCATGCAGCTCGGCCTGGAATACGCGCCGGCGCCGCCGTTCGAGCGCGGGCGGCCGGAACTGGCGCGGCCGGAGATCCTGGCGGAGATGCAGAAGCGGATGGACGCGGCGCGGGCCGCCCGATCCGGCGCGGCCGCCGACGCGGCGAGCCGGATGGAGACCGCCTAACCCTAGGCGACGGGCGGGCCCTGGCCTTCGGCGAGGAGGTGGGGCCTGTCCGCCGTCAGAACGCGTACTGGCTGCGGAGCGAGACGACGTCCACGTCCTCGCCGACCTGCAGGCCGGCGGCGCTCAGGCGGTCGATGTTGACGTGCTCGTACTGGGCCTGGAAGCGGATGACCGGGTTCGGGTACCAGTTCAGGCCGACGGTCGTGATCACCTGCTCGCCGCCGCGGACGCCGCCGGCGGGCGTGGCGCGGCCGACGAGGCCGGCGTTGTCGTCCAGGTCCAGGACGCTGTAGCGGGCGGCCACCTCGAAGGCGCCCCAGGTCCCGTCGGCCGGACTGAAGTTCTTCGCCGGCCGCACGCCGCGGAAGCCGCCGTTGGCGCTGTTCCACACATGGCTCTCGCCGGTCAGGGTCCAGGCGCCCTGAACGTACCAGCCATCGAAGCTGGGGTTGGAGGCGCCGGTGCGATCGACGTCGACGCGGAAGTATTCGCCCGAGATCTGCAGGTTGCGATAGTAGGCGCCCAGCTCGCCGCCGTATGCGGTGACGCCGGTGGCGTTGATGGTGTTGGTGTCGACCAGGCGCGCGCCGTCGACGCGGAGTTCGGGCCGCTCGCGCAGGCGCACCTGCCGGACCTTGGCGGTCCCGGCGCCGGTGTCGGCCACATGCAGGATGCCCTGCATGTTGGCGCCCACGTGCACGGCGTAGTCCTTGCCATAGACAGGGGCGAAGGCGACGCGCGTCAGGTAGCCGGTCTGCTCGCCGAACTCGCCGGTGTTGCCGGCCAGGGCTCCGGTGAGCACGGCCGAGGCGTACCAGCGCTCGCCGTTGAAGAAGGCGCCGACGCCCGAGCGGAAGTCGCCGCCCGCCAGGTTGCGCACCATCTCGGCCACCGCGGGGCGCTCAAGGAACAGGCCTTCGGTGTTGCTGGTGGCGTCCTCGAGGCCGGTGGGGGTGGCCCAGCCGCCGATGCGCAGGCGGGTCTGCACGCCCTCCACCGGCTTCCAGCCCGTGTATTCGATGAAGGCCGCGTTCAGGCCGGCGGCTTCGACGCCGCCGCCCCCGCCGAATTCACCGGTCAGGTTGTAGTTCCAGTCGCGGGCGACCGTGCCTTCTATGCCGATGCGGGCGCGGCGGAAGTTGGTCCCGGAGTTGAAGTCGTTGCGGCCCGGGACGTTGTTCCGCGCGTCGTACTGGGCTGCGTCGAACTGCATGATGCCGCGGATGGCGAAGCGCTGGCTGCCGTCGGCGCTGGCGATCTGCGGCCGGCCGTTGGACAGCGTGGCGGTGGCCGACAGCTTCTTGTTGAGGTCCTGGTTGGCCTTTTTGGTCTCGGCCTTCAGGTCCGCCAGCTCGCCGGTCAGGGCGGCGATCTTGGCTTCGAGCGCGGCGATGCGCTCCTCGCTGGTGTCGGCCAGCGCCGGCGCGGCGACACCCGCCAGAAGGACGGCGAGCATCGACGTCCGCAGCAGCTTGTTCATCTGGGTGTAGGCCCCTGACCCCGTTGAGCAGTTGTCACAGTCCTTAAGCATAGAGAGGTGAACCGCCGGTCAACGCCGCGCGCAACCCGCGCGTGTGGGCGTGAATTCCATAAGGAAAACCGCAAGGTGCGACATACTGTCCTATATCGAACGATGTTACCTTAATCGTGAGGTAGTAAACGAGCGCCAGTGTCGGGTCGGATACAACCCCCAATTCCCCCCGGCAGGTTCGGCGTGAAATTCAGCAATCTCTCGATCTCGGCGAAGCTCGTGACGGTGTTCGCCGGCATGCTGGCGACAATCGCCGCCGGCGGTCTGGCCCTCTACCTGAACAACGCCTCGCTGGCGGCGTCGGCGGCCCGGACCGAGCGCGCCCGCCAAGTGCTGTCGGCGGCGCAGGACGCGTCCTTCCGACTGGCCCGCCAGGAGAACTCGCTGCGCGGGTTCCTGCTCTCTGGCGACACCTACTATTCCAAGCGCATCGACGAGGTGCACAAGGTCAAGTTCTTCGAGGCGATGAAGGCGCTGCGCCAGCTCGCCGGCAAGGACCCGACCGAGCTGGGCCGCGTGGCCAAGGCCGAGGCCGCCTTCGCCAACTACGAGAAGGTCGCGCTGAAGGTCGGCATCCAGCTCGGCTCCGATCCGGCGACCCGCGAGCAGGGCGTGGCCCTGGTTAGCCATGACGGCGTCGCCGACAAGGCCATCGAGCCAGTCGAGGACGCGCTGGGCGCGATCAACGACGCCGCCGTCGCCATGCAGAAGGAAGAGGCCGCCGCCCAGACCGCCGCCATGCAACGCGTCACCCTGGGCCTGATCGCCGGCGTGGTTCTGCTGGCCGGACTGGCGCTGATATGCGGCGTGATCCTGGCGCGTTCGATCGGCGCTCCGGTCCGCGCCATGACCCAGGTGATGCGCAAGCTGGCCGCCGGCGACAACGAAGTCGTGGTGCCCGCGGCCGACCGCAAGGACGAGCTGGGCGACATGGCCAAGGCCGTGCTGAGCTTCAAGGACGGGGCGCTGGCGCGCATCCGGCTGGAGGGCGAGGCCGAGACCTCGCGCGACGAGGCCAACCGCCAGCGCGCCTCCACCGAGGCCGAGCGCGCTCGTGTGGCGGCCGAGCAGACGAAGGTGGTGGAGGCCCTGGCGCTGGGGCTGTCGCGCCTATCGGCCGGCGACCTGACCTATCGGATCGACACCGCCTTCACCGGCTCGTACGAGGAGCTGCGCAACGACTTCAACGGCGCGCTGTCGAACCTGGAGCGCACCCTGGGCAAGATCCAGGACAGTTCGAGCGCCATGTCGGCAGGCGCGGGCGAGATCAGCCAGGCGGCCGATAACCTGGCCCGCCGCACCGAGGCGCAGGCCGCGACGCTGGAGCAGACCGCGGCGGCGCTGGACGAGATCACCGCGACGGTGCGCAAGACCGCCACGGGCGCACAGCAGGCCGACGGCGTGGTGACCGAGGCCCGCGCCAGCGCCGAGGCGAGCACCGACGTGGTGGGGCGTGCGGTGGCGGCGATGGACGAGATCTCGACCTCGTCGAACCAGATCGGCCAGATCATCGGGGTGATCGACGAGATCGCGTTCCAGACCAACCTGCT
>NZ_JANINU010000035.1 GCF_024508875.1 Phenylobacterium sp.
CGTTCGGCGCCAGGCCGGCGACGTCGAGGCGCTCCAGCAACTCCAGCAACAGGTCCGCCAGCCGATCATGCGCGTTGAGGCGGCTCAGGCGCGTGATCTGGGCGAGGAGATAGGCCTCCTCGGTGGCGCGGCTGAGCTTGTAGGCGCGATCAAGCGCGGGGGACTGTCCGCGCGGCGGGGCGGGGCAGACGACCACGCGCGTCAGCGCGACGACGGTGGAGGCGGCGACGGGATGATCGTAGTCGCAATTGCCGATGAGGTCGCCCGGGAGCAGGAAGTTCATGATCGCGCGACGCCCGTCGGGCAGATTGCGCACCCGCGCCGCCCAGCCGTCGAGAAACAGCAGGGTCTCGGTGATCTTCCGCCCTTCGACGAGAAGTTCGTGCGGCGGGTGATAGGCGCGCACGCGAACGAGCGCGGCGCGGAGAGCCTCGATCGCGTCTGCATCCAGAGCGGTGAGGGCGTTCAGCCGACGCACGGCGGGCGTCAGGATCGACGTATTGGGCTGGGACGTGGCGAGGCCGATCATAGGGGCGGCCTCCCACCAGCGTGCGCAGGAAGCCGCGCAGCGCTCTTCGCAGCGCGATGCGCAGTTGTCCGGATTGTCATGGCTTGTTCCTTCAGGCGACCGATGCCGTTGCCGAGAGCACGATCGACGACCTGAACGCCGCGGTTGCGGAACTTGAGGCAGAATCCGGCGGCCCAGGCGCAGCGCGCCTGAAAAACCTGTTCCCGTCCAAAATCATCCCCGATCGCTCGCGCGAGAAGGGAACGTCCTCAATTCACAGTTTTAGGGGAACGTCCTGCCGCCCACTATGATCCATGTTATTCGACCGGAGGCAACCTCGGCGATCTCGGCCGGCTCGAGCGTCGGGAGCTCCGTTCCCGTGACCGCGAACCGGTTCCAACGCGATCCATGGGCGGCTTGAAGCCTCGCGCGCCACGATGGAGAGCCCCGGACGTTGAGATTGACACGTCTTCCAGGAGGAAGGCAGCGACACCCGGCCCTGTAGGCAAGGTTCTCGTAAGCGAGACGCGGCGAGGCGCAGACAGGCGGCAGGCCCGTTGACGACCGGGCCAGCTCCTGTTCGGAGCTTTTGAGCGGACGAGGAACCTCTCTTGCGGAGACGCTTCGCGGCGACGCCCTTGGGGCCGTCGGCGTCGAGGTTGATCCACAGTTGCGGCGAGGCGGATTGCAGGGGACCGCGCTCTCGTCACGCCCGCGTTCCTCCAATCTCCGGTATGGCCCAGCGCCGCTGGGGAATAGGTCCCGCGACGTGACGTCTACGACCACTCCGCCCAGGCTCCCCACCGCACAGGTCGCATAGGTGGGCGGAACGTCGTTCATCCCGGGGTGGGCCGAGGAGCCGTGTAAATCTGGCGTCAGATGTCCGCTGCGGGCTCCGATTCCAATGTCGGCAACTTGCGAACCTGAGACGTCAGGCTGCGTCTCACCAAGAGCTGCGTCGTTCCATCCTTCGTGGTTCCGCCATCGGCTGGAGACGCACAGGTCCCTGGTTCAGCTCCCTGGTTCCCCGCCATCTGGCGGCGGACGGCGAGACGCCGTTTGGGCGGATTCACCCGAATGTCGGCGCCGCAAAAGGTGTGGGCGGATGGACCTGAAGCCCCGCGCCCGAGGTCATCCAAGCGGCGCCGCGGCTTTAGGACACCCTGGCGAGCAGTCTCTCAAGTGCGGCTCGCACCGCTTCACCGTAGCCGTCGGCAGGCAGGTTGCGCGCGCGGCCGAGCCCGGCTTGCGCGTGGAAGCGCGCCAACTCCGGGTCGCCCACGCGCCGCAGGGCGTCCCCGACATTGAGATGCAGGGACGGGAGAAACGCCGCGAGTGGCTGCGTCACGGCGTCCGCGTCACCCGATGCGTCTCCGGTCGCCGCCTCGAGGGCGATCCGATCCCAGCGAAGCTCAGCTGCCGGGTTTGTCTCGGTATCGGCGAGGAAGTGCGCCAGGGTGCAGCGACGTGTTGCAGACGCCTGCGGCGCTGACGTCCACAGGTCCATCAGCTCCAGCCTGGCCTCGACGTCCCCCGACTGCAGCCGGGCCAGCGCCGCCATGACGTCGGCCATGTCGTTATCGTTCACGTCGCTCGTCCTCGCGGGCCGGGATCGGGCGTCGGCTTTTCGTGAGACCTGTCGAAGGCGCGCCTGTAGGCGTCCCGGGCCGTCGTGCGGTCGAGGTAGGCCTGTTCGGCGTCGCTCAGCACAAACCCGGGAATGTTCGTGCCCAGCCAAAGGGCGAAACTCACCGAGATGTCGGCGGCGGTGAACCGATCGCCGGCCATGAAGGGGCCGATCGTCAGCTGCCGCGCCACGAGGCGCCGTCGGCGATCGACGGCGCCGCGCGCCCAGCGCGCGGCCCAGTTATCCCTTTCCGCTTCCGGGGCCAGGAAGCTGCTGACGAGCGGCGCCATCATTAGGGTCGCGAGGCCCGCCTCGCCCATATGCAGGAATTGCTGGTAGGCCGGGAACGCCGCGTCGTGGGAGGACGGACGCAGGGGCGTCGGGCCGTAACGCTCCATCAGGTACTCCAGGATCGCAATGGACTCGACCATTGTCGCCCCGCCGTCCTGGATCGCGGGCAGGAAGTCGCCGGGATTGACCGCCAGCCACGCCGGATCCCTCTCCGCGGCCAGCATGTCCACCTGCCGGATCTCATAGGGGAGGCCCATCTCCTCCAGCAGCCAGACCACCCGCAGCGACCGCGACGTCTGCCCGCCCCAAACTGTGATCATCGTCATTGGCCTCCGCTGCTACCTACCTACAAGACGGTGCCGGGCCGCACGGTTCGACATCGAGCGCTACGCATCAGGTGTTGCTGGCGATCCGGGGCGGGGCAGAGTCGGCTCTGGTCCTCGCGGGCCAGCCTGACGAAACCAGGAGGCGGGTTGAGGCAGCGAGCTTTCGGCGCGCCCTCAGCGCCGACGTCGCAAGACGTCTTGCGACAAAGCCTCCACGTCAACAGGACGGCCGAATTCGTCACACACGGTGACACGCCGGCCCGCCGCGGCCAGGACCAGCGTCGCCTGGACCGCCATTTCGGCCTCGACGGGTTGCGACGCGATCGCGCGGCCCGCCTCAGTCCGGCTCAGCCGAGGCCTGTCGATGGACGCCGGCCTGAGTCCGGATAGTCGGCTTCGCAGTCCAGGGGAGGGGGAGGGATGGCGGGTAGGGGGCGGCCCCGCTTCGGGGGTCGCTTCCGTGCGTGAAGACCGACATGCCCTGCCCCATTCCCGATCATTCCGAAGCGCTCGCCCGCCTCAAGGACTTCGGCCCCGCCGCGCTTGACGACCGCGAGGCCCTGGAGGTCGCGGCCGGTCTGACGGCCGAAGAGGGGGCCGCGTTGTTCGCTGAGTTCGGTTCGTTGCCGGAGGTACTGGCGGCGTCAGGCGGCGCGCTGTTGCGCCTCGCGCCGCCGGAGGCCGCGGCGCGCCTCGCCCTCGTCAAGGACATCGCCCGGCGACTTCTCGCCTCGCCGCTGCGTCAGCGGCCCGTGCTGAGCGGCTGGGAGACTGTCGCGGCCTACCTGCACGGTGTTCTCGCCGGACGCTCGCGCGAACAGCTGCTGGGCCTTTTTCTGGACAAGCGTAATCGGCTGATCCGTGACGAAGTCCTGGGCGAGGGGACCGTGGACCACGTGCCGGTCTATCCGCGCGAGGTGATGCGCCGGGCGCTCGAATTGGATGCGGCCGCGGTGGTGCTCGCCCACAACCATCCCGGCGGACACCGTGTCCCGTCGACAGCAGACATCGAATCCACCCGGCAAGTCGTCGAGGCCGGCCGGCTGCTGCGGATCGCCGTCCACGACCACTTTCTGGTCGCCGACGAGCAGGTCGTCAGCTTCCGCGGCCTGGGCCTCCTGTGACCCGGGACGGGACGCTGGCGGCGATCGTCCGTGCGCTGGGCGGAGATCTCTGGGCGGGCGGGCGCCGCGCCAATGTGCCGGGACCCCGTCACGGCGCGAACGACCGGTCGGTGTCGCTGTTGCTTTCGCGCGGCCGGGTGGTGGTGAACTGCTTCGCGGGCGACGACTGGCGCGAGGTCCTCGCTCTTCTGGCGGACCTCGGCCTGGTGGATGGCGAAGGCCGGTTGATCGCGTCAGATGGCGCGGCCGTGGCCGGGCCGCCCGCGCCCGGCCGTCGTGAACGCCTGGCGGCCGCGCAACGGCTGTGGTCGGAAGGCCGTCCGCTCGGGCATTCGCTCTCGATGCGGCATCTCGAACTGCGGGGCGTCGCGGCGCCGGCTGAGGGGCTGCGTCACCATCCCGCGGTTCCGGCGGCTGTCTACGCCTGCGCGGGTCCGCGACGGCCGGCCCTGCTGGCCGCCATCCGGGCGCCGGCCTCGGGGGAGGTGGTGGGGGTGGAGGTGACCTATCTCGCCCCCAACGGCGACCGCGCTCGCCTCCGGCTCCCGCGCAAGACCGTCGGCCTCTGTCCGGCCGGTGCCGCCGTGCGTCTGGCCGCTCCCGGCCCGCGTCTGCTGGTGGGGGAGGGCGTGTTCACCTGCTTGTCGGCGGCCGAGCGGTTCGGTCTGCCGGCCTGGGCGCTGCTCGCGACCCGCAATCTGCGTCGGTGGCGTCCGCCGCCCGGCGTTCGCTTCGTGCTGATCGCCGCGGACCGCGGCGCGGACGGGGAAGCCTCGGCGCTGGCGCTCGCCGCCGACCTTCGGAGGCTTGGCCTTGCGGTGGCGCTGCGCTGGCCGCCGCCGCCGTTCGGGGACTGGAACGAGGCGCTCGGGGCGCGCCCCGGGGAGCGGGAGGGGGAGGAAGGGCGGGACCGGGCGGGCGCGGCGGACGGGTGGTCCGGCCCGGCGGCCCGGAGACCTCTCCCATGATCGACACCGAGCCCCACGATGACGGCCTCGTCCTCATCCCCGATGCGCTTCGGCCGCAACTGGCGGCCAACGCCGCCGAGCCGGACGGCGATCCGATCCCGGTCCTGAAGCTGTTCAACCCGACCGGGCCGGGAACCTGGCTGATCACGGAGCTGGATTCCGACGGCGACACGATGTTCGGCCTCTGCGACCTCGACATGGGCTCCCCCGAGTTGGGCTCGGTGAGCCTGCGCGAGCTCGCCGGCGTGACCTTACCCTTCAAGCTGACCATCGAGCGCGACGTCCACTTCGAAGGCCGGCTGCCCATCTCGCGCTGGGCCGAGATCGCGCGGCGCTGCGGCTCCCTCCGTGAGGCCGAACAGATCGTACGCGCCGTCGCCCCGCTCCGCAGCCTCCTCGCCTGAACTCCCGCCCTTCGCCGACGGCTGCGGCCGCCGGCGGGCCTGTCCGGCCGCCTGGCTAGGCGATCCGCGCCATCCCGGCGCAAGCGCCCTCGCGGTTGTCCCGCCGAAGCGTGGGTGGCGAGGGCCGACTCACACCCCTGACCCCCAGGCCAAGGTCTGGGGGTGTGGTGACGGCGCCGGCGGCTGCATCCTAGATCGCTGCATCACGATGATCGCCTGGGGGCAGGCGGCCTCACCAGGGGAACTCGCCCACCTGCAGCGCGAGGTGGACCAGCTGCGCGACGAGCTCGTCGCGCGCTTCGGGCGCAAGGCGCCTGTCCGCGTGCATTGAGACCCAGGGCCGGTCCCGGCGGCGACGCTCCGGCGGACGGCGCGCCCGGCGACGGCCTTGCGACGCCGGCGGTCGTAGGCCTGATGCCCACATCCTCAAGATCGATCGTGGCCGTGCGGCCGGATCGCGCGCCGGGAGAGTCCGGTTTACAGGGGCCCTGTCGCCGCCCCATCTGCCTGAAGTTGCGTTGGGGGGAAGTCGCGTGCGTCTAAATTGGTTTTGGTCCCAAGCGGCCGCAGCGTTTGTGCTGGGCCTGGCGATGATCGCCTCGCCGGCGCCCGCGGGGGCGGGCGTCCTTTTCGAGACTCACAGCCAGGGGGATCGCGAAGGTTCGGTATCGATCTTCTCGGGCGACTACAACGACGTCCTCGGCAACCCGCAATGGCTCGGGGTGCGCTTCACCCTGGACGCTGCGGCGCACGTGACGGCCATCGGCGCCGCCTTCGATTATGTCGAAGGCTCGCTTTTCGGGGCGATCGTGGCATTGCCCGACGGGCTGTTGCTGCCAACAGGAACGCCCTTCGACGACGGCGAGGTCCTGGGCTACACGACCTTCTCGGGCGGCGAGCCGCTCTATGATCTGTCGCTCGACCTTGGGCCTGGCGTCTACGGGCTGGTCTTCGGCAGCGGCTATTTCGGCACCCAGGGCTTCTCCGGCATCTGGGCGGGCGGCTTCGACGAGCCCGACGACGGCTACTTCTTCTACGGCAATCAGGGCCAATTCCCCGGGGGGCCGCGCTGGCAGCACGCCGGCTTTCGGGGAACCTACCTTACCGTGCACGGCGAGCTCGCGGCCGTTCCCGAACCCGCCGTCTGGGTGACCCTGATCCTGGGGTTTGCGCTCGTCGGACGGGCGATACGACGCAGCTCGGCCCGCCCACGGGCGGCCCTTCCGAGCGGCGAAGCCCACCCAGGCTGAAGCCAAGGGGCCGTCCCTCGAACCGCCGCGGCGGATGGCGTCGGCGTGTGGCTCGCCGTCCCGGTCTCGGGCGCGGCCGAAGCGGAGGATCGCGACGGAGCGCCACCGGCCCGGGCCGCCGGCAAGGGTGCGCTTCGCCGCCTACGGCGCCCTGGCCCGCGGCCCGGGCCGGCGGCCGGAGGTCGCGAGCTTCGGCTCGCAACCCAGGAGACCGCCATGCGACCGCTTCCAAGCTTCTTCAATACCGCCGACCTCGACGGCTTCGACGCCCGCACCGCCGCGCTGCAGGACCCGCGTCCCCATCCGACCGAGCCGCAGCTCGCCCAACTCGGTCGCGCCCTGATGGGCGAGGTGCTCGACATGCTGCTGGGCGGCGCGCTCGAGGACCAGGTCGTGCCGATCTGCGAGACCCTCATCGGGGGGCTGCACGCGGGCGTGCATCGCCTCGAGCGGGACGCCGACCGGGAACGCGAGCAGCTGGCGGACCGGCTGCGCGACTTCGACGGCTCAGAAGTCGCCGACGTCGATCTGCAGGAGGCCAAGGCGCGCGCCGACGCGCTCGATGTGGCCGCCGACGCGATGGGGTTCGTGCGCGACGCCGCCGCCGAGGCCTATGCGGTCGCGACCGGCGAGGTCTGGAGCCCCTGGCGCGGATCGGTGCGCGGCGGGACCAGCGCCGCACAGCTGGACGCGCAGGCGGCGCTCCGGGCGCTCGAGGATCGCAAGCGGGCCGGGGCCGATCCGGGCGACGCGGTGGTGGCCTTCCGCGCCTCGCCCCGCAGCGACGCGCCGGAGGATGCGAACCGCATCTTCGACGCCCTGAACTGGGCGCGCACGGAATATCCCGGCATGAGCCTGGCGCTCACCGGCGCGAAGGGCGGCGAACGGCTGGCCAAGCGCTGGGCCCAGCAGAAGGGCGTCCGCCTGGTCCTGGCCCGGCCCGACTTCGAACGCTTCGGCCGCGCGGCCCCGTTCCGCGCCAACGACCAGCTGATGGCGCTGCAGCCGGTCTGCGTCCTGGTGTTGCCCGAGAGCCTGGGCCCGGCGGCCGAGGCGGGCGCCCCGCCGTTCGGGCCGGCGATGAACCTGGCCGAGCAGGCGCGGGAGCGGGGCGTGCGCTGCGTGCGCATCGCGCCGAAGGCCGAAGGCGCGCGTCGGGCGTAGGCGACCGGACCGGCGGGCCGTGTCGGATCCGGCGACCGGCCCGCCATTTCCTGGCGTGCATTGTGAATATTCGCGGGCCGGCCAGGCGGCGCCGCGCGCGCTGGGGAAATATCGCCCTTGTCACGGTCCGGAGCCGCCGCGCCTCCTTGCCGCTTCGCCTGACCCAGGCCCGCGGAGTTTGTGATGGCCGAGCCCCAGGCCGAGCCCTTCCATGTCGCCCTGTCGGCGCTGCGCGAGCGCCTGCAGGACGGGACGCTTGCGCCGGGCGTCCGGGTGACCGCCGTCGACCTCGCCGACGAGCTTGGCCTCTCGACGACCCCGGTGCGCGAGGCGCTCTCGCGCCTGGCGGGGGAGGGGCTGCTGGAAGACCGGCGCGGGCAGGGCTACTTCGTGCGCCTGCTCGGCGCCGTCGAGGTCGCCGACCTCTACCGGCTGAGCCTGGCGCAGCTCCTGATCGCGCTGGACCCACGACGCGCGAACCGCGTGGCCCCGGCCCTTGCCGGGCCGCCGGACGCCGAGCCCGCCGGCCCCATCGATCCGGTCGCCGGCGTGGAGGCGCTCTTCCGCCGATGGGTGGCCGCCACCGGAAGCCGGCCGCTGTACGCCGCCTTCCGCATCGGCCAGATCCAGCTCGGGCCGGTCCGCCGGCTGGAGGCCCGGCTGTCGGCCGACCTCGACGGCGAGGCGCTGGCGCTGCTCGCGAGCGGGGCGGTGTCCCGGGCCGAGCGGCTGGCGCTGCTGCGCCAGTTCCATGCCGTCCGGATCCGGGAGTCGGACCGGCTCGCCGCGCTCCTCGAGGCCGGTGTGCGTGACCTGAAAAAATAGACCGAATATAGGTTGAATATACACATCCCAGGTTGTGGAGTTGTCGCGTCGCAATCAGCGGCGGTTACGACCCAGGGAGGTCATGATGATGAAGCTGTTCGGCCTGCGGGGCTTCCGGCTCCTGAGCCTCGGCGGCGCCAAGGCCCGCACCAACGACGACACGGGCTTCGACGCCCTCGAGCACGACCAGGTCTACTACGACATCCCGTGATCGCAGGCGGCGCCGGCTCCCCGCCGGCGCCGTTCGCCCCATGCCCCTGGCGCTTGCCCCCCATATCCACCTCGCCGTCATCGGCGATGACGCCGTCCTCCTCGACACGGCGGCGGACGCCTACCTGTGCGTGCCCGACGGACGGCGGCTCCTGCGTCCCACGGCGGACCGCGCGGCGGTGTCGCCGGCGTCCCCGGACGTGACGGCGCAGCTGACCGCGGCGGGTTTCGTCGATCCGCAGGCGCCCCCGGCGCCGCGCCGTCGGCCCGACCTGCCGCGCCGCGATCTCGGCGATCCCGCCGCCGGAGAGCCGGTCTCGGCGCAGGACGGCCTTCGCCTCGCGGGCGCCCTGTGGGACCTGTTCTGGCGCTATCGCGGCCGACCGCTGCCGGCGATCCTGGCCTGGGTGCGTCGAGCCGCGCCGAAATGCGCCGATCCCGATGAGGTGGCCCGCCTGGCGCGGGTCTTCCAACGCGCCGCCGTCTGGCTCCCGATGCCGCGGAAGTGCCTCGTGCGCAGCTTCGTGCTGCTGCGCTTCCTGCAGCGGTCCGGGCAGGACGCCCGCTGGGTGTTCGGCGTGACCACCTGGCCGTTCAGCGCCCACTGCTGGCTGCAGCTCGAGGATGTCGCGCTCGACGACTGGGCCGAGCGCCTCGTGATCTACGAACCGATCCTGGCGGTGGGCTGATGCAGGCCCCCTTCGTCGTCCTGACCTGGGCGCCGCCGGCGGCTGCCGGCCGGGCGATGGCGCGCGCCGTCGGCGAGCGCCTCGCCGACGGCGGATGGACGATCGAACATGCGGGCGACGGGGTCGCCGTCTGGGGGCGCGCATCGCGGCCGGCGCCGGTCGTCGCCGACGCCGACCTCGTGATCGTCGGCCGGCGGTTTCCCCGCCCTGGGGCGGCGCCGCAACCGCGGCCGCCGAGCGGCCCGCTGCCGCAGCGGGCCCGCACGCTCTGCGAGGAGTGCTGGGGCCCCTACGTCGCCGTGCTGCGCGATCCCGCCACCGACCGGTGGCACGTCTTCCGCGACCCGTCAGGCGCGGTCGAGGCCTTCACCTGGCCGCTGGCCGACCTGCAGGTGACCGCCTCGGGGCTGCGCCGCCTGCCGCCCGGCCTGCTCCCGGCGCGGATCGGGCTGGACTGGACGGTGATCGCGGACCTCGTCCGCCGCCCGGCGTCGCGGGACGCCAGCGTCGGTCTCGCCGGCGTGCATGGGGTGGCGCCGGGGGTCCTCCAGCCCGCCGGCGCGGGCGCCGATCGGGCCGAGCGCCTCTGGCGGCCGAAGGACTGGGTCGGCCGGGGGTGCGGCGAGGCCGCCGCCGAGGCGCGCCTGACCGGAACGCTCCGCGCGGTGGTCGAAGCCCAGGTCGGCGCCTACGGCCGCGTCGCCACCGAGGCCTCCGGGGGGCTCGACAGCTCGATCGTCAACGCCGCGGTCGCCGAGGCCGGGCTCGCGGGCCGGGTCGTGGCCGCCCTGCACTATGTGGGCGACCGGCGCGAGGCCGACGAGCGGGCCTGGGCGGCGGCCTTGTGCGAGCGCCTCGGCCTGCCGTTCGTGCCGATCGACCGTGCGCCCGGGCCGGTCGCGCCGCAGGCGGACTTCGCCGCGCTGAGCCGGGATGCGCGTCCCGCCTTCGGGGCGCTCGACGCCTTCCGCGACCGGGATACCGCCGCCCGCCTGCGGGCGGGACGGGCCCAGGCCCTGGTGACCGGGAAGGGTGGCGACGCCCTCTTCTTCCAGATGCCGTCGGCCCGGGTGATCGGCGACCTCTGGCGCGACCACGGCTGGCGCGCGCTCGGCCACCCGCTCAACGGACAGGTCGCGCGCTGGCTGCGGCGGTCGGTGTGGGCGGTGTGGCGCGAGGCCTTCGCCGAGCCGGGGACTCTCTCCGGGCGACCGGCGCGCTTCGCGGGGCCCGCGCTGGCCGACCTGCCGCCCGCGCCGCCGCACCCGTGGCTCGCGGACCTCGAGGACGTTCCGGCCGGCAAGCGGGTGCAGATCCTGGCGCTGACCACCAGCCTCGCCGGGCAAGGGGCCCACCGGCGCGGCCGGGCCGCCGACATCGTCCAGCCGCTGCTGTCCAAGCCGATGATGGAGCTGTGCCTGTCGATCCCCAGCTGGGCGCTGGTGCGCGGCGGGCGGGATCGGGGCCTGGCCCGCGCCGCGTTCGCGGGGTGGCTGCCCGATGCGGTGGTCCAGCGGCGCGCGAAGGGCGCGCTCACGTCCCTCTACGCGCGGCGGGCCGCCGCGAGCGCGCCCGCGTTGCGCGAGCACCTCCTGCACGGGGTGCTGGTCGACGCCGGCCTGCTCGACCGGCGCGCGGTGGAGGCCGCCCTCGATCCCGACGCGCTGATCCGCCGGCTGGACGGCGTTGACCTCATCGCCGCGGCGGCGCTGGAGTCGTGGGTGCGCTACTGGCAGACCCGCGTGCCGGATGCGCCGGCGGCGGTGCGGTGGAGCTGCCGCTGAAGGCGAGGCGCTCGTCCAGGAAGGCGAGGGCGCGACGGTAGAAGTCGCGCAGGTTCCCCGGGCTGCCGAACAGGTGCGGCTCGCCCCAGTAGGTCAGCAGGATGGCGTCCTTGTCCTGCCGGTAGAGCGCCGAGAACAGCTGCTCGGCCTGGGCCGGATGGGAGCCGTCGATCTCGCCGTAGGCCAGGAGCAGGGGCGTCGCGATCCGGCCGGCCCCCATCAGCGGGCTGTTGCGCAGGTAGCGCTGCGGGTCCGCCCAGGGCGGGGCGCGCATGTCGCCCTGCAGGTCCTCCACCCAGCCGGCGGTCCAGGGCGTCGAGACGCCCGCCTCGGGGTAGATGCGGCGGACGGGATTGAACGCCCCGTGGACCCCGATCAGGTCGGTGGCCGGGGCGCTGGCCACGGCGGCGCCAAAGCGGTCGGTCTGGCCGATCGAGGCCACCACCGCATAGGCGCCGAAGCTGTGGCCCCAGAGCGCCAGGCGCGTCGGGTCGAAGCGGCCGGCGAGGTCGGGTTGGCGGGCGGCGGCGTCGACGATCGCCAGGAGGCGGCCGGCGAGGTCCTCCGCCGGACCGGCGTCGCCCGCGGGCGGGGGGAGGCTCGGCAGCAGCACGGCGTAGCCGTGCCCCACCAGCACCGACGCCGACGCCATCGGGCTGTCCAGCCGCGCGGGATCCGGCGGCCGCCGGTAGACCGAGCCGGGGTAGGGCATCACCACCAGGGGCGGCGGGGCAGCGCCGGCGGCGCCGGGCGGGACCAGCAGCCAGCTGGTGAGAGGCTCGCCGCGCGGCCCGACGTGGCGAACCGCTTGCGGCGTCGGGCGCTCGATGTCGGCCTGGTCGGGGTTCAGTCGAACGAGGGGGAAATCCCGGGCGGGGGTCCGCCACGCGAGCGCCGTCGCGTCGCCGGCGATGGACTCTTCGATTAAGGCCCCGGTTCGCCCGGCGGCGAGCGCCCGGGTCCCCGGCGGCAGTGCGGCGAGGCGGCTCGCGCCCCGAACGGCGTCGAGGTGCGCCACCCAGGTTGCGCCGCCGTCGGACGCCAGGGCGCGCAGCCCTTCGGGACCGTTGAGCGGGGCGCGTGTGCGGTCGGGATATTCGCCGCCGGGGCGGGGCAGGGGGCGCACGTCCGGCGTGGGGAGTCGCCGCGCCTGGCCCTCCGCGGTGATCGCCCAGGCCGCGCCGTCGGCGAGCGTCAGCAGTTCGCCGCCGGCCACGACGCTGTCGGCGGCGCCGGGATGGGCGAGCGCGCCGGTCAGCACGGGCGTGGTTCCGTCAGGGGCCAGCCGCAGCCAGTCGTCGCGCGCCGCCGCCGCCGGGCGACCGAACACGACGGGATCGTCGCCCAGCCAGCCCGCGTAGACCCGTTCGGGACGCCCGGCGATTGCGGCCCGCACGTTCGGGCCGAGCGGGGTCGCCGCGCCGGAGGCCGCGTCGATTCGCACGAACCGCCCCGCCGTCCAGGGCGCGCCGTCCGCCCGCGCATAGACGAGCAGGCGCCCGCCGTCCGCCGACCACGCCAGCAGGCTCGCCAGGAGATCGCAGCCGGGGCACGGCGCGACGTCCGCGCCGGACGCCAGGTCGAGGATCCGCAGGCGCATGCGACGGTCGGCGACGCCGTAGGCGCCCTGCACCGGGCGCCCCGGCGCGAGGCGGATGTCCTCCGCGGCCTCGAGCAGCGCGATGCGCCGGCCGTCCGGCGAGGCCTCGAGGTCGACGATGTCGCCGCGGGCGATCTCCCGGACCCGGCCGTCGGCCGCGATCGTCACCAGCCGCTTCGGCGGCCCGTGCGGCCGCAGGCCGATGTACCGGCCGCTCCCGACCGCCGTCACGGCGGCTTGCCCCGCCGCGGTGGCCGCCCAGCGCGCCGGCAGGGCGAGCTGCGGCCGCTGGGCGCGTATCTCGTAGGGAAGCGCCCCCGGCGGGAGGACGACCGCGGCCAGTCGGGTGGAGGTGAGCCACTGCACCGTCCGACCTGCCGAGGGCGCTTCGGGCGTGGTCCCCGTCCAGAGGACCTCGCCTGTGGCGATGATGACGATTCCGAGGTCCCAGCGCCCGGCGGTGAGCCGGAACACGGCGACGCGGGCGCCGTCCGGCGAGACCGGCCCCGCGAGGTAGCCGGCGCCCGGATCGTGACGCATCAGCGGGCGCAAGGCGCCGCCGGCCCTGAGGTCCGCCACCATCAGCCGGGTACGGAAGAGCGGATTGAACCGCCCGAAGTCGAAGCGCGCGGCCTCGGCGGGACCGCCGCGCAGCTCGACCAGCGCCCAGCGGTCGTCGGGCGTGATCGAGACCGCCCCGACGCTCTGCTGGCGCAGCAGGTCGTCGAGTTCGAGCGGCCGCGCGCCGGCCGGGACGCCGCCGAGGAGCAGCGTCGCGGCCAGGGCGAGGCCGGCGGCGTGGGCCGCCCCCCGTCCGGACCCTGCGGGGGACATCACCAGCTCCGGGTGAGCTGGACTTTGACGAAGCGCCCGACGATGTCGGCGTTGGCCGGGTCGAAGGGGAAGCCGAAGGGGTTGTTGTAGAAGGGCGGGTCCTTGTCGAAGGCGTTGCGCACATAGAGGTTGAGGCCCGCGCCTTCGAAGCGGCCCTTCGGCGCCTTCAGCCGCAGCTGCAGGTCCACCGTGGCCTGGTCGTCGACCCGTTGGCCGGTGAGGTCGTGGAAGGCCCCCACGTAGTTGATCGCGACGCCGCCGCTCGCCCAGCCCTTGCGGAAGTCGGCGGAGAGCCGCCCGCGCAGCTTGGCCGGATAGGTGGTGACCCCGGCCAGGTCGATCGCCGGAGCCGCCGGCGTCAGCCGCTGGTCGTAGGCGAACAGCCGGGTGGCGTCGGCCCGCACCGTCAGCTGCCCGCCGAACGCCGCGAGCTCCTGGCTGGCCTGCACGTCGAGGCCGCGGATGTGCAGCTGTCCGGTGTTGACCTGCCGCAGCTCGATCACCGCGATGTAGCTGGTCGGCGGGAAGAGCCGCGCCGAGGCCTGGGTGATCGGGAGCGCCAGCGCCGCGTTCACGAAGGCCAGGTCGTCCGGGTTTGTGGCCGGGCTGATGCGGCGCACGAAGGCGGCCAGGCGCGGGTCGGTGAAGACGCCGGCGAGGTTCTCGGTCACCGGCCGGCCGATACGGTCCTGGAAGTCGGTGTCGAAATACGTCAGCGACAGGCGCGTGCCCCGCGACCAGGCGGGGCGGTAGTCGAGCCCGGCCGTCCAGGTCTCCGCCGTCTCGGGCTGCAGGTCCGGGTTGCCGCCCTGGAAGGCCAGGGTCTGCTGCTGGACGCCGTTGATGGTGAAGCCGACCGCCGTGAGCATCTGCTCGTTGAGGAGCTGGGTGAGGCCCGGCGCGCGGAACGACTGGCCGTAGGTGGCCCGCAGGGTGAGGTCGCGGATCGGCGACCACATCACCCCGACCTTCGGGTCCACTGTGCGGCCGAAGTCGCTGAACCGCTCCAGGCGCACGGCGCCGGAGAGCTCGAGGCGCGCGACGCCCGGCCGCGCATTGTCCCCGCCGACGAGCGGGGCGCGGACCTCCGCGAAGGCGGCGGCGACGGTGCGGTCGCCGTGGACGCCGGTGGAGATCACCGGCGCGGCGGTGGAGGTGTAGCTCGCGCCGCCGCGCAGGAAGGTCTCGCGCCGGGCGTTCAGCCCGACCGCGAGCTTGAGATCGCCGCCGGGCAGCCGGAAGAGCGGGCCGTCGGCCTGCAGGTTGACGCTCGCGACCCGGCTCTTCGAGCGGCTCTGGGTGAAGCCGGACGAGATGGCGCTGAGCACCGACTGCGGGTTCGACGGCGCGCCCGTGTACGGGTTGAAGAAGCCGTCGCGGGCGGGGCTGTAGGCGGTCTCGGGCCGGTCCGGCGAATTTCCCAGCGCCTCGGCCAGGATCAGGGTGTTGATGAAGCCCCGGGGACGCGCCTCGTCGATCTCCTGCGCCCAGGCGACGTAGCCGTCGGCCGCCCAGTCGCGGGGCAGCCGCACGCGCGCGCCGAACGAGGTCGAGATGGTCTCGGCGGTGGCGCGGGTGATGGGGTTCGGCAGCTCGCCGATGAACGAGTACTGGATCTGGTTCGAGGCGGCGCCGTTGGGCGAGACGAAGAACGGGTTGTTGCGCCCGACGGTGAGGTTGGCGGTCGGGGCGGCGATGTGGGTCTTGGCGGCCCGGAACCCGTAGCGCAGGTCGCCCGAGACCTCGACCCTGTCGCTCAGCTCCTGGTGCAGCGCGACGTAGCCGCCCTGCCGGCGCTGGCCGGGCAGGAAGTCGAAGCCGGTCTGGCGGCTGGCGCGGTTCAGCTGGCCGGGGCGGAAGTCGGACGGGCGCAGGCCGACGCCGGCCTGGCCCGGCGGGATCCCGTAGTAGGGGCCGGTGACGCCGGTCGCCGGATCGATGGCGACCACGTTGCCGGGGTAGGCGTTCGTGGACCGCCGGTCTGTCCCGCCGAACGGGCGCAGGTCGGCGGAAGCGGCGAAGGGCCGGTCGTCGGCGTTGAGGGCGTCGCGCTGGTAGCCCTCGTAGGCGAACAGGACGCTGCCGGTGCGCCAGGTGTGGCCGAGGACCACGCCCACCTCGAACTCGCGGGGGCTGTCGGCGCGGCCCGCGCCCGCGCCGACGCGGATCTCGCCGCCGTCGAGGTCGCGCCGCAGGATGACGTTGACGACGCCGCCGACCGCGTCCGAGCCGTAGGTCGCCGAGGCGCCGTCGAGCAGGATCTCCACGCGCGAGACCGCGATGCTCGGCAGGTTGGAGATGTCGACGAAGTCGCCGTTGCTGCCGGACCCGCCCGAGCGGCGGCCGTTCACCAGCACCAGGGTGGCGTTGGCGCCGAGGCCGCGCAGGTTGATCCCCGTCGCATAGGTGTTGTTGCCGCCGGTGGTGTCGGCGCTGGTGGCGACGGTGCCTTCGGTGCTCTGGCCGCCGAAGGCCTGGGGCAGGGTGTTCAGGGCCTCGGCGAGGGTGGTGCGCCCCAGGCGGTCCAGCGCGTCCCGGTCGATGACGACGAGGGGCGAGGCGGTGACCGCGGCCCCGCGGATGTGGCTGCCGGTGACCTTCACCTCGTCGAGGAGGATGGGCGCCGCCTTCGGGATCGGCTGCGCCGTGGCGATCGCGGTGTCGGCCGGCGCCGGGGCGGATTGGCCTTCGCCGTCACCGCCGAAAGGGCCCGCGGCCGCGCCCCCCGCCGCGCCCCGGTCCGCCGCCGGGCGCCGGGGCTTGAGCACCACGATCCGCGGGCCGGTCCGGCGGGCCTCGATGCCCTGCGCCGAGAGCAGGCGGCGCAGCGCGTCCTCGGTGGTGAAGCGGCCGGCGAGGGCCGGGGCGGTTCGGCCGGTCACGAGGTCCGGCGGGAAGATGAGCTGGTCGCCGGTCTGGCGGGAGAGGACGCCCAAGGCCTGTTCCAGGGAGCCGGCGGGGAGGCTGATCGGCTTCGGGCCCGCCGCCAGGGCGGGCGTCGCCGCGGCGGCGAGGACGCTCGTCGCCAGGGACCCCAACAGAACGCGGCGCAGACTCCGACCCAACGCAACCCGTCGCATGCAAGCTTCCCCCGCGGGCCGCGGTCGAGCCGGTCACGTCAACCGGGCTTTCTGACGTCGCAGTCCGTCAGGCGCGGGAGACGTGCACCGGCGCGGGCGACCCTACCGGGGGACGAAAAAAATCTGTCATGCGCCCGGACCGGGCGGGGCGGCGGCCGCGGGCGCGAGCTTCCAGGCGCCGCGGTCGCCGCGGCTGAGGCTGAGGTCGAAGAGGTCGGCGACGCCGCGGGCGAAGGACTCGGAATCGCCGACGTCGAAGAAGCCGCTGACCGGGCGGTCCGCCAGGCCGGGACCGGCGAGCTCCACCTTCCGGTCGCTGTAGCGGTTGACTTCGGCCACGGCGGCGGCGAGCGGGGTGTCGCGGAAGACCAGGCGGCCGGTGGTCCAGCTCGTGGTGCGCGCCGCGTCGGTCGAGACCTTGCGGATCGCGCCGTTCGAGGAGACGAGGGCTTCCTGGTTGGGGGCGAGGACGACGCCGCCCGGACCGGCGTCGGGTCCGACCCGGACCGAGCCCTGGAGGAGCGTCACCCGCACGCCGCCGTCCAGCCGGCGGACGTCGAACTTGGTGCCGAGCGCGCGGATGCGCGCGCCGTCGGCTTCGACGACGAACGGGCGGGCGGCGTCGTGGGCGACCTCGAAGAAGGCCTCGCCGCGCGTCAGGGTGAGGCGGCGCTCGCCGCCTGTGAAGGCGACCTTCACCTGGCTGTCGACGTTGAGGTGCACCCGGCTGCCGTCCTCGAGCCGGACGACCTTCTGTTCGGCGGCGTCGGTGGCGTAGGCGGGCTCGAGCTGCTGGACGGCCAGGACCGTGGCGCCCGCCGCGGCGAGGGAGGCGAGGGTGAGGGCTCCGGCCAGGCGCGGGCCCCTCAGCCAGGCGCGCCAGCTCGTGCGGCGCTTGCCGCGGTCGAGCGCCTCCTGCGTCATCCGCAGGATCTCGGGGTCGGCGGCGTGCTGGCCGGACGCGTCCCAGAAGGCCTCGGCCTCCACGTAGGCGGCGTCGTTGGCGGGGTCGTCGCGCCAGTCGCGGAATTCGCGGACCGTCTGGGTGGAGATGGAATGGTTGCCGAGGCGGGCCAGCCATGCGGCGGCCTCTTCCTGGGCGCGCGTCCGCGGGGGTCCTGGGGGCTTCGGTTGGGGATCGCTCATTGCGTCGTCGCCTAGCCGCGGTATCGCGCCATGCAGAGCTTGAGCGCCTGGGTCATCCGCTTCTCCACGGCCTTGACCGAGATCCCGAGGTGCGTGGCGATCTCAGCATAGGTCAGACCGCCGAAGCGGCTCAAGACATATACGTCGCGCAGGTTGCGGGGGAGCTTCGCCACCACTTGGCGGTGGAGGAGGGCTTCGTGCTGGTCGGGGAGGGCGACGCCTTCGGGGACGTCCTCGCCGGTGACCAGGCGGGGACGCTTCTGGGCCGTCTCGCGGCGCAGGTGGTCCTGGCCGACGTTGAGGGCGATCCGCGCGAGCAGGGCCTTGGGGCTGCGCCAGTCCAGCGGGTGCTGGGTGAGCCGCAGGAAGGTCTCCTGGGCGAGGTCCTCGGCGATCTCGCGGCCGAAGCGGCGGGCGAGGAAGGCGACGACCCAATTGCCGTAGGTGCGGTAGAGGTCGGCGACGGCGGCGGGCCAGTCGCTGGCCGGCTCGGCCGCCGGTCGGCGATCCTTCTTGAACTCGAACATCATGCGCTCCGGAGAGCGACGGTAAGCGAATATGGAAAATCGTCATATGTAATATCGTCATCTAGTTGGAAGGCCCTCCCGCGGACGGGCCTTCATGCCGAAGACGATCTTCACCGGCGCAAATCAGGTGATCGTCGACGTGCTGCGCCGTACGCGAGAAGACGCTGGACTGAGGCAAGAGGAACTTGCCTCCCGTATTGGTCGCGACCAAAGCCATATCTCATTGATCGAAGGCTCTCAGCGACGTCTGGATCTGGTCGAGTTCATGCGGATCGCGCAGGCACTCGGCCGCGATCCAATCGAGCTGTTCGCTGAATTGTATCGCGCGGTCCAACGCTCAGGCCATGACTTGAGCTGAGGGCACAGTTCGGGCGGATTTCCGTAAAGGGTGGCGGGTCGAGTTCTTCCGCCAGGGGAGGGGGTGCTGCTCGTTTTATGTGGCTTGCCCAAAGGTCGCGACGCTAGCTCCGTCTCCGACACCGCAGTCGTCCCTTGCAATGTCACTGACGCGCCAGGAGGCAGACCTTCTGCGGCCAAGCGCCAGGGGTGCCTGAAGGTGGATGTCTCCATCGTCAGCTAGGCGCCATCAGGCGACATTGGGATCGATCCAGCAAACGGACGTTCGCATCGCCACGGCAACGGAAGCAACGGTTCGCCAGACTAGCTGTGGAGCCGACGTTGAATTCGGATCGGAGAGCGGACGTTCTGCCGCTCTCCTCCTCCACGCCGAGCGCAACCAAGAGACCGCAGATGTACTGTCAGCCGGCCAGACGCGCCCGATCCACGTCGGGCATGCGGTACTTGTCCTCTGCGATCTCAGCCAGGCGGGACGGCACGATCTCAGTGTTCGAGACCCCGTAGAGCTTCTGAAAGTTCATGATCAACGGCTGCCACTTGCCGGGGTCGATCCGGCTCTCATGGCCATCCATGAGCAGACTCGGGTGCACGTGGACCCGGGTGATGCGCACCTCGAAGGCCGAGATCAGACCTGCGACCTGAGGGTCGTCGGCCATGATGTCGTGACGCTACGCAAGGACCGCTTCCAGCTGGATCGGGCATTCCAGGACGCGCGGTGCGGCCACCGTCTGCGACGCGACGGGGGTCAGGCCCGCGACCTCGAACTTGCGGG
Organism: Phenylobacterium sp.; assembly: GCF_024508875.1. GTDB lineage: Bacteria > Pseudomonadota > Alphaproteobacteria > Caulobacterales > Caulobacteraceae > Phenylobacterium. Next base: position 19,487 of record NZ_JANINU010000035.1, read on the forward strand.
GCTCGTAGGCGTAGCCGAGTTGCTTCTTCAGCTCGGGAAGCTCCTTCGTGCCCGTCAGACGCGCCAGCCGGTTCACGGCGTCAGCTTGCGCCGCCGAGGTGAGGTTGAGGACGCACTCGCCGGTGCGGATCATGTTCTGAGGCGTCTGGGAGGCGGTCTGCAGGCCCAGCATGGCCCGCCAACCCAGCCACCAGGCCGACGACATCGGGGCGACGTTGGCCGTACCATCCTCGTTCTGGGTGCTGATCAGGACGACCGGCGTGCCGAGGTAGAGGATCGACGGTTCAATGGTGACGTGGGGGGCGGTCATGGTGGCTCCGTGGGTTTGAATGACCCCACAGATGCCGCGCCCCGGACCGGCCCGAACTCCGGTTCTTGCGCTGGAATCGGACTCTGAGCGACGCGTCCGAAAACCGCTGCCCGTCCGGCAGCGCGCTCTCGTGAAAGGTCGTATTCCAGTTTGAAAGCAAGACCCGGAGTGTTGGCCGATTTCGCTGGCGGCAGGATCGCGTCACTGGTTCTCGGAGGACACGACGATGGCGAATTCAGCGACACCCCTGGCCGCGAAGTCTGCGCCCGCGAAGGACGATCCGCGATGGGCGCGCGTGGTGGCGCGTGATCGTACCGCCGACGGCGCCTTCTGGTACTCCGTCGCTACGACGGGGATCTACTGCCGGCCATCCTGCCCGTCCCGGACCGCCAATCCCAGGAACGTCCGCATCCACGACAGCCTCGCCTCCGCCCAGGCATCGGGCTGTCGGCCCTGTCAGCGCTGCAACCCGGACGGCGCGTCGTTTGACGCAGAAAACGCTGCCCGGGTCGCGCGGGCCTGCCGCTTGATCGAGGACAGCGAGGAGATGCTCTCGCTGGGCGAGGTTGCTGACGCCGTGGGCCTCAGCCCCAGCTACTTCCATCGGCTGTTCAAGGCCGTCACCGGTATCACGCCCAAGGCCTACGGCAAGGCGCGACAGGCAGACCGCGTGCGCGCCAACCTGGCCCAGGGCCAATCGGTGACGTCGACGATCTACGAGGCGGGCTTCAACTCGAGCAGTCGGTTCTACGAGAAATCCAACCAGATGCTGGGCATGACGCCGAGCCGGTATCGCGCGGGCGGGCCCGACGAGGAGATCCGCTTCGCAGTGGGCCAGTCCTCGCTGGGCGCCATCCTCGTGGCGTCCAGCGCCAAGGGGGTGGCTGCGATCCTGATCGGCGACGATCCGGAGGGCTTGGTCCGCGATCTCCAGGACCGTTTCCTCCGTGCGCGTCTGATCGGCGGCGACGGCGACTACGAGAAGCTGGTCGCCGATGTGGTCGGCATGATCGAGGCACCGCGGATCGGGCTGGACCTGCCGCTCGATGTCCGCGGCACGGCCTTTCAGCAGCGAGTCTGGCAGGCGCTGCGTGATGTGCCCGCGGGCCGCACCGTGAGCTATGCGGATGTCGCCGCGGCCATCGGCGCGCCGAAGGCCGTCCGCGCCGTCGCCGGCGCTTGCGCGGCCAACAACATTGCGGTCGCCATTCCCTGTCACCGGGTCGTGCGTAATGACGGCTCCCTGTCGGGCTACGCCTGGGGCGTGGATCGCAAGCAGGCGCTGATCGAGCGCGAAGCGGCGGCTTAGATCGCAGCAGCGCGACCAATGCGCTGTGTTACCTGTCCCAGCAAAGGGTCAAGTCTCTGTTCGCAATGCGTCAACAGCCGACCTTGGGATCCGGTCAGAAAGCGGACCTTCGAACGCCCTCCGGTCCTGTGACCGCTTCCGGCCCATTGCTGACCTCAACCATAGTCTCTGGCTAAAGGCGAAGAGGGTTCTGCTCCGCTACGTCTGTTCGACCGCGCCGGAGATCGCGATCTCGCAGACAACCCCTTCCGGAAGAAACTGTAGGGCGACGTCATCCAAACCGCTTTGACGGGTCAGGAGGCGAGATCCCAAACCGACTCTCTTGGGCTTCTTCACCGGCGGCCCGAACGCCTCGCGCCAAGTCAGCCGGAAGCCCCCGCCTGCGACCTCCCATCGAACCGAGACGTGACCCGCAGGCGTGGAAAGCGCCCCGTACTTCACCGCGTTCGTGCTCAGTTCGTGCAGCGCCATGACCAGCGGAACACAGGATTGAGCGGGAAGCTCGCAATTCGGCCCCTCGATCGCGAAGACGCCTTCCGAGCGAAAGGGGCGAACGGCAGCGTCGACCAACTCAGGCAAGCGACAGCCGGTCCACTTGCCCGACACCAGCACGTCGTGAGCCTCGCTGAGGGCGATCAGTCGGCCCCGGAACGCCGAATAGAATTGGTCCGGCTCCGGCGTCGAAGCGACGGTCTGGCGCGCCAGAGCCTGTACCACGGCCAGATTGTTCTTCACGCGGTGCTGCAGTTCGGCGTTCAGGTCTCGCTCAAGCGCCGATTTTGCCTCCAGCTCACGGACTGATGTCCGTAGCGTCGCGGCGGTCACAACGATGAGGCCGCCGGCGAAGAGGTAGAGTCCGGTCACGAGTACGTTGTCGGATGAGACCGACCAAGCGAACAGCGGGGGGATGAAGAGGTAGTTCGCCAGACCCGCCGAGCACACGAGCACCGCTGTCCCCCATGCAGGACCCAGGAACAGCGCCGCCAGCGTGACCGCCGGGAAATAGGTGAGGAATGGCGGCACCACCCCCGCGAGCGCAGTATTAAGAGCCAGCATCGCCAAGGTGGGCAGGGCCACGGCCAAGGCGGCCCATCCCGAGCCAGCCCAACCCGATAGGCTATCGCTGCCGATCGCAAATCGGACCCTCGCAATACGGATCACGCTCTTCCCCCGCATGCCTTCGCGAGCCCTGGCCATTTAAGGTCGGGCGGCGGCTGACGTCGACTGTCAGCGCGGTTTGAGGGGCAGGCTTCGCCGCGCCTGGCCGCTTCGGCCAGGCCGCCCACTCTGCCCCGGCAGGGCGCGCGGCAATGACGAAACGCAATGTGTTCGACCAAGCTAGGCGTTAGGATGTAGGATGCCGCATAAGCTCGCGTCGGCCCTGTCAGTGGCTCGACGTAACGGCGCGACGTTGTCGCGCGCCATTCCCAACATCGTCGCCACCTGAGGGCGTTGCTGCTCGACCACCGCACTCGACAGAGGTTGCGTCCGGGGTGGCAACGCGGCAGGTTGCCGCACCAATCGCTCTCGGTCGGTTGAATACAGCGTGCAGCCCACAGAGTCAGAAGTATACGCCAACATCGTCGAAAGTTCGAGCGAGGCAATTACGGCCTTGGACCTCGAATTTCGCATACTGGCGATCAATAAAGCCAACGTGGACGCCTTCGAGCGTGCTTTCGGAAGGCGTCCACGCGTTGGGGACAACTTCCTATCGCTGTTCGCTGAGACCCCTCAACATGCGGCTCAGCAGCGTGAAATTTGGATGCGTGCGTTGAACGGCGAGGCCTACATCGTTGTTCAGCAGTTCGGCGACCATCGCCTGGAGCGTCGCTACTACGAGGTCCGCTTCAGCCCGCTCTTCAACAAGGACGGCGAGCGGATCGGGGCCTCGAGCACCTCTTACGATGTGACGGAACGCGTCCACGCGGAGCAGCAGTTGGCCGAGACGCGGGAGCAGTTCCGGGTGCTCGTCCAGGGCGTGAGCGACTATGCCCTCTACATGCTCGACAGCAACGGTCACGTCACAAGCTGGAACGCTGGGGCCGAACGGATCAAAGGCTACCGCGCCGACGAAATCATCGGCCAGCACTTCTCCCGCTTCTATACCGCGGAGGAACAGGCCGCCGGCGTGCCGGCCACCGGGCTGGAAACCGCCCGCCGAGATGGTCGCTGGGAGATCGAAGGGTGGCGCCTGCGCAAGGACGGGACCCGCTTCTGGGCTCATGTGATCGTCGATGCGATCCACGACGAGGCCGGTGAGTTCGTGGGATTTGCGAAAATCACCCGTGATGTCACCGAGCGGATGGAGTCCGAGCGCCAGCTTGAGGAGGCCCGACAGGCGCTCTTCCAGTCGCAGAAGATGGAAGCCGTCGGCCAGCTCACGGGCGGCGTGGCGCATGACTTCAACAACCTGCTGACGGTCATCATTGGGGGCCTGGACCGGATCGCGCGCAGCAAGCCGAGCGCCCAGGCGAGCCGCGCCCTGGACATGGCTCGGACGGCGGCCGAGCGAGCCGCGGGGCTCACGGCGCGGCTCCTGGCGTTCTCGCGCAAGCAGGCGCTTCAACCCACGCCGCTCGACCTGAATGTGGTCGTCCGCGACATGACCGAACTCCTCCACCGGACGCTCGGGGAGGATGTGGAGCTCGAGGGCGTGCTCTCGCCGCGCCTATGGCGCGTGGAGCTGGACAGGAATCAACTCGAGAGCGCCGTCCTGAACCTCGCCGTCAACGCGCGCGACGCCATGCCGGACGGCGGAAAGCTCACCTTGGAGACCGCGAACACCTACCTCGACGCCAACTACGCGACGAAGGACGTCGAGGTGGTTCCCGGCCAGTATGTGATGATCTCGGTCGCGGACACCGGCACGGGCATCCCCGGCGATCTCCTCCAGAAGGTCTTCGAGCCGTTCTTCACGACCAAGGAGCCTGGGCGGGGGACGGGCCTCGGACTCAGCATGGTCTACGGCTTCGTAAAACAATCCGGAGGCCACGCCATGGTCTACAGCGAGGAAGGCCAGGGCACCTGCGTGAAACTGTACTTCCCTCGCTACTATGGGGAGGCGCCGGTCGCCGAGAGGGCCCAGACCGCAGCCAGCCCCGTGGCAAGGGGCGGCGAGGTGGTCCTCGTGGTCGAAGACAATCCGGACGTCCGCACCTACAGCGTGACGAGCCTCCGTGAGCTTGGCTACGAGGTCGTGGAATCGTTCGAAGCCGAGGCGGCGCTGCGACTTCTCGCCGGTGAGCGACGGATCGATCTGTTGTTCACCGATGTCGTGCTTCCCGGCAAGACCGGTCGTCAGCTGGCCGACGAGGCTCGGAACATGCGGCCCGGACTGAAGGTGCTCTTCACGACCGGCTACTCCCGCAACGCCATCGTCCATCAGGGCCGCCTGGATCCGGGCGTCGAACTTTTGCCAAAGCCCTTCACCTTCGAACAGCTCGCGGCACGGGTCCGCGCCGTCATAGACGCGTGACACCGCCAGAGCCGCGCGGCCCCAATCTCCGGCCTGGGGCCTCGCGCGGGTTCGCCCCTTCTTGAGAGCTGTGCCGCAGACATATACTGCCGACCAGCGGGTTGGAGGGCACGTCGTGAAAGCGATTTCGATCGTCCCCACCGAGGGCGGCTGGATGCTTCGCAGCGACGCGATCGGGAACGAGCTCTTCTTCAGGAGTGGGGGTTCCGCTGAGAGCGCCGCGATACGCCTCGCTCAAGGGCTTGCCGACGCCGGCGAAGGCGCACAGGTCGAAATCTACCTTCGCGATGGGACGCTTGCGCGCCGATTTGCCGTTCCTGCGCTTCGGTTGGTCGCGAAGCCCCCTCAGCCAACTTCGCGGTCAGATTAAGCTCGGTGGCTGCCCGGCGCCCGTTGCGGAGCTTCAGCTCGAACCGGAAGCGGACCTTCGTCTGAACTCGGGAGGTAGTGCGCCGTATCGACGGACGCTCGCCCGTCCAGGAGCCGATCAGTCGAGGCCCGAACCCAGCTCTCGATGAGCTTTGGCGCTTAACTCCCTCGCCGCTTCGAGCAGGCTGGCGCGGCGGCTGGGGACGGACTCCTCGGCAGCGGCCAGAGCCCTGTCTTGCGCCAAAGCCAGATATCTCTCCGCGCGCGCCCCAGCATCGAGGCCGCCCACCTGGGGGATGAGACCTGACTGCGATGAATGGGACATGCCGGCCTCCGGATCATCAACTTGACAGCGCCACCTTGGTTCCGGTGCGCGAAACGCGTTCAAGGCTGCGGCAACAAGAGTTCGCAGGCCACGCCCTCCGCTCGCCAATCAACGCACACTTGGCCCGCTGCGGGCCCGTCCAGCGCCCGTTCAATGACGCTGGTCCCGAAGCCTCGGCGCGTCGGCGCCGACACAGGCGGCCCTCCCGTCTCCGTCCAGCGGATTCGGGCGCCTGCCGGCTCCACGGTCCAAACCACGGTCACCTCTCCGCGCTCGCAGGACAGCGCGCCGTACTTGGCGGCGTTGGTGGCGAGTTCATGCAACACCATCGCGACGGCCTGGGCGTTGGCCGGGCTCAGCAGAAGCTCAGGGCCCTCGATCCGCACGCGCGGCGTGGACTCGCCGAGGCTGAAGGGCGCAAGTTCTTCGCTCGCCAGGCGCCGCAGGTCCGCGCCGGCCCAACGCGACTCCGCGAGCAACTGATGCGTCCGCGCGAGCGCGTGCACGCGTCCCCGCAGAACGTCCCGCAGCTCCTGTTCATCCGCGCCACGGCTGAGGGCGATGATGCTCTCCACCACCGTCATCAGGTTGTTGGCGCGGTGGTCGACCTCACGAGCGAGGAACCGCACCCGTTCTTCGCTCAGCTTCTTGTCGGTGACGTCCATCGCAATCCCGACGACGCCGGCGGCCTCGCCAGCTTCATCCACGAGGGCTTCGGCCCGTGTGTTGAACCAGCGGACTTCCCCGTCGGCGCGACGATACCGGTACTCGACCTCGAAATGGCGCTCGCCGCGATCCCTCGCCGCCGCTGCGGCCTCGGCGATGCGGTCGAGTTCGCCGGGTAGATAGTTGGGCGTCAGGTCCTCCATCGTGGGGCGCGCATCAGGCGCCAGGCCGATCAGCCGGTTCAGATCGGGACTGGGTTCGATCACGCCGTCCGGGGTGATGCGCCATGCCGCCATCCGGCCCGCGCGCAGCGCGATCTGCAGCTGGTGCTCGGACTCACGGATCTCGTCGTTGGCAAGCTTGCGAGCCGTCACGTCGATCAGGGTCCCGACATAGCGGGTCGCCTCCGGCCGTCCTTCCAGCCCTGTCTCGAACACGGCCTCGCCGACGGCCGCGACCCAGCGCACTTCCTTGTCCGGCCGAACGATACGGTATTCATAGGGCGAGCGGTCGCGGACGGCGGGATCGAGCGCCCGCGCGGCCTGCGCGGACGTCCGTGGGAAATCCTCCGGATGGGTGGCGGCCACGACCATGTCATAGGTCACGACGCCTTCAGGGTCGAAGCCGCAGATCGCCCGGGCCTGCGGCGAATAGATCATCTTGTTGCTGTCTAGCCGCCACTCCCACACACCTACGCCGGCCACCTCCGTCGCGAGCCGCAGCCGAGCCTCGTTCTCCCGGAGTTCCGCCTCGGTCTGGCGGACGCGCATCTCGGCCTGGGTCTGGCGGCTGATGTCCGTGTTCGTCCCAAACCAGCGCCAGACGCGGCCCGCCCCGTCGCGAATGGGCACCACACGCGTGAGGAACGGCCGGAACGCCCCGTCTCGCCCCTTCAGCGGGAAGACCATCTCGTCCGGTTCCTCGGCCGCGCGCGCGGCCGCCCACCGGCGGCGGACCTCCGGCAAGGCCGTGGGATCGTGGATGACGGCAAGTCCCTCCCGGTCCAGGTCTTCTGGATCCTTCCCGACGTAGGCCAGCCAGGCGTCGTTCACCCAGATGATCCGGCCGGTGGCGTCCGAGATCCAGCAGGGCGTCGGGAGGTGCTGCGCCACCTGTCGGAACGGCAGGTCGCCGTCCGGCCGCTCCCCAGGATCCATCCGTTCGCTCCCCACGCGATCTCTGTCGCTCCATCGTCAACGTGCACAGTCAAGGTCCGTTGCAACGCTCGACGCGGCTAAGCGAGGAGGCGCGCTCCGCGGCCAACTCGGTCAGTGGGTAACGACAGCCCAGCGCCAGGAGCGGACTTTGGGATCAGATCCGAGAGCGGACATTCACCCCACCACGCTCGCCGCGGGCCCGCGCCCTGCTGGAACGCGCGCGAGCTTAGCGGCCAGCCACGTCAAAACTCGTCCCAGCCCTCGTCGGCCTGCCGGAGAGCAGGCGCGGCGGCCGCGACAGCGCGCCGGGCGCGTCGGCGATCATCACATTCGTGCGAAGACAGCTGAGCGCCGCCAGCTTGGCGACGGACTGTGAGCGGTTCGGCAGCTGGAGCAATGGTGTGTTCCCGCGCAGTCGTCTGCCGTTGTCAGCTCGGCGCCGAGAGGAGACATCCGGATCAATACGGGAAGCGGACCTACCTCTCGACGTGCCGAATGAAAGGGCGCAGCTTGCTGTCGACCCTTGTCCCGATCCGCCAGAGTTCTGCTGGCTCGGTGGGCCTTCTCCCGAGGCGACGTGATTGTCGGCGAGATCAAGCGCGCGCTCGACGGGCACGACCGGCGACAGATGCATTGCGCCGGCGGCCCGCCACCGACTAAAGTTTCGCCTCGCCGGAGGGGGTGGCAATGCAAACTAGAGTGATCCTGTGTGCCGTGAGCACGTTCGCGGTCGCGACTGCAGCTTCAGCAGACACCTACACCTGCAAGCCCAGCGAAGCCTACAGGCTCTCTGACAGTATGAATAAGATTCCGGTCGAGCCCGCGATGGGCATCAGCTTCGACACCTTCAAACTCACGGGAACCGTTGGCGGGAAGCCGCGCAAGTTCGAGTTCACTGGGGATAAGAGAAATACTGGCCTGGGCTTTCAGCTTCGCGCTGGCGAAGTAGCGGTAGCCTACACAGATCGACTGCAGACTGGGGAGACGCAATACGCTTACACCGCGACTTGGACGACCCCGCATATCCTGCTGATCACTAAAGGGAAGTGTCTGAAGGCTGGTTAAGTCAGTGGGGGACTGGCTATGACGAGTAAGTTCGTCCGATGCGTCGTCGCGGCTGTCACCTCGGCCACGCTGAGCGCGTGCGACCGACCCGTGACTAAGGCAGAAAGCGCTGACCGTCCGAAAGCGAGCTATGCCAGCGCTGTGCGCTGCCTCTGGCTCGCCGATGAGGTTACCTACCAAGCGAGCCAGCCGCTCATAGACCAAGCCAAACGGGTAAAGATCAGTGCTGCGGCAGTCGCCTATCAAATGGCTGACGGCGCAGGCAGAGCGCCAAGCTCTATCGCTGAAGATCTCACGGCGATGACGGCAGCGGAATCCGCGAGGCGCCCGCCCTCGCCAATTGAGTGCGACGCATACACGTTCGGAGGTCCGCCAGCGGAGCCAACACAGGCGTGCCAGGAAGCGAGCGCGAAGAGGCAGCCGGAGTGGGACGCAATCTTTGCTGCGGAGAAGGCGGAGTTTGCCGCCAACTGCTCCGGCTTCCTAAAATAGCGCTTGTTCAACGCGACAATACTGACAAGCACTTCGCCCTCGCGCCAGCAGCGGAAGTTGTGGCCAGGTCCAGAAGTGGACATTCCCTCCCCCGCGCAATCTGTCGCACCCTGTTCTTCGAACTTCGCTATTGAAGCTGAGCCTTGAGCTCACCAGCTCCGCCGTGCCCGCAACAGCAACTGAAAGCACGATGAGCCGCACGATCCCTGAAATCCGTTCTCGCCTCCATGAACTCGCGATCGAGCACGGACTTCCGGAACTGGCGCAACTCGCCGAAGAAACCAAGCGTCAGTATCATGGGCGCCGCGCGTCGCCTCGGGCTCGTCCAGTCGACATGGCGATCGCGGCTCGCGTCCAACGGTTCGCCCGCCTGCACCCAAACATGCCGCAGCGGGAGATCGGCCGCCGCTTCGGCATCGACGGCGGGCGCGTGTCGGAAATTCTGTTTGGCAAGCGGGGTGAGCCGGAGACCTAGGGCCGCTGGGCGCCAGTTGCGAACATTGGGCCACCCGCCGAAAGCCGACGTCGAGCACCTTGCCGGGCTGTTCCGCTACCGAACCCAGGTCAGACATTGGGTGGGCCGCTCTAGCGCGATAGGCTTGGAGGACCGGCCCCTGCCATTTGGCGAACGCAGAGGCTTCGCGTGAAACGGCCGCAGCGAAGCGAGGCTCGCGGGAGGCGCGTGCAGCACGCCAGGTGGAGCACGTCGGCCCGCGACCTGGGGTTGCGCAATGCCCCCTAGAAACCTTTTCGTAGAGGTGCTGAAATTCTCTCGCTTCAATGGGGGGAGGCGTCGAATGCCCGAGTTCTTCCGGGACCATAGTGGTGCGCTCGCGCTGCAAGCACTTACAGCGCCCAACACTGGCTTTAGGCCAGGACAGCTTGGCGCCCTCCATGCTGTTGTTTCGCACTTCTCGGTCTACGACGAGCCCGCTGTCGTTTCCCTTCCAACTGGCTACGGCAAGACGGCTGTTATCATGGCGTTGCCCTTCATCCTGGGCGCACGTCGCCTACTCGTTGTGGAGCCCACGGACGTTCTGCGCAGGCAGACTGCAGCCCACTTTGGTGCCCTTTCGACCCTTAAGAAGCTGCACGTCTTGAAGGAGGGACTAGATGCCCCGGCCGTGCAGGGCCAGAAGGGGCGACCTGCCACCGACGAAGAATGGCGTGCACTGGAGGCATTTGATGTGGTTGTCTCCACGCCTGCCAGCACCTCCCCCGTCAACGAACCGAAAAGCGGCCCAGACTTGTTCGACCTCATCGTTTTCGATGAGGCGCATCATGCCCCCGCTGACACTTGGAAAGCCTATATCGAGCATTACCCCCATGCTCGGTTCGTGTTCCTGACAGCCACGCCGTTTCGCCGCGACAAAAAGGCGATCCCGGGTCGTCTCGCCTACACCTACCCAGTTTCAAGAGCCTCCCGCGAGCAAGCTTTCGGGAAAGTGAGCTTTCGTCCAGCAGTTGTCCGAAATGACCAGGATGAGGACGAAATTGACCGCGCGATCGCTGCCGCAGCAATTGCGCAACTCCGAGCAGACCGTGAGGCGGGGCTGGATCATCGTCTCTTCGCACGGGCGTCTTCGATCACAGCCGCAAGGGCCCTCGTTGATGTCTACACGGCGCTTGGGGCCCAGGTGGCCGCGATCGACAGCAGTGTTTCGAAGCGCCGACAGGATCAGGTCGAAGAGGCTTTGCTCGGTGGTCAGCTCGACGGTGTCGTCTGTGTTGATATGTTCGGCGAGGGCTACGATTTCCCGAAACTAAAGGTTGCCGCACTTCACGCGCCGCACCGTTCGTTGGTGCCGACGCTCCAGTTCATCGGGCGCTTTGCTAGAACGAACGGCGAAAACACCGGCGATGCCACCTTGATCGCTCCTGTTAGTCGCCTGCGTGACGCGACCTCGAGATTGTTTCAAGAAGGGGTCGATATTGCGCAGCTCATCGACGACGCCGCTCAACGGCAGATCGCTGACGGCGCTGTTGATCGCGCGATCCTCGATATTCTGAAGACTAAGGTTCAGGCGGAATCCGATTACGACGCTGTCTCGCCGCTATCACTCGAACTCTACGCCCACGCACGCATCTTCGAGTGCGATGCAGAGCCGGATTTCAATAAATTTGGCGCGATTGTTGGTCGGAAACTGAAGCTCGCGAAGCAGTGGATTTCCGATGACGGTCTGATCACGCTGCTTCTCACCGTCGATCACGAACCACCGAATTGGGCGACGTCCGATGTCCTCGTTAACGTCCGGCACGACGCCTTCCTGCTAGCTTACAATGCCGCGACCCGCCTGTGCTTCATCGGATCAACGCGACGCACGGATCGCCTCTATGTGGAGCTAATCCAGACCGTCGCTCCGGATCACCACCGACCGATCAGCTATGAGGCCACCCAACGGGCGCGCGCCGGCCTCTCGGACATGCGTTTCTACGCTGTTGGTCTCCGCAATACGGCGATCAACTCGCAGGGCGAGTCCTATCGCATGCTGACCGGACCTCACGCTGAGCGTGCTGTCACGCCGGGAGATGGGCGGGCGTATATGCAAGGTCACTACTTCGGCAGCGGTGTCGAAGAAGGTTCTGACCGGCGCGTGACCATAGGCGCGAGCGGCAACTCGCGCATCTGGAGCAATCAGCGCCTTACCGTCTCCGAATACCTCGACTGGATCACGAAGCTAAACGGTCGGATTAATGGCGACGACACGATTTCGGCCTCGCAGCTCGACTTGGTGCAGCATTCACGAACGCTGCGCCGTCTGCCCGCCCTCATCATAGGAGGAAGTTGGCATAAGACCGCGTACCGACAAGCGCCCCGGGTTCGGTTCCGGCGCGGTGGTGGCAACTGGACCTATGTTCAGATTACCGACCTTGAGCTGGCCGGTTTCGCGGTGAATGGGCAAGAGCTTTCGTTCGACATCGTTTCTGAGCAACAGGCCCTGCCCTTCGCATTCTCAATCGCAGGCGGCCAGCTCTTCAGACTTCGCGATCCGATTTGGGAAGTCGAGGTGTCGAGCTCGCTGGACGACTGGATGGAACTAGCGGCGTGGCTGTCACTGCACGCGCCGATCTTCTACGCGGCGGATAAGTCAGCGTTCGAAGGGATGAACGCGTTTCCCGCCCCCGCGCTCGTTGCTACCAGGCTCGAGGATGGCGACGTCGTACCGTTCGACTGGACCGGCTGCGATATCGGTCGAGAGTTCGACTATGCCGACCCTGAGCGGAAGACTGTGCATCGCCATCTAGAAGATCAGCTTCAACTTGAAGATGGGATCGAAGTGCTCCTGTATGACCATCGCACGGGCGAAGCTGCGGACTTCATCGCACTAAAGCGAGAAGCAGACGATCGCTATCGCGTATCGCTCTACCACTGCAAAGGCGCGGGCGGTGCACCCAGCGGGACGCGGGTAGACGACGTCTACGAAGTGACCTGCCAACTTTTGAAGTCCGTCGTCTACTGCGACGCCAACACGCTCTGCGCTCACATCGAGCATCGTATCAACCCCGGCCGCCATAACAGGCCGTCGCGCTTCATCGTCGGCGATATGGATCAGGCGCGCGCCATCCTGTTGAACACGCCGGCCGACAAGCTGCTGTTCGATATTTACGGCGTTCAGCCTGGGATTTCCAAAGGTGCAGTCGATGGCCATCTCACCGACCTCATGGCGTTCAGCCTCGATTACGTGAAACGAGGCGGCGCAGCTGTCGGCAAGTGGTTGGTTAGCGAATAGGCGTGATGCCGGGACCCAGATGCAATCAGCGGCGCTCTAACACCCAAAGATTAGTCGAAATTGTCTGCATGCCGTTCGCCGCTGAACGGACATCCCGAACGTCTGCCAAGAGTCATCTGCGGCCCCGTCGAGACGGGGCCGCAGGTCGGGTAGGGCTAGGGCCGGCGGGACCAGCGGAGTTGGTGCGCGCCGTTGGCTTCGACGAGGAGGGCATTGAGCGGCGCGGGGAGGCTCGGCTCGTCGATGCGGACGGAGAGGCAGGGCGGCTTTCCCGGGCGCGTGACGGTCCAGGCGGCGCCGATGTCGGTGGGGCCGGCGAGGACGCGGTGGTCGGGCGCCTTGTCGCCAGTGCGCTCGATGGGCCGGATCGTGACCGCCTTCACGTTGAGGGTCAGCGTCCGGATGGCGCCGTGGAAGCTGCCGTCCTCGGCCTGGCTGAAAGTTCCGATCGTGGTCATGGGATGGCTCCTCTCGTGGGGCCGCGCCAGCCGCGGCTCCGATGGCGGTCTCGGGGCCGGGAGGTGAGGACGCCGGGCAGCCGCAGGCCCTGAGCGTCAGCGGTGGACGGCGGAGCCGTTGCCGGGCGGCCGGTCCCGGCCGAGCTTGAGCCGATGGAGGTGCGCGGGCGTGGCGCGCGGGAGGGGCGTCCCTGGCCGTTCGAGGGGTGGCTCCGCGAGGGCGGCGGGTCGGGCGGTCGTGCTCATGGCGCGGGCACGGGCCCCTTGACGTCGTGGTGGGTCTGGATCGGGCGGGGCAGGGGCGTCGCCGGTGGGCGCGAGGTCGCTGGGGCGGTCCTGGGTGTGCGGCCGGCCTGCGCGGCCTCTCGGGGCTGGACAGGGTCAAGGTCCGATCCCGTCGCAACGGCGGCGCCGGCTTTCTTCCCCTGGGCTGCGCCCATTCCTCGCGAGGCAAGAAAGCCGGCGCGCTCGCCGTCCTCCGCTGCGCTGCGGGCCTGTCGGCTGCGGCGGGCCCTGATGACCTCGACTCCTAGTCGCCATCGAGGCCGCGGCAGGCGCGGTCCGACCAGAACAGGAGACTTCCCATGGCGACCATCGGCACCTTCACCAAGGGCGGCGACGGCTCCTACAGCGGCTCGATCAAGACCCTCAGCCTCAACGTCAAGCAGGCCCAGCTGCGGCCCGTCGACAAGGAGAGCGACAACGCCCCCGACTACCGGATCTTCGCCGGCGGCACCGAGTTCGGGGCGGCGTGGAAGAAGACCTCGCGCGAGAACCGCGACTACCTCTCGGTGAAGCTCGACGATCCCAGCTTCCCGGCGCCGATCTACGCGAACCTGGTGGACGCGGAGGAGGGCTACAGCCTGGTCTGGTCCCGCAGCCGGACCGTCAACTGAGGCCCGCGGCGATGGCTCCCCAAGCCGGAGCCATCGCCGGACTCCCCGGTTCGGCGAGCCGGGAACCGCCAGATAGGACTCGCCATTTCGTCGATGTTCTGTTTTTGTTCGGTCCTATGGAACCTTGGCAGTCCCGCCCAGCGGCCTCGCGGCCGCCCGACGACGCACGCCTGGATCGCGCAGGTCCGCGCTGATGGTGCACCGGACCTACGCCGGCCTGGGCTCGCCCGACGCGGCCGCGCGCGACTTCGAGGCGTTGCGCCCCTATGTGCGCGCGCTCTGGGGCCTGCAGGCGGCGGTCGGCTATTTCACGCGCGACGGCAGCGCGCTCGACATCGCGCTGGACAGCCTGCAGACCGCCGCCTTCCACTTCACGCGGCGGCCGCACTTCTACGGCCCGAAGGCGCCGCTCGAAGACGCCTGCGACCTGCGCGACCGCGCGGTGGTCGCCGGTGCCTTCGAGGCGCTGCGACCGTACGCGTTGGCGCTGCGCCATCTGCAGTCGCGGTGCCGGCCGTTCGGGCGCGATTGGCAGGCGCTGAACGTCGCCCTGCAGGGCCTGGACACCACCGCCTTCCACTTCACCGGCATGGCCCACTTCTACGGCAGCCGGGGCGACAGCGCCGGGCCGACGCCGCCGCCGGAGGCGCGGCCGTGACCCGCTACGCCGAGCTGCAGGCCGCCTCGAACTTCTCGTTCCTGCGCGGGGCGTCGCATCCCGGCGAGCTGGTGATCGGCGCCGCGGCCCTCGGGCTGGAGGCCGTGGGCGTCTGCGACCGCAACACCCTGGCGGGCGTGGTGCGCGCCTGGTCGGAGGCGCGCAAGCTGCGGGAGGAGGGCGGTCAGAGGATCCGGGCGTTGACCGGCTGCCGCCTGGTCTTCGCGGACGCCACGCCCGAGCTGCTGGTCTATCCCACCGACCGCGAAGCCTACGGCCGGCTGACGCGCCTGCTGACCGTCGGCCAGCTGCGGTCCGAGAAGGGGGCCTGCCGACTGCTGTGGGAGGACTTCGTGGACGCCGCCGAGGGCCAGCTGGTCCTGGCCCTGCCGCCGGACCGGCTGGACGAGGTGTTCGCGGGTCAGCTCGCCCGGCTCGCCCGCGCCGTGCCGGACCTATGGCTGGCCGCCACCCGGCGCTACGGACCTCGCGATCTCAATCGTCTCAGCCGGCTCGCGCAACTGGGGCGCGACGTGCGCGTGCCGCTCGTGGCCACCAACGACGTGCTCTACCACGGGCCGGAGCGGCGACCGCTGCAGGACATCCTGACCTGCATCCGCGAGGGGCGGACGGTCCACGACGCGGGGCTGCGCCTGCAGGCCAACGCCGAGCGGCACCTGAAGACGCCGGACGAGATGGCGCGCCTGTTCGCGAACTTCCCGGGCCTCGTGGAGCGGTCGATGGAGGTGGCCGAGCGGATCGACTTCGACCTCGGCCAGCTGAAGTACGAGTACCCGGACGAGCCGGTGGCGCCGGGCAAGACCGCCATCGAGCACCTGCGGGACCTCGCGTGGGAAGGCGCCGCCTGGCGCTTCCCGAACGGTGTCCCCGACCACGTGCGGGCGACCATCGAGAAGGAGCTCGACTTGATCGAGCGGCTCGATTTCCCGAACTACTTCCTGACCGTCCACGACATCGTCCGTTGGGCGCGGTCGGAAGGCATCCTGTGTCAGGGCCGCGGGTCGGCCGCCAACTCGTGTGTCTGCTTCTGCCTCGGCGTCACCGCGGTGGATCCGACCAAGCCCGACCAGGACCTGCTGTTCTCGCGCTTCATCTCCGAGAGCCGCGGCGAGCCGCCCGACATCGACGTCGACTTCGAACATGAGCGGCGCGAGGAGGTGATGCAGTACATCTACCGGCGCTACGGCCGCGAGCGCGCCGCGATCGTGGCGACGGTGATCCACTACCGGCCGCGGATGGCGATCCGGGAAGTGGGCAAGGCGCTGGGCCTCACCGAGGACATCACCGCCGCGCTCGCGGGCACCGTCTGGGGCAGCTGGGGCGACGAGATCCCGGAGGGCCACATCCGCCAGGCCGGGCTCGATCCGACGGCTCCGGAGATCGTCCGGGCCACGACCTTGGCCCAGCAGCTGCTGGGCTTCCCCCGCCACTTGTCGCAGCATGTCGGTGGCTATGTGCTCACGAAGCGGCGGCTCGACGAGACGGTCCCGATCGGCAACGCGGCGATGCCGGACCGCACCTTCATCGAATGGGACAAGGACGACATCGACGCGCTCGGCCTGATGAAGGTCGACGTGCTCGCGCTGGGCATGCTGACCGCGCTGAAGGAATGCCTCGTCACGCTCGGCATGGCGGACATCGCCGAGATTCCGCAGGAGGAGCCCGGGGTCTACGACATGCTGTGCAAGGCCGACTCCATGGGCGTCTTCCAGGTGGAGAGCCGCGCCCAGATGTCGATGCTGCCGCGGATGAAGCCGCGTCGGTTCTACGACCTGGTCATCGAGGTGGCGATCGTGCGGCCGGGACCGATCCAGGGCGACATGGTGCATCCCTACCTGCGGCGGCGGGAAGGGACGGACCCGGTGGAATATCCGTCACCGCATCCGGACCACGGGCCGGCGAACGAGCTCGAGGCGATCCTGGGGAAGACGATGGGCGTGCCGCTGTTCCAGGAGCAGGCGATGCGCATCGCCATCGAGGCGGCGAAGTTCTCGGAGAACGACGCCGACGGATTGCGGCGTTCGATGGCGACCTTCCGCCACTACGGCAGCGTCGGCGTCTATGGAGCCCGGTTCGTGGAGGGGCTGACCAGGCGTGGGTATCCGGAAGAGTTCGCGCTGCGCTGCTTCCACCAGATCGAGGGGTTCGGGTCGTACGGCTTCCCGGAGAGCCACGCGATCAGCTTCGCGCTGCTCGTCTACGCCTCGGCCTGGGTGAAGTGGAAGCACCCGGACGTCTTCCTGATGTCGCTGCTCAACGCCCAGCCGATGGGCTTCTACCAGCCGTCACAGCTGGTGCGCGACGCGCGCGAGCACGGGGTCGAGGTTCGTCCGCCGGACGTGGCCTTCAGCGACTGGAACACCCTGCGCGAACCGGCCGACGATCCGCGCGTGCCCTACCGGCCGGTGCGGCTGGGCCTACGGCAGATCAACGGTTTCAAGAAGGCCGAGGCCGAGGCGCTGGCAGCGGCGCGGGCGGAGGGCCTGCCGATGACGCCGCTGGACCTGGCCCGCAGCGGCGGGGTGTCCCGCCGCGGCCTGGAGCTGCTCGCGGAGGCCGACGCCTTCCGCAGTCAGGGGCTCGACCGGCGCCAGGCGCTCTGGGCGGTGAAGGGCTTGGCCGGGGAGTGGGACGCCGACGCCAAGGCGCCGCTGCTGCTGCGCCAGCGGCAGAAGGAGGAGCAGGTGCAGCTGCCCTTCATGTCGGACAGCCAGCACGTGGCGGAGGACTACCGGACGACCAGCCTGTCCCTGAAGGGCCACCCTGTGGCGTTCTTCCGGGAGGCGCTCGCGTCCCGCCAGGTCGTGCCGTGCTCGGCGCTGAGCCACGCACGCGACCGCCGGCGGCTGAGCGTGGCCGGGCTCGTCACCGTGCGGCAGCGGCCGGGCACGGCCAAGGGCGTGGTCTTCATGACGCTCGAGGACGAGACCGGCATCGCCAACGTGGTGGTGTGGAGG
The DNA here is from genome assembly GCF_024508875.1 of Phenylobacterium sp. Classification (GTDB taxonomy): domain Bacteria; phylum Pseudomonadota; class Alphaproteobacteria; order Caulobacterales; family Caulobacteraceae; genus Phenylobacterium. The sequence goes on from NZ_JANINU010000035.1 coordinate 37,376, forward strand.
GACACCTTCGAAAAACACCGGCGCACGGTGATGAGCGCGGCGTTCCTGATCGTGCAGGGCCAAGTCCAGCGGGCCGGCGACGTGATCCACCTGGTGGCGGCGGACTTCGTCGACCTCACCGGCCGGCTGTCGGAGCTGCGCGACGACCAGAAGGCGGTCGTCGCGCGCTCGCGGGTGGATGGCCGGCTGATCCGCAGCCGCGACTTCCACTAGGCGGCCGCCATGACCATGTTCCAGAACCTGCATCGCTCCCTCGACCAGGGTCAGACGCTGAAGATCCAATGCGAGGCTTGCGACCACCTGGCGACGCTGACGGCCGCCGACGCCAAGGCGCGCTGCGGCGCCGACGCCACGCCCATGGACATCCGCCGCCGGGCCCGGTGCCGCGGCTGCGGCGCGGAAGGGCGGGTGCGGGTGTGGATCTGAAGGGCGCGCCATGACCTCGACCCTCAAGCCCCCGCCGAAGGCCGCGCTGGAGCGTTTCCACGTCGGTCAGGTCGGCGACGACACCGTCGAGACCTACCTGGCGAAGGGGTGGTCGCTGGCGATCTGCTGCAAGGGCTGCGCGCGGCTGGTGGAGTGGACGCCGCCGCAGCTGCTCGAGCGCTTCGGCGATCGGCCGCGGCTGCGGATCGCCGCCCTGGTCGAACGCTTGGCCTGCGGCGGGGACGGGGGCTGCGGCAGCCGCGAGATCGCGGTCTTCCCGCACCTCTACGACGCACCCTGGACCTGGCCAGGGTGATCGTCGCCGTTCAGCCGCCGCAGTCGGTGTCGGCGACCGCCGGGGTCTCGCCCTGGGCGAGCGCCTCGCGATAGCAGGCCGCTTCCCGGGCCTTGCGCTCCCAGGCCAGCGCGAGCGCCAGGCACATCAGCGCGAGCAGCACGCAGGCGAGCGTCAGCGCCCGCAACGGCCAATGGGCCTGGCCGTGTGCATGGGCAGCGGCGGCGCGATCAGGCGGGGACGATTTCGTCTCCCTTCACCCCTTCGTTGACGACCTTCAGCGTCCCGTCCGGCAGAGGCCGCTGCAGGTGCTTGACCGCATCCCAGGAGGCGTCGCTCATCCAGAGGTCCCAGTCCGCCGGGTCGGTGAGGATCACCGGCATGGCCTTCGAATGATAGGCCGCGACCTCGGCGTTCGCATCGGTGGTCAGGAAGCCGTAGACCTCGCAGTCCTCCCAGCCGACGCTGATCTTTCGCACGCAGCTGTGGGGCGTCCAGACGCCGGCGAAGAAGGCGAGCGGGCGCGCGTCGCTGAGCGCGAACCAGATGTTGCGCAGCGAGCCGCCGACCTGGTCAGGTTCTGCGAAAGACGTCAGGGGGACGAGGCAACGGTGCGCCGGCTCGAGCCAGGCCTTCCAGTGCCGGCTGGACGTGTTGCGGACGTTGGTCACGCCCTTGTCGGGCTCCATCTTCAGCAGTTCGTTGAAGTCGATGGGCTTGCCCTTCGCCCGCAGCTTGTCGGCCCGGCGGGTGGCCGCCTCGTACAGCGCTTGGGACGAGGTCGGCATGCCCCAACGCAGGTTCCGCATCTCCCGGGCGCCGTCCGCGCCGTTGATGACCACGGGCGCCGAATAGTCGGGATAGATGCCCGTCTGCGGCGGCTGGTTGTTGTTGCGGTCGGTCATCGCGCGCGCCACGGCGGCGACTTCGGCGCGGGTGCGCATCATGGCGTAGAGGTTGCACATCGCTGTCGCCTAGCGCGCCCGCCGTTCGAAGGCCATGGCCGGAGCGAAGCACGGCGCTGCCGAAACCACCACCCCACCGCCGGTTGAATTGGCCCGGCTGGGGCGCGCCTGCGGCGCGGCGGGTGGCCGGCGCAGGGGCGTACCCTTGCGCCCTCGTGACGGCCGAGGGGAGGGGCCAATCTGCAAGGCGACGGTCTAGGGCAGGATAGCCTTGCCGGCAGCTTTGTAGACAGGAGCCCCTATGGCGCCGGTGCTCAGCACGCGCGTTTCCGACGAGCTGGCGAGCGGCTTCGACTCGGCGGCGCGCGCGGTGGGCGGGCGCTCGGCGCTGCTGCGGCGGCTCGTGGAAGGCGCCGCAGCAGCCGGCCCGGCTGTGGCGTCCAAGGCCTCGGGGCGGCGAGATGCCCTGCGGTTGATGGTGCGGCTCGCGGCGCCGGAGGCGCGCCACGTGACCGATCAGGCGGCGGGCCTGAGCCTGCCGCCGGCAACCTGGGTCGCGGCGCTGGTCCGGCGTCACGCGTCCGGCGCGCCGCGCTTTGCGCGGCCGGACGAGCTCGCGTTGATCGCCATCCACGGCGAGGTCCGGCGCATCGGCGTGAACGTCAACCAGATCGCCCGCGCCCTGAATACGGCGGTGATGGAGGGGCGCGTCCTCGACACGGAACTGGGCGCGATCGAGGACCTGCGGCGTGAGCTCTGCGCGCATATGGCGGGGCTTGGCGAGGCCTTCGCCGGCAACCTGGCGTATTGGGCGGCCGACCTGTGAGCGAGTTCCGGACGGTGCCGGGGTTCGAGGACGTCTGGCGGCCGCCCGTCCGCCCGCGGCGGCGCCGGCCGGAGGAGGTCCTGTCGGCATCTGGCCACGCGAGCGCGGTGCGGGCCCGTCTGCAGCGGATTGTCCGGCGCGCGACGGAGGTGATGGTGAAGGTCACCGGACGCACCCGCGATCCGGCTCACCTGGCGGCGCATCTCAGCTACGTTACCCGCAACGGAGAGCTGTCGGCTGAAGACCGCGACGGCTGCGCCATTGAGGGTCGACAACAGGTCGCCGACACGGCCCGGGATTGGTCGGCAGCGGCGCTGATGGACAGCCGCCGACGGGAGACCTCGCCGTTCAGCGTCAGCCTCATCCTGTCGATGCCGGCGGGTACGGATCCGCTGAAGCTGCGAGACGCGGCCCGCGCCTTTGCCCTCGAGACGTTCGCTGAGCGCCACGAGTACCTCTTGGCCCTACATATCGATACGCCGCACCCGCACGTGCATCTGACCGTCCGGGCCCTGGCGGATGATGGGACGCGGCTACATCCAAAGAAGGCCAACCTCGCGGGGTGGCGACAGGATTTCGCACGGGCGTTGCGCGATCGAGGCGTCGACGCCGAGGCGACTCCCAGGCGGGCCCGGGGCGTTACGCGCAAGGCCGAGCGCCCCGCGATCCGCCAGCTTCGGGAGCGGCATGAACAGGGGAGGGGGCGCATTGGTTGGGTTGCAAGCGAGAAGCTTCGGGATGCAGCTCAGTTGGCGTTTGCGGGGCAGGCGAGCGCCTCGGCATGGGATTGCCGCATTGCAGACGGCCAGATGCGGATCCGCCGTCTCTACCTCGCGCAGGCTAAGCTGCTTCAGTCGTCGCAGGATGCTGCCGATCGAGCGCTGGGCGCCGAGGTGGAGACGTTCGTCAGGAGCCTTCGGCCGCCGGATACGGAGCGGCTCGCGTTGGCGCGGGCGCTGCGAGAGGCAAACGAACGAGCGCGGTCAACGGGGGAACCAACTCGCCAGGCAAGGGACCGGTCGTGACTCTTAGGCGAAGTTCGGGAGGTCCGCTGTCGGACTAGTATCTGCTAGCTGGCGCCACAATCAGCGGCGGCTTGGATTACGACCCTCTATCCTTCTTCCGCTCTAACAGTGGCATCCGTTTCGGTCGCCGCGGCCGGCCTGGACGGACGACCTTCTTGTCGCGAATTCGATCCAATGGCTGCACCTTTGAGCCTGGATTGAAACTGCGGGGCAGGCGGAACTGTGTTCCGGGCGGGTGCTGTTCAATCAGCTCGATCATTCTGGTGAGCCAGCGAAGAACGAACGCCACCTGCCCGAGCCGCTTTAGTGGGCGCCAGAAGGAGGCGGGCACGGAAAAGAGCGTGATGCCAAGCTCCTCTGCCAGCGCCCGCTCTGCTGGCGTGAAGTCGTCGGCCGAGAAGGCGGCACGACGGTCTCTGGGCCGGCCCCGCTTCGCGAAGAGTTCCATCCATGTAGCGTCCGGCAGCCCCTGCTCGTTTAGCGGAACGGGCGCTTCAATAACGACGTGCTGCGGAATCCCGATCTTCGTCGCGAAGGCCGCGATGTGGTGAGACAGGTTTTCATCCAGACGGATGAAGATCACGCCGCGAGACGCCTCTCGAACTGGAGTGCCTGGCGAGCGGCGTCCACGGTCACGTCGAACCAGTCAGCAGCCTCCTGCAATCCCTCATCTTCCGCCGCCGCAGCAAGTGCGGCGGTCTCAACCACGCGCTTACCGGGCTCGAACACAACTGGACGGCCGAACGCGAGACGCGGGTCGACCCTCACCAGGGGCGCTTCGTTCGGATCAGGCAGGAAGTAGCGCGCTTTGCCAGCCTCGAAGACTACTCGCCCGACGAGGGCAGGCTTCATGAGGTCGTTGTGCGCGTAGACTTCGTTCGCCAAGTTCACGAGACGCCCGTCATCTGTGAGTTCGAGCAAGCGGAAGCCGTCTGTTACTAACTTGCGCTCGGACGCAAGCGGATGAAGGTGGCCAGTCGACCTCCTCAGTCCGTCCATGATTTCCCGAAGTCTCCCGGGATCGACGCCTTCTTCGAGGAAATGCGCGATCGCTCGAGCCTCCACCAAGGCATCGAAGGAGAGGATGAGGCTGCCGTTGATAGGCTCGTAGTCAGGGTGAATGAGCGGACGCTCGCCCCGAAGCCAAGCCCCTAGAGTTCTTGGTGGGATGCCAAGCAGGCGGCCGATGTCCTCGGTCGTGAACCCGCCGGCCACCCCGATCTCTCGCCAGTCGCGGAGCTTGTTCACTGATCGTCTCCAATCCTGCAACGGTACTACCACAAATCGCAGCGTCAGCATTGGACGCCCGGACGCCATCTTCGGACGCATGTGGTCACGCGCGGGCCGTTGAACTCGCGGGGGCTACTTCAAAGGAGGTGGTCATGAGCCAACCCGACCTGTTCCGAACACCCAAGAAGCCCTGGAACGCTGGACGCATCATCGGCCCGAAAGCGCCGCTGGAGCCCAAACACATTTGGTCGATCCGGCAGCAACTGAAGACGAGCGGGAGGTGCCGCGACCTGGCGATGTTCAATTGCGCGATCGACGCGAAGCTCCGCGCTTGCGACCTCGTGCGCCTCACCGTCAGCGACGTGGCGCCCGGCGGCGTCCTCCGCACGCGATCGACCGTGATCCAACAGAAGACGGGAAGGCCCGTTCCGTTCGAGATCACCGAGCCAACCCGCGAGGCGCTGGCGGCGTGGTTGGCCCTACGCGGGCGACGGCTGGACGATTGGCTGTTTCCGAGCCGCAGCCGCAGGGGTGACCACATCACAACGCGGCAGTACGCCCGTCTCGTAGATCGCTGGGTTCAGCTAGTTGACCTCGAACCCGGGGCTTACGGCACGCACAGCCTGCGCCGGACAAAGGTCGCGCTTGTGTACAAGAAGACCGGCAACCTCCGAGCCTGCCAGCTGCTGCTAGGCCACCGGAAGCTAGAGAGCACCGTCCGCTATCTCGGCATCGAGGTGGACGACGCCCTCGCGCTGTCCGAGCAGCTCGAAATCTAACGCCACCGGCAGGTCCGCCCAGCGGACCTGCCATCGTCCGCATGCTGGAGGGCGGAAGTTGCGCCGGTGGCGAGGTTTCGTAAGCTCTCAGCGGATCGCGGGAGACGCAGATTTGGATCTGGATCAAATCTCGATGCGTGAGTTTGTGACGGTCGCTGCAGGGGCCCCGCGGTTCCGCGCCAAACTGATGCCAACCATGACGCTGCGGTCGGAGCTTCATACCCAATTTTCACGAGAGGTTGGGACGCTCTTCCTTGCCGACGACGCCGACACATTCGTCCTGCACAACCGTTGGGTGGGAGGCGATGTTTGGAGTGAAGAGCTGGGCGACTACACGGACCCGATCTGGGAGACTGTGATCCTTCGGTCCAACGCGGCCACGTTTAAGGACGTCGCGGCGGGACCCGAGAGAACGGGTCGCCTGGAATGGTCCGGCGGCACCATCGCCTGGAACACTGCCGCCATCGAAATTCTGGCGGAAGGGCCGCAGCCGGTCGCCTTGGGAGTCGCGGGCGCGCTCGTCTACACGACGAGCAGCGGCGGTACTCCATACGAGTTCTTGGTTGAGCTGGACCTCCGGAGCGCCACGGAGCACTGGCAACTGAAGCGGTCCCTCATGGGGCCTTCCAGTTTTACGCTCGCCCGCATTCAGGCGACGATGCAAGGAGCGGCTTAGCGTGCGCCCAGCCACCTCAGTGAAGGTCCATCCTCCCGCACTGTCCTAACCTTGCATCTCGGCGTAGGTCGGACGCGGAAGTGTTGGGAAGGATTCACGCTATTCAGTGCTTTGGGGTGGCATGATGTTGCGCAGCCAATCGGCGATCGCGGGGTCGACCGGCTTGCCATCATCGGAATGGACCGTCCCGTCGGCATTGATGAAGACGCTGCCGTTGGGCCCGGGCGGTGGCATCCGCGGCTGAGGCAGGGCGCCGCCACACCAGGGACAATGAAAGATGACGGTGTGGCCGATGCTGTATGCGCTGAGATGCTCGACCCAGTCGATCAGTGGCGCATCGGGCATGGATGCCCGCGCTTCCTGAGCTTCCGCGGGAGTGATGACCCCGCGATCGAGAAGTGCGGACACCGTCTCGTCGGATGGGGTGCTCATGGCTTGCATCGTCGCGCAGCAGGTGTCCGCTGGCCGTGGCATGTTCGCACCCCCGACAATAATGGCAGAGCGACGCGAACCCACGCAGGCAGGCAAGTCAAGGACCGCAGAACTCGATCGCGGCCCTTGGCGTAAACCCCTGCCAACGTCGGCTTCCGGCCTCGATCTCAACGTCCGCAACTGGCGCTAAAGCGACGTTCGTCGCGAGGCTCTCGCGCAATAGACAGCGGCAACGCATAGTGTCTCCCGGGGCGCGTCGAGAGACAGAGGTGCGGCATGGGTTCCGCTGCGAACGAAGATCGCCGAGCGTCGCTGGAGATCAACCAGTCGGATCTTCAGGCCTACGTGGCGGGGGAATTGCCCGAGCGACGGCGACGGGAGGTCGAGGGCTTCCTGGCCGCCAACCCGGACCTCGCGGCGCGTACCATGACCGCGCTGCACATGTCTGGCACGGCGGGCCGACGGCCCCGCGCGCGCGGCTGGATCGCGGCGATGTTCGGCGTGGCGGTGCTGGCGAGCGTGGGCTCTGGGGCGGCCGTCTGGGCCGCCGGCGGGGGACGGGACCTGGACGGCTGGCGCGAACTGGATGGTGACAACCCGCCCGACTATGTCGAGGACGCTGCGGAATCTCGGCAGGCCACCCGACTGCGCGAGACCATGGCCTCGCAGGTGGAGACGACGCAGTTGGACGCACGCGAGATCCATCGGGCATTGGACCTTCCGCTGCCGCGCCTGCCGGCGACCTGGAAAGTCCGAGACGTGCAGGTGTTCCCGACCGACGACGGCCCGAGCGTCAACCTCGTGCTGGACACCGAGCGGGGGCGCGTGGAGCTGTTCGCGGTCAAGGTGCGCTCGGGGACGACGGAGCGTCCCGAAGTGGCGCGGCGGGGCCGGGAACTGGCGGCTTTCTGGGAACGCGGGGATGCGGCCTACGTGCTCAGCGGGCCACAATCCCTCTCCGACTTGCTTTCGGATGCGTCCACCTTGGCCCGGAGCGCGAACCTATAGAGCTCCGCCGTGTTGGTGGCGCACGGCAAACATCCTACCTGCACAACATGCATCTGGACCTCAACGACGCTCAGTCTCCCCAGGCCCTCCTGACCGAGGTGTGCATCGTCGGATGTGGCGCCGCGGGCATCACCGCCGCGCGCCGGCTCCTGGAACTGGGTCGAACCGTCGTCCTCCTGGAAAGCGGAGGGCTAGACTACGAGAAGGCCGTGGCTGGGCTCAACGCGGGCCAGAACGTCGGGGAGGCCTATTATCCCCTGGAGGAGTCGCGCCTTCGCTTCTTCGGCGGCACGACGGCGATCTGGGGCGGCCGCATCGCGGAACTCGATCCCATCGACCTTGAGCGGCGCGAATGGGTGCCGAACTCGGGTTGGCCGATCAATTGGGCCGAACTCTCAAGATACTACGCGCCGGCGCGCCGGATCTTCGGCGAGCCGGAGACGGCCGCCACGGTGAAGGACCTTGCCGCCGCCGGCGTCTCGTTGCCGGGGTTTGATCCGAAGAGGATAGAGATCGGCCTCTGGACCTTCGACCGCCGATTCGATCGCTTCGTCTTCGACGCCTGCGCCGACTTGGTGGAGCACCCGCGCTGCACGATCGTGACCCACGCGACCGTCAAGAACATCGCGCTCGATCGCGGCGCAAAGGCGGTCCGCCGTCTGCAGGTGCGCTCCCTGAAGGGACGAGATCTGACGGTCACGGCCCAGGCCTTCCTGTTGGCCGCGGGAGGGCTGGAAAACCCCCGTCTCCTGCTCGCTTCGAATGACGTCATGCCTCACGGGATCGGCAACACCTACGACCAGGTCGGTCGCTACTTCATGGAGCATCCGCATGCCCGGGGTGGCCGTGTGGTGGGCGCCAAGGCCTGGGCGCTGCTCAAGGCGTTTGGGCGGAGCCACGTCGCCGGTGCGCGCGAACTGGCGGGCCTCCTGAAGCCCAGTCCCGGTGTGCAGGCCGAGCGGCGCATCCTCAACAGCTCGCTCACGATCGCCGCCCGCCAACCCGCTAACGCCGCGCCGAATTGGGGCATGCAGGCCTACATGTCGCTGAAGCATGGCATGGCGCCGTCCCGTCAGGGACGAGCGCTATGGAAGCTGACCAAGAGGGCGACCAAGTGGGTCCAGCGGCGCACGGACCCCCTCCGCCCCTGGCTGCTGCACCGGGCCGGGCTTCGCGACCTGACGCTCCTAGTCCGCGCTGAGCAGTCGCCGAACCCGCTCAGCCGTGTCGTGCTCACCAATCAGCGCGACGACCTGGGCGTGCCGCGGATCGCGCTCGACTGGCGGACGACGCGGCTGGACGTCGAAAGCGTGACCGGGCTCGTGAGCGCCCTCGACGAGGAACTGCGCCGCCTGGGGCTGGGCCGCGTGCAGCCCGCGGACTGGCTCGCGGATCCTGACGGCGGCTGGCGTACAGATCCCCTGATCAGCGCCCATCCCATCGGCGGCTATCACCACATGGGCACGACCCGGATGGCGGATGATCCGCATCAAGGGGTCGTTGACGCCACGGGCCGTGTGCATGGCGTCGAGAACCTCTACGTCCTCGGGAGCTCGGTCTTCCCGACCTCGGGTTGGGCGAACCCGACCCTAACGATCGCTGCGCTGACGTTGCGAACCGTGGACCGCTTGGAAGCCCGCCTCGCGCGACAGCGCGCCGCCTAGGCTTCGGCCTCGTCGTTGCCCCGGCGGTCGGCGTCGAAGCTTTGGGCCTCGATGAAGACCTGGCCGATCTCGGGGTAGGCCTCACGCAACTTCCGCTCGATGCGGGTGACGATCCGTTCGACCTCGCCGGCGGGCAGGCTGTCTTCGAAGTCGAGGCTCAGGGCGACGAACACCTCGTTCGGTCCGAAGTGCATCGTCCTCGCCTGGTTCAGGCCGACGACACCAGGTTCGGCGCGGGCGATCCGGTTGATGCCCACCCGGGTCTCGTGGCTGGCCGCCTCGCCGGTCAGCAGGCTCTGGCTTTCGGCCGCGAGGAAGAAAGCGGTCACGGCGAGGATCCCACCGATGAGCAGCGACGCCACACCATCCAGAACGGGCATGTCGAGCGCCTCGCTCAGGAACACGCCGAGGAGGGCGATGACCAAGCCCGCAAGGGCGGCCGTGTCCTCGAACAGGACGGTGAAAACGGTCGGATCCTTGCTCGACTTGATTTCCGCGATGATCGATCGGCTGCCGCGCTGTTGGTTGAAGGCCTTCAGGGCGACCAGCCAGACACCCCCTTCGAAGACGATGCCGAGCCCGAGGACCAAGTAGTTGACCCAGGCGTGCTCGATGCTGTGCGGATGCTTGACCTTCTCAAGGCCGTGCATGAACGACACGATCGCGCCGACGCCGAAGATCAGGACGGCGACGACGAAGGTGTAGAAGTAGAGCTGCAGTCCGTAGCCGAATGGATGCCGCGCATCTGCGGGCTTGGCCGCCCGCCGGAGGCCAAATAGCAGCAGCAGCTGATTGCCGGTGTCGACGACGGAATGGATCGCCTCGCTAAGCATCGCGGCGCTGCCGGTGAAGCCGGCGGCGGCGAACTTGGTGAGCGCGATCGCGGTGTTCCCCGCCAGCGCGGCGTAGATGACGGTCTTCGATGTGTGGGAGGCCATGGGCGGCGGACACTACGAAGCGCTCGCACTTGCCGCAATAAGGGGGCCGCCAAACGCGGAACCGCCCCCCAACGAGCCAGGCGAGCCCTTGAGCCTCCCGCGCGAACGTCCGCTCTCTGGCCCGACCTCTATGTCAGCTCATGGCGCAAAGGTGACCACCGCGCGCTGATCTATCAGGATGACCCTGGGTCAGGGATCGCGGCAAGCGCGTCGCCCCCGTTGGTGAGATGCGTGGTGGCGGCCTCGAAACGCGCCGTTCGATCTCGGCGGCGTCGAGGTCAGATCCTTGGGCTGCCTTCGTCCACGCGATAGCGCGCGTAACCGCGGCTGCGGCCGCCCAGGCGACGCGGGTCTGGCCTTAGGGACATCGATAGCCGCGATAGGCGCCCAGCTTGGGAGGCGGGCTGGCCAAGGATTCCCGCACCTCTCGGCCGGAACTCATCGTGCGCACGAGGGTCTCGCCGTCGCGCCGTGTCGTGAAGGTCTCTTTCGACCCCTGGCGCTCGATCGAGCCCGAGCCGGCGGAGTTCAGCGTCTCGACCAGATTCGCGCCGTCGGCGTACAGATACTGCAGGCTAACCCCGGGCTCGACCCAGCAGGTCCACAACACCAGCGCTCCGCGCGCGTCCATCACCTCATAGCCGGCGTCACGGCGCTGGCCCCATTGGACGAGATTGGGGGACTCGGCGCTCAGGGACAGCCTGTAGGGCCTTGACGGATCGATCCGGGTCACGGCGAAGATATAGACCGCGTCCTTGGGCAGTACAGCCTTGAGCGTCGCCGCGCCTTGGCCGCCGGACGTCAGCATTTCCGCGCCTTCCGGCGTGAAGATCGTGACGCCGAGGACGCCTGTTCCGGTCACGGCGGCGGTCAGCACCGCGCCGGCCTCGCCGATCACGCCGTAGAGCTCGGTCTTCGCGCCAGCCGGGCGGGACAGCGTCTGGCCGAAATCCATGACGGTGATCCCGTCCGGGAGCTCCAGCTTAGGCAGGACCGCCGGCGCAGGCGCCTCGGCCGGCCCAGGCGCGGGCTGGGGCGGTGGAAGAGCCTGGGCGATCTGCACTGCCGCGGGGGGCGGCGGGGCGAAGGACGGGGCGCTCGTTCCGTCGCCGATCGACAACAGATAGGACCCCACCTTCTGCGGCTTCCGCGTGAACAGCGCGATGTAATAAGGCCCGTCCGTGGGCAGCACATACCGTAGCGGAGCGTCCCTGGCCGGGCCCTGGACCACCATCTTCTGACCCTTCGCTCCGGCGCGGATGCCGACCTCCAGGTCCGGGATGTCGGTCTGCAGCTGCAGCGTGACCGTCTGGCCGGCGACGCCGGTCAGGACGAACTGCTCAAATCGCCAGCCCGGCAGGCCGTTGAAGGCCCCATTGGCGAGGTCACTGGCGATGAGCTGACCGGGCTTCACGGGAGTCGGGTTATTGAAGCTTTCGGCAAAGGTCGGCGTGACCTCGACGCGCTGGCCCTGCGCTGCGACCGCCGTCGGCCTTGGCAGGGGCGCGGGCGACGGCGAGTCGAACGACGGCGCGCTCGTCCCATCGCCGATCGAGAGTTGATAGGCGCCGAAACGCTGGGGGCCCTTGGCTTCGACGATGATCCAATACCTCCCGTCCTTCGGCAGGACGTAGGTGATCGGCTGGCCGGGGCCGGGCTGGAACACGGTCTTGCGGAGGCCGAAATCCGCGCCGAACGACATGGAGATCGTCGGGATGTCGCTCTTCAGCCGAAGGTTGACGGTCTGGCCGGCCTTGCCTTGCAACTGGATCAGTTCGTAGCTCCGCGCGGGCGCCAGCCAATACTGATCGACCTCGGAGATGTGGCTCGAGATCGTCTGTCCGACCCGCGCCAGGATCGGGTCGCTCGCGGGCGTCGTGCGGGTCGCTTCGATTTCGACGAGCTGGGCGTGGGCCGTGCCCGCGGCCAGCGCCGCCAGGCCCACCAGCAAGAGGGCGCGGATCATTGGGCGGGCCCCCGGCGGCGGCGCTCGTCCATCACCTGCTTGATCCGCCGCTGCATCTCGGCGTCGGCCTGCGCGCCCTTGGCGGCGGCCTCGGCGCGCTTGCGGTCCTGGGCGGCGAGATCCTTCGCAACCTGCTCGTCGAACGCCTTGCGGAAGTCCTTCGCCGAGGTGTCCTCCTTGATGATCAGCGCGGCCGGCGGCGGAGCCGGCTTCGGCGGAGGCGGCGGAGCAGGTTTGGGCGGCGGCTTCGGCGCCGGCGCGCCCGGCTTTTCCGGCTCGGGCGGCTTCGGCGCCCTGTCGGCCGGGATCATTCCCATGCCTTCCACCCAGATAGGCCGCGCTCCTTCCGGCAAGCCCTTGGGCCAGGGTGCCTCCTGGATGACATAGCCGTGCTTGATCCGGGCTTGGATCGCGAGCTCCGGCGTGTCTTCGGGGACGCAGCGGATGTTGTGATGCTGCGGGTAGATCGGAAGCGCGCGATCGCGGATGTAGTTTTCGAAGTTGTTGAACATCTCCTTCCCGTTCGTCTTCACGACCGGGAGGCCGGTGGCCACGGGCTCGCCTGACGTGAAGAGGTAGCAGGCGATGTAGAACACATCGTCGGTGGTCGGCTTCCATCCCCTGCGTTCGGCCGACGCCGCCGATGGAAACCCCAACAGGAGGCTAAGGCCCGCGACCAGGATTCGACGAAACATCCCCACGCCCCCGCGCAACTGAACTCCCGTACCTAGCTTGACCTTGAGGTCCTGAACGCCAGATGTATGGGAACCTTAGAGGATCTCGACTAGGGCCTGGACGCTCGTGGCCGAGTGGTGCGCCGCCATTTCGCCATCTCGGGGTAGGTGAGGCGGATCTCCTCACCGGCCAGGCTCAGAATGTCTAGTTTCCGGAGCCGAGCCGATGACCGCTCCTGGCGCGTCGCGGCTATCGAGTGCCAGAGGTCGCGGCTATAGACCTCGCGTCGGCCTTCAAGGATTTTACGCCCCGAGGAATCGCTACTTTAAACTCAGCCCGATCAATTCGAGCAGCATCCGCAGCCAACGAAACGAATGCCCCTCCCGCGCAAGATCGAACAGCTGGGCTGCGTTTGCCTTGAGGAAGTTTACAATCGAATTGCCGAGTCCAGATGCGCTGTCGCCGGTCCAGCGAGCCGCCATCTTCGGCCATTCTGAGCCGTAGTGTTTAAACCCAGCGATGACAACTCGGCCCATGCTAGCGAGCGCACCGCGCAGCCATCGTAAGCCTAACGCGGTCGCGGCCGGGGATGGCGGCGTCGATGTGTTAGCCACAGGACGGGCTACTTCACTGCTGAGCAACTGAGTGTCCGAGTCGAAGATATCTTCGCTCGTCGCGAGGCGGTGGAGTAGGGGTGCGACTAACCGCTTCCTCATTTCGTCTAACGCAGCGAGGTTTCCCACATAGACGTCGAGTTCGCGAGCAAGAGCCGATACGTCCGGAAACAGGCTCATCCGGACCCCCGACCTCGACAACCAAGGCGGGGGCGGAGGTGCGGCTCGGCTCTGTCGCATAAACCCCCGGCGGTCGACCGGCTGGGGATTCGGTCCGTGGTCGCATCGGGGGTCGCGGCGGCGGGCTGGCCGCCTCCGAGAGCTCAGAACCAGGCCCACAGTGAGGCGAAGGCCCGCCAATCCTTGTCCCGGGCCTCGAAGGGCGTGCGCGTCAACGGGCGGGCTGCCTCCAGCCGCATCGTGAGGCGCCCGTTGAGCGTCAGCCTGGCGCCTGCGCCCGCGGACGAGAAGGCGGCGGACCGGCCTCCGAAGGCGGTGCGCTTGTTCCAGACCTTGGCCGCGTCCACGAAGACGTAGGTCTGCAGGAAGCTCACGGGTGATCTCTGAGGCGCAAAGCCGTAGCGGAACTCCGCCAGACCCGCGACGCCGCTGTCGCCGGAGATCTCGGCGTAGTTGTAGCCTCGGCCGTAAGGCAGGCCGCCTGGGGCGAACTCTTCCGACAACAGCAGCGGGTCAGGAGCCCACTGACCGTCGGCGGAGACGTAGACGCCCGCCCTTTCGCCCACGTCGCGATAGTGGCTGACGCCCGCGTTGAACTTCCAGAACGACCCATCGGCGTCAAAGCGGGAGTTGTCGAAGCCGACTTTCCGTGTCGCCCCCAGGATCTCCAGACCGCGCGAGACCTGCAGATAGCCGCTCAGCGAGCCGTCGCCCCGGCCACGGTCGGCCTGCAGAGAGGCGCGCAGCACGCGCAAGTCGTCCGCGTACGCGGCGCCGTTGCTGAAGGCCTGTTCTACGTGCCGCCCATCTAACATCACCGAGGCCCACAAGGACTCGCGTCGTCCTCGCACGATCGGATGGGTGATCCGCAGGCTGGCGGCCTGGCTCTGGGTCCCGACGTTGTTGTTGAGCGGCGTGGTTCCCTGACGGGACCGCGACGCCGACGCGGCGCCGCGGATCCGTGAGCCGCCCGGCAGGGCGGCGGCGTAAGACACCTCGCCTTGCACGAATTCGCCAGGGTCGTCGGGGACGGTCAGCACCGAGAGAGCGAGTTGGTCGCCCGGTCGGGCCAGGCTGTTGCGAGCGATCCGGGCGTTGGCCTGGACCGGCCCGACGGACTCCGTGCCGCGGTTGTCGACATAGAGACTGCCCGTCCAGCGTTTCAGGCCGGCGGCGACCACCAGCCGATGCCGCGCCGGATCCTCGATGAACGGCTCGATGCTCGAGCGCGGCTGCACGCCAGGCAGGTCGGCGGCCAGGGTGAGCCGTCGCTCGAGGTCGGTCAGGCGCAGCGGCCGCCGGTCGGTCAGGGGCGAAAGGAGCGATCCAAGCGCCGGGGCCGCGTCGCCGCTGATCTTAATCTCACCGATGTAGCCCTCGTAGACCCGGATGCGGGCGTGCCCACCCGGCGCCTGCGGGGGAACCACGGCGCGCGTGAGGAAGTAGCCGTCCGCGCGGTACTTGTCGGTGATCGCCTGCGCAATCTTCACGAGGTCTGCCACCGTGACCTCACGAGCAAGGTAACCGGCGTACAAGGGGGCAAAGTCCCGCAGCGGATAGGCCGTGACCCCATCCACCGTCAGAGCGGTCAGCACGAACGAGGGCGGTGTCGAAGCGTCCGCGGGCGGCTGCGCCGCCGCGGGCCCGGGCCCTGCCGCGCCCAGAAGCCCGGCCGACAGCGCCAGGGCGACCGCCCGCAGCGGCCGTCGTTCACGGTATGGGTCGTATGCCACTTAGCAAATGATGTTCTGGATTGAGTTGGAGAATCCAGCTTGAGCCGCACAAATAAAGCGAGCCTTAACGAAGAATAGAAACCACGTCTCTTATCTCTAGATTAGACCAATTCGTTTATATGTCGGCAAGCTAACAAAGGGCCCCTGGGCCTTGAGAGGGTTTCTGCATGCCGCTTGTTCGCGCTGCCATCGCGGCCACATTCACGACGCTTGTCACCTTCGGATTCAGTTCCGCTCTTGCGGCCGACTGGACGTTGGTGGAAGTCAATGGCGTCGTCCGTGTGACGGCTCCCGGGAAGGCGCCGGCCCCTGCCGGCGCGAACCAGGTGGTCCCAGTGGGAAGCGTGGTGACGACTGCGGGCGGCGGCCGCGCCGCCCTGTTCAATGGCGCACAGCGGATCACCCTCGGCCCGAACAGCCGCATGACGGTCGCGCCGGACTCGAACGCCGGCATGACCCGGGTCATTCAAGATCTCGGGTCGATCCTGTTCCAGGTGGACAAGAAGCCTTCGCAGCATTTCCGCGTCGAGACGCCGCTGCTTGCGGCCATCGTCAAGGGCACCACGTTCACGGTGAACGTCGAGATGGGCGCCGAGTCCGTCCACGTGGCCGAAGGCCTCGTCGAGGTGCGCGCCAACCAGGGCGGCGAGGCGCGGGAAGTTGGCGCCGGCGCGACCGGCAGTGTGGCCCGTGACGCGCCGAACCAATTGACGGTCCAGGCTCCCCGCGCCGCGGTGGACGACCCGGCCCCCGCCCAGGTGACGGCGCTCGACTACAACCTCGTGTCCAGTGGCCTCGTCGAAGGGCCGGGCGGCGCCGGCACGGGCGCGGGCGCTGGCGTCGTTCAGGCCGCACAGGGCTCGCCCGCCAGAGCCGATGGGCCGTCGGAGCAAGCCGGTCTTCCCCGCGAGCCCGCCGCCGCCATGAACGCCGGATCGGGCGCGCCCTCGAGCGCAGACGGCTTCCAGGTCGCTGAAAGCGAGCGCCCGACGAACGGGAACGCCGGAGGCAGCGGAAACGGCTCTGGCGGCGCCAGCGGTAACGCGGGCGGCCAGGGCAACGGCGGCGCGAACGGGAATGCTGGCGGCAACGGAAGCGGCTCTGGCGGCGCCAACGGCAACGCCGGGGGCCAGGGCAACGGCGGCGCGAACGGGAACGCCGGAGGCAACGGAAACGGATCTGGCGGCGCCAACGGCAACGCCGGCGGCAACGGAAATGGCGCGGGCGGGGCCAACGGCAACGCCGGGGGCCAGGGCAACGGCGGCGCGAACGGCCGCCAGGGCAACGGCGGCGCGAACGGGAACGCCGGAGGCAACGGAAACGGATCTGGCGGCGCCAACGGCAACGCCGGCGGCAACGGAAATGGCGCGGGCGGGGCCAACGGCAACGCCGGGGGCCAGGGCAACGGCGGCGCGAACGGCAACGCCGGCGGCAACGGAAACGGCGCGGGCGACGCCAACGGCAACGCCAGGGGCCAGGGCAACGGCGGCGCGACCGGGAACTCTGGCGGCAACGGAAACGGCGCTGACGGCGCCAACGGCAACGCCGGGGGCCAGGGCAATGGCGGCGCGACCGGGAACGCCGGCGGCAACGGAAGCGGCGCTGGCGGCGCCAACGGCAACGGCGGCGGCCAGGGCAATGGCGGCGTAAACGGGAACGCCGGCGGCAACGGAAACGGCGCTGACGGCGCCAACGGCAACGGCGGCGGCCAGGGCAATGGCGGCGCGACCGGGAACGCCGGCGGCAACGGAAACGGCGCTGACGGCGCCAACGGCAACGGCGGCGGCCAGGGCAATGGCGGCGCGACCGGGAACGCCGGCGGCAACGGAAACGGCGCTGACGGCGCCAACGGCAACGGCGGC
>NZ_JANINU010000036.1 GCF_024508875.1 Phenylobacterium sp.
GAGGTCGAGTACCACGACCACGTCAGCCCCACGATCTGGGTGAAGTTCCCGGTGGTCGAGGGCAGCGACGCCGCCCGCGGCGCCTCGGTGGTCATCTGGACCACCACGCCCTGGACCATCCCGGCCAACCGCGCGGTCAGCTACAACGAGGCCATCGCCTACGCCGTCTACCAGGTCGAGGCCATGGAAGAGGGCCTGGAGTTCGAGCCCTGGGCCAAGGCGGGCGACCGCCTGATCGTCGCCGAGAAGCTGGCCGACGATGTCTTCAAGGCCGCCAAGATCGCCAAGGCCCGCCGGGTCGAGAAGGTGGACTGCCAGGGCATGGTGCTGGAGCACCCGCTGGCGGGGCTGGACACTCATTACGCCTTCCAGGTGCCGATGCTGGCGGGCGACCACGTCACCGACGACGCCGGTACGGGCTTCGTGCACACCGCGCCGGGCCACGGCGCCGACGACTACCTGGTCTGGCTGGCCCACGGCCATCGCGAGATCCCGGAGACGGTCGACCCGGACGGCGCCTACTACCCGCACGTTCCGCTGTTCGCCGGCCTCAAGGTGCTGGAGACCGAGGGCAAGAAGGCCGGCAAGTTCGGCCCGGCCAACGGTGCGGTCGTGGAGAAGCTGATCGAGGCCGGCCGCCTGCTGGCGCGCGGACGGATGGAGCACAGCTATCCGCATTCCTGGCGTTCCAAGGCCCCGGTGATCTTCCGCAACACGCCGCAGTGGTTCATCCGCATGGACGAGCCGGTGGATACGAAGGAACTGGGCGGCCGCACCCTGCGCGAAGCGGCGCTGGAGGCCATCGAGGCGACGGCCTTCTATCCGGCCCAGGGCAAGAACCGCATCCGCTCGATGGTCGAGAGCCGCCCCGACTGGCTGATCAGCCGCCAGCGGGCCTGGGGCGCGCCGCTGGCCATGTTCGTCGACAAGGAGACGAACCAGCCGCTGCACGACCCCGAGGTGGACAAGCGCATCGTCGAGGCGATCAAGGCGGAGGGCGCGGACGCCTGGTTCAACCGCCCCGTCACCGACTTCCTCGGCGGCCACGACCCCGACCGCTACGAGAAGGTCGAGGACATCCTCGACGTCTGGTTCGACAGCGGCTCCACCCACGCCTTCACGCTGGAGAACCGCGCCCACACCAAGTGGCCCGCCGACCTTTACCTGGAGGGCTCGGACCAGCACCGTGGCTGGTTCCAGAGCTCGCTGCTGGAAAGCTCGGGCACCCGCGGCCGCGCGCCGTACGACGCCATCCTCACCCACGGCTTCACCATGGATGAGAACGGCGAGAAGATGTCCAAGTCCAAGGGCAACACCGTCGATCCCGAGGTGGTGATCCGCGAGAGCGGCGCCGAGATCATCCGGCTGTGGGCCGCCATGATCGACTACGCCGACGACAGCCGGATCGGGAAGACGATCCTGCAGACCACGTCCGACGCCTACCGCAAGCTGCGCAACACGGTACGCTACCTGCTGGGCGCCCTGGCCGACTACAGCCCGGACGAGGCGGTCGAGCTCGACGAGATGCCGCCCCTGGAGCGCTTCATCCTGCACCGCCTGTGGGAGTTGGATGCCCAGGTCCGCACGGCCTACGAGGGCTACCTCTTCCAGGACGTGATCCGCCCGGTGCTGGACTTCTGCCAGAACGAGCTGTCGTCGCTGTTCTTCGACGTCCGCCGCGACAGCCTTTACTGCGACCAGCCGTCGTCGCCGACCCGCCGCGCCGCGCGCACGGTGATGGACGCGGTGTTCGAGCGCCTGACCGCCTGGCTCAGCCCGCTGATCCCCTTCACCATGGAAGAGGCGTGGACTACGCGCTTCCCCGAAGGCCATTCGAACTGCCTGCGGGTGATCCCGACCACGCCGGCCGAATGGCGCAACGACGCCGAAGCCGCCCGCTGGGCCAAGGTGCAGCAGGTGACCTCGGTCGTCACCGGCGCACTTGAAGTCGAGCGCCGCGAGAAGCGCATGGGCGCGGCGCTGGAAGCGGCGCCGAAGGTCCACGTGGCCGACGCCGAGCTGCTGAGAGCGTTCGAGGGTCTCGATCCCGCCGAAGTCTTCCGCACCAGCCAGGCCACCCTGGTCGCCGGCGAAGGCCCCGGCTTCAAGCTCCCCGAAGTGGCCGGCGTCTCGGTCGAGCCGCTGAAGGCCGAGGGCCGCAAGTGCGCCCGCTCGTGGCGGATCCTCCCCGAGGTCGGCAGCGATCCCCGCTACCCCGACCTGTCGCTGCGCGACGCCGAGGCCGTGGCGGCCTGGGACGCGGCCCACGCATGAAGGTGACCAAGAACGGCTGGACGGCCTACGCGATCGCGCTGGCCGTCATCGTCCTCGACCAGCTCTCCAAGTATTGGATCCTGGGCGTCCTGCGACTGCCGGAACAACAGCCGCACGAGGTGCTCTGGCCGCTGCAGTTCACCCGCATCTGGAACGAAGGCGTCAGCTTCGGCCTGCTCCAGGCGCAGCACGACGTCGTCCGCTGGGGGCTTGTGCTGTTCTCGCTGGGCGTCGCGGCCCTGCTCGCCGCCTGGGCGCGGGTGCAGCCGCGCCTGCTGCCGGCGCTGGGCCTGGGCATGGTGATCGGCGGCGCCGTCGGCAACGCCATAGACCGCGCCCGCTTCGGCGCCGTGGTCGATTTCATCGACGTCCAGCGCCTGGGCTTCTTCCCCTGGATCTTCAACGTCGCCGACAGCGGCATCACCATCGGCGTGATCCTGCTGTTGCTCGACAGCTTCCGTCCGCAGCGCCCTGCCGCATAGCGTTGGCTGCCGGACGCGATTAGGGTATCTCACGTCACCCGGCCGGGGGGCCGAAGGAGTCTTCAGCTATATGCGCGCTAACCGACTGATCGTGGCGACCGCTCTGGTCGCGGCCGCGGGCCTCGCCGGCTGCCAGTCGACCCAGAAGGCCCTGGGCATGTCCAAGGTGACCCCCGACGAGTTCCGCGTCGTCACCAAGGCCCCGCTGGTGGTGCCGCCCGACTACGCCCTGCGCCCGCCGGCCCCCGGTGAGCCGCGCCCGCAGGAGCTGCAGCCCGAAAGCGCCGCCCGCAACGCCCTGCTGGGCCAGCGCGAGGCCGAGCAGCGCTCGGACGGCGAGAAGCTGCTGGTCGCCAAGGCCGGGGCCGAGAAGGCCGACCCGCTGGTGCGCTACGTCGTCGACGACGAGTTCGGCGACATCGCCCACAAGGAAAAGAGCTTCGCCGACCGCGTGATGTTCTGGAAGAAGGACGACGCGCCGGCCAAGCCCGCCGCGGGCGCCGGCCTCGACAACTCCAACGCCCCGGTGGACGCCGCCGCCGAGCAGGAGCGGGTCGCCAAGCTGACCGGCAACAAGCCGATCACCATCCAGCGGGAAGCCAAGTCCAAGATCAAGCTTCCGGGCCTTTAGGCTTCGGATGAAGGCCTATCGCTACCTGACCGGGCCCGACGATTCCGCATTCTGCCACCGGGTGACCGTGGCGCTGAACGCGGGCTGGTCGCTGCACGGCTCGCCGACGCTGACCTACGACGCGGAAAGCAAGCGCGTGATCTGCGGCCAGGCCATCGTGAAGGATGTCGACGGCGACTATTCGCCTGACGTGAAGCTCTCCGAGCTGTAGGCCTACTCCTCGCCCGGCGTCTTCACCGTGAAGCCCTGGGCCTTGAGGCGTTCCAGCACCCCGTTCTGCGCCAGCAGGGGGCGCAGCGGGACCAGGGCGATGGCGTGCCCCGGCGTCTTCAGCGCGCCCGCAATGGCCGCGGCCTCGTCGGCCTTGGTCCGTTCGTCGTAGCTCCGCCCGCCGGCCACCGCAGCCAGGCACCGCTCATAGGTCCGCTCGTTCTGCAGGGCGCCTTCGACATCGCCGGACGCCCAGGCCCGCGCTGCCGCCAGTGTCACGCCCGGCCCGGCCTCGGCCTGGGCCAGCACCTCGTCGAAGCAGACCCGCCCCGTCGACGCCGGCGTGCGGATGATGCCGCCCAGTTGCGGTCCCAGGTCGTAGCTCTTCTCGATGACCTTCACGCCCTTCCGCTGCGCCAGCAGGCGCACCAGCTTGGCCGGGTCCATGTTGGTGAGCTGGGAGCGGTCCCGGTAGTCGATCGCCAGTTGCACGCCCGCCGCCAGCGGATTGGACGTGTTGTAGTGCTTGGCGTCCTGGCCCAGCCGCGACCTCACCGTGACAAACCTCGCCTTTGTGCCGGCGTCGAGCCGCTCCTCGAACGGCCCGCCCGACTTCAGCCTCATCAGGTTGAACGCCGTCCCGATCGAGCCGCCCACCTTCGCCCGCACGTTGACGAAGGGCAGGATGACGACATTGGCGCCCTCCAGCCGGCGCTCGAAGATCGCCCGGTCCCATTCCATCCGCTTGGGCGCCAGCGAAGGCACGCCCAGGACGTAGACGGTGGTGTCGCCGTCGGACACGCGCCACCAGGCGGGCCCCGGCAGGCGTCCGCGCACCACCAGTTCCTCCACCAGCGTCGCGTCGGGATCGTCCACCACCGGATTCAGCGGGACCTGGGACGCCGCCGGCTGGGCGAGGCAGAGGCCGACCACCGTGGCGAGAGAGGCGAGGCGTTTCAGCACGGACTGGACCTCATGGGGACGGCGGCTCCTTGGAATCGTACTATGTAGGAAGGTCTAGCGCCCATGCCGATCCGCCGCCTTCCGCCCGAACTGATCAACCGCATCGCCGCCGGCGAGGTGGTGGAACGCCCCGCCAGCGCGGTCAAGGAGCTGGTGGAGAACGCCCTCGACGCCGGCGCGTCCGAGGTCCACGTCCAGGCCGACGGCGGGGGCCTCTCCCGCATCCTCGTGGCCGATGACGGCCAAGGTTTGTCCGCCGACGAGTTGCCCCTGGCCGTCGAGCGCCACGCCACCTCGAAGCTCGCCCCGGACGACGCCGGCGACTACGACCTCCTGCGCATCGCCACCCTGGGCTTTCGGGGCGAGGCCTTGCCCTCGATCGGCTCGGTGGCCCGCCTGTCGATCACCAGCCGCGCTCGGGGTCTGGCCGACGCGCACGCGATCTTCGTCGAGGGCGGCGCGGTGGGCGCGGTGGCTCCCGCCGGCTTCCCTGGCCCCCACGGCGCCCGCGTCGAGGTCCGCGACCTCTTCTACGCCACGCCCGCGCGCCTGAAGTTCATGAAGTCCGAGCGCTCCGAAGCCCAGGCGATCACCGAGGAGCTGAAGCGCCAAGCCATGGCGCACGAGGCCGTCGGCTTCGCCCTCGACCTCGACGGTCGCCGGACGCTCCGCCTGCCCGCGGAGGCGGCGGGTGACGAGGGCCGCCTCGCCCGCCTGGGCGCGATCATGGGCCGGGAGTTCTCGGACAACGCCCTGCTCATCGACCACGAGCGCGAGGGCGTGCGGCTGTCGGGCTATGCCGGCTTGCCCACCTACAATCGCGGCAACGCGGCCCACCAGTACCTGTTCGTGAACGGCCGCCCCGTGCGCGACCGCCTGCTGCAGGGCGCCTTGCGCGGCGCCTACGCCGACTTCCTGGCCCGCGACCGCCACCCCGCCTGTGCGCTCTATGTCGAGCTCGATCCGACACTGGTCGACGTTAACGTCCACCCGGCCAAGGCCGAGGTGCGGTTCCGCGACCCGGCCCTCGTCCGTGGCCTGATCGTCAGCGGCCTGCGCCACAGCCTCGCCGCCGCCGGCCACCGCGCTTCCACCACCGTCGCGGCCGCGGCCCTGGGCGGCTTCCGACCCCAGTCCTATCCGCCGCCGCGGCCCTCGGGCGCCGGCTTCTCGGCCTGGAGCGCGGGCGGCTGGCAGGCGGCGGCCGCCGCCGTGCAATCGATCCCCGGCCTCACCGAGGTGTCGGCCCGCGCCGAAGCACCAGACGGCGACGAACCGAGCTACAATCCCGGCGTCGCCGAGCCGCCCGGCGCCCCGGTGTTCGACCCCGTCGACTTCCCGCTGGGCGCCGCGCGGGCCCAGGTGCACGAGACCTACATCGTCTCCCAGACCCGCGATGGCGTGGTCATCGTCGACCAGCACGCCGCCCACGAACGCCTGGTCTACGAGCGCATGAAGGGCGAACTCAGCGAGGGCGGCGTGGCCCGCCAGGCCCTGCTGCTGCCCGAGGTGGTCGAGCTGGACCCCGCCGAGGCCGAACGGGTCGTGGCCCGCGCCGACGAACTCGCCGCCCTGGGTCTCGCCATCGAGAGCTTCGGCCCGGGCGCGATCCTGGTCCGCGAGGTCCCGGCCCTGCTAGGCGAGACCGACGTGGCCGGCCTCGTCCGCGACATCGCCGACGACCTGGCCGAGAACGGCCAGGCCCTGGCGCTCAAGGAACGCCTGGAGGAGGTCTGCTCCACCATGGCCTGCCACGGCTCTGTCCGCGCCGGCCGCCGGCTGACCGCGCCCGAGATGAACGCCCTGCTCCGCCAGATGGAAGCCACGCCTCACTCCGGCCAGTGCAACCATGGCCGCCCCACCTACGTGGAGCTCAAACTGGCCGACATCGAGCGGTTGTTCGGCCGGCGGTAGCGCCCCGCTCCTCCGCCGCATCGCGGGAGAGGTGGCAGCCGTAGGCTGACGGAGGGGGCGCAAGGCCGAAAGCGATGAGCAGGCCGCTGCGCGCCCCCTCCGTCTCGCCGCGTGCCGCGCCGATCCACCTCCCCCGAAGTCTTCGCTTCAGGGGAGGAGCGGTCAGCCCAGCTCGTTCTCCGCGAACCTCCGCATCGCCGTCTGCAGATACTCGGTCATCCCTGCGACCTGGGCCTCGTACCGCGCCCGGAAGTCGGGGTGGTCGCCGTACAGCGTCGCCAGGTTCTCGTAGGCTGCCCGGCTCACCGGCATCGGCCACTGCTTCGCGATCCAGGCGCGGTGGCGGGCGGTCAGCGCCTGCACGGCCGCACTGTCGGCCGGAAGACCGGACGTCAACGCCTTCACGAATTCGGCCTCGATGTCGGCGATCTCCGCCTGGGACGCGTCGAAGTCCGCCTGCTTCCAGCCCTTCTGGATGTCCTTCACGGCATCGATCGATCGCTGCACGCCCGGCCCGTAGCGGTCGACCAGCCAGGCCTCCTGCCTCGCCTGCTTGTCGGGGTCGAAGCCCCGGTACATCGCTTTCTCGTCCATCGTCTTCGCTCCTTCGAGGGCGGCGAGGGTCTCGTCGATGGTGCGGACCAGCCGGCGCGTGCGCCGGGCCTCGTCCGTCAGCCGTTCGCGGTGCGCCTTCAGCGCCGCCACCCGGTCGAAGCCCGGGGCATCCAGCACCTGCGCGATCTCGTCCAGCGGGAAGCCGAGCTCCCGATGGAACAGAATCTGCTGCAGGCGCAGGAGCTCGTCCTTGCCGTAGTAGCGATAGCCGTTGGCGCCGATGTCGGCTGGCTTCAGCAACCCGATCTCGTCGTAGTGGTGCAGCGTGCGGACGCTCACGCCCGACAGCCTCGCCACCTCGCTGACCGTGTAACCACGCACCGTTCTCGGGTCTCCTCTGCCGATGGCCGGATCACTCAGGTCTCACGCCGCGTTAGGGTCAACACCCAAGCGAGACGGAGCAGACCGATGGAACTCCACACCGGCCGCCTCATCGACCACATCCACCTGCGCACGCAGGACCTCAAGGCGGCGAGCCGCTTCTACGGCGCGATCCTTGACGTCCTCGGCATCCCGTACGTCGCCGACGACACCCACTTCCAGGCCGACGAACTGTGGATCGACGTGGGCGGCCAGCACAGCCACGTGCACCTCGCCTTCCAGGCCAGGGACCGGGCCACGGTCGACGCCGCCTACGAGGCCGCCATCGCCGCGGGCGGCAAGGACAACGGGCCGCCGGGCGAGCGCTCGTACCACCCGGGCTACTACGCCGGCTTCTTCCTCGATCCCGACGGCAACAACATCGAGGCGGTCTTCCACGGCCCCGCCGACCGTTCGGCCGACAGCGTCACCATCACCTTTGAGATGCCGAAGTAGGCGCCTTGCCACCCGGACGAAGCTCCACCATCCTTCGCCGCATGTCAGAGAATGTGTCCGAGGCCCGGGCCTAACCGCCGACCGGAACCTCGTCTCCCGGCGACCAGGCCCGTTTCGTCCGCACCCTTCCGCGGGTGCGTCTCGTCACGCCTGACCTCGGACATCTCCTTGAACATCTCCAAACCGCAGCAACGGACGCTGCATGCGCTCGCCCAGGGCGGCGCCATCCTGCTCGAACGCGACGAACGTGGCGCCCTGCTCGACGCCCAGTGCATCACCCACGAAGGCTGGCGGCTCTCGGGCTGCGACATGACCGTCTTCCGCAGCCTCAAGAAGAAGAAGCTGATCGCCAGCCGGAACGGCGGCCCCTACCGCATCACGCGCGAGGGCCTGCTCTGCCTGCGCGCCCAGCTCGACAACCGGACCGGCGCGCGGGCCTGGTGACGATCTAGGCGGCCACCGCCTCGCCGGCCCGGTCCACCTGCAGCACCGCGCTCATGGCCGCGAGCAGGCGCTCGGGCTTGATCGGCTTCTCGACCACGCCGTTCATGCCGCTCAGGCGGTAGAAGGCGGCGTCGGCCGGGTCGGCGTTGGCGGTGAGCGCCAGGATCGGGGCCTGGGAGGCTGCGCCGCCGCCTGAGCGAATGCGGCGCGTCGCTTCCACGCCGTCCATGCCGGGCATCTTGATGTCCATCAGCACCAGGTCGAAGCGGCCGCTGTTCACCGCGGCGACCGCATCCTCGCCGTTGTCCACGGCCTCGCTGGAGCAGCCGAACATCTCGCACAGCGTCTGGGCCACCATCCGGTTGGTGGCGTTGTCGTCGACGATCAGGACGTGGACCGCCTCGCCGGCCTCCACCGTCTCGGGCGCGGGCGCCTCGACCTGCGGCGCAGGGAGACGATGCAGCGGAACCTCGAAGCTGAGTTCCGCCCCGCCCACGCGTGACCGGGCGGCGATGACGCCGTTCATCCGCTTGACGATCTGCCGGCAGACCGCCAGTCCCAGGCCCGCGCCCCCCTGGCGCACGCCCTCGTCGGTCTGCTGGAACGGCGCGAAGACCGCTTCCAGCCTGTCGGCGGGGATCCCCGGCCCGGTGTCGGTCACCACGCCGCACAGGCGCGCGTAATCGCCCTCGACCGTCGCCGAGAGGCTCACGTCCACATGGCCGTCGCTGGTGAACTTCAGCGCGTTCCCCACGAGGTTGTTCAGCACCTGGCGCAGGCGCACTCGATCGGCCAGCACCCACAGGTCGGCCGGGCCCTCGTAGGCGGCGTGCAGATCCAGCCCCTTGAGCTCGGCCTGGGCGGTCCAGAGGCCCAGGACGTCGTCGAGGATGTGCGAGGCCTGCAGCGGCGCCTCGTCCAGCTCCAAGCCCGCCGCCTCGGCGCGTGACAGGTCGAGCGCATCGTTCAGCAGCCGCAGCAGCGCGCCGCCGGATTCCAGGATCGTGTCGATGAAGGGCCGCAGGTCCGGCTGCTCTGCCTTGCGCTTGAGGATCTCGGCCACGGCCAGGACGCCATTGAGCGGCGTGCGGATCTCGTGGCTCATCACCGCCAGGAACCGGCCCTTGGTGGCCAGCGCCTCGTTCGCCTCCCAGGCCAGGCGGCTCATGGTCTCGGCGTGGCTGCTGGCGGCGGCGGCCGAAGCCTGCAGCAGGGCCAGCGCCGTCCCGACCCCGGCGTACTTGCCCCCGCACGTGACGATGAAGCCGTGCAGCATCTCCGAGGGCCGCTCGGCCAGGACGCTGCCGAAGAACTCGGCCAGCGTGACGTCGCCGTCCACGACCACCGGATCGCGCTTCATCATGTGCGACGTCGGCCGCTTGGACCACAGGGCATAGCCGTGCTGGGCCGCCATCAGAACGAGGAAGGCGTTGCGCTCGACGAGGCCGACCGGCGCGCCGGACTCGTCCACCACGGCGATGGCGAGGGTGTCCGGCTCCTCCTGGAAGCGCTGGTACACTTCGGCGCCCGGAGTCGAGGGCGACACCGGCGGGATATGCGGCGCGATGTCGAGCAACAGCGTCATGCCGGACTCCGAATGGAAGCGCGGCAAGAAATCGCTGAGCGTCCCTAATGAGACGTTAGAATAACCAGTCTTCGAAGGACAAAGTTTTGCGACAGTTTTACGACGTTGCCTGAAACTATTGCTGCTTCAAGAAATAAACCTTCGCAGCCCCGTAATCGCGAACATCGATCACTGTAAATCCCTTGACCTCGGGAGGCGGCTCGGCGGCGCCCCGCTCGAACACCACCAATGCGCCGGAGGCCAGCCAGCCCCCGGCGGCCAGCCGCTCCAGGGCCTGCTCGCCCAGCCCCTTCGCATAGGGAGGGTCCAGGAAGGCCACGTCGAAAGCCGGTCCGTCCGCGCCCGGCCGCACGCCCAGGTCCGTGGCGCTGCGCCGGTGCACCCGTGTGCGCCCGAACAGGCCCATCGCATCGACGTTCTCACGGATCGCCCCACGCGCCGCCTCGTCGGTCTCGACGAACAGGCAGAAGCTCGCCCCCCGCGACAGGGCCTCGAACCCCAGCGCGCCCGAGCCGGCGAACAGGTCGATGACCCGGCGATCGCGCACGCCGTCGGACCACGGCGCATGTTCCAGGATGTTGAAGATCGCCTGCCGGGCGCGGTCGGACGTGGGCCGCGTCGCCTCGCCCTTCGGCGCGACCAGCGCCTTGCCGCGGAATTCGCCTGAGACGATGCGCAAAGCCTGGCGCTCCCCTTCCTAATCCAGCCCTCCCGATCCAAGGTTTGCCCCCAGAAAGCAAGAGACGGGCAAAGCAAGAGGAGGACGCCATGGGCCTGGTGACGGTGGAGCAGCGCGGCGGGGTCGCGATCATGATCTATGCGAACCCGCCGTTCGGCACGATGACCGCCGCGGGCTCGCAGGAGATGCTGGAGGCCTTCCGCCCGCTCGCCGCCGATCCCGCCGTCCGCAGCGTGATCGTCACCGGCGGCCTGCCCGACATCTTCATCCGGCACTACGACGTCGGAGAGCTCTCCGACATGAGCGACGCGGCCCAGGGCGCGCCGCCGCCTCCGCCCCCGACCGAACCCGCCAGCCGCCCGAGGCAGGGGTTTCTTGCGCTGGTCGACGAGATCTTCGACGCGCCGAAGCCGGTGGTCGCCGCCATCAATGGCCTCTGCATGGGTGGCGGCTTCGAGCTGTCGCTTGCCTGCGACCTGCGGATCGCCAGCCCCAACGTCGCCGCCATCGGCCTGCCCGAGACGCGCGTCGGCATCTTCCCGGGCGGCGGCGGCACCCAGCGGCTGCCCCGCGTCGTGGGCGAGGCCAAGGCGTTGGAGATCATCCTGCGCGGGCTGACCTTCGACGGCGCCAAGGCCCACGAGATCGGCCTGGTCCATGAACTGGCCGACGACCCGCTGGCCCGCGCGCTGGAGATCGCGGCCGAATGGGAGGGCCGCGGCGCCGACGGGATCGCCTACGCCAAGCGCCTCACCCGCGCGGCCCTCGACCGCCCGATCT
>NZ_JANINU010000037.1 GCF_024508875.1 Phenylobacterium sp.
AGCTCAACAAGATGGTCAAGGACAAGGCCGACAACACCAACAACCGCTTCGGCGTCGGCTCCGAGATCAACCGCCGGATGACCGGCGGGCCGTTCCCCTTCTGGGGCTGCCCGCCTAAGGACGCCCTGACCACGCTGCAGCCGAAGCGCACCCGCGAGCACGGGCCAGGCGACCTTCCGGAGTTCCGTCACGCCGACCTCGCGGCCAAGGGCGCCGCGTCGATCTGGAAGCTCTACTACAACGGCTCGGTGGGCGGTCAGGCGATCCTGGGCATCCCCTTCGTGCGCCGCCTGAAGCTCACCCGCGGGGATGATGCCGTGAAGGCCTGGCCGTTCGAGACGGGCTTCAAGACGCTGACCGAGGCCGACCTCGAAGGCGTCGATGTGGTGATGGCCGAGGTCTATCCCTCGATGCTGAAGCCGCAGGGCGCCCCCGGCGAGGTGAAGGACCTGACCCAGGTGCGCACCACCGCCGAGCACTTTGCCCGCCTGGACGAGGCCAACAAGCTCGGGCCGCTCTTCGGTCCGCCGAAGGACACCGCCGCCGATGTCGTGCTGGACGCCGAGCGTGAGGAAGGCTGGATCCTGGGCGCCGGGGCCTAAAGCGGCCGCCGGCTCAGCACCCAGAACCGCGTCAGCAGGAAACCGCAGGCCAGGAAGCTGGCCGCGACCACGGCCCAGGTGATGCCGACCAGCCCCATCTTCATCGGGATCGCCAGGTACCAGGCCAGCGGCATCATCACGCCGATATAGCTGGCCAGGTGCGTGGTGGAGGGGAGCCAGACGTCGCCACGGGCGCGCAGCGACTGGGCCGTCACCACCTGCAGCGCGTCGGGCACGAAGAACAGGCACGACAGGATCAGCGCAGGCGCCGCCATCGCGATGGTGGCCGCGTCGTGCGTGTATCCGCGCGCGATCAGGTGCGCCGTGGGCCAGATCGCCAGCGACACCAACACCCCGAAGCCGAACGTGACCACGAAGCAGATGGCGCCGGCCCGGTTCACGCCCGCCAAGTCGCGCGCGCCGTAGGCGGTGCCCACCAGCACCGCCGCGCCGGTGGCGAGGCCAAGCGGAACCATGAAGACGATGGCGGCCACGTTCAGCACGATGGCCCAGGCGGCGACGGCGAGGCCGCCGATCCAGCCTGCGATGATGTTCATGCTGGCGAAGGCGGCCACCTCGAAGAAGTTCGAGACACCGGCGCCGTAGCCGATCCGGCGTTGTTCGACGCTGGCGGCGCGGTCGAGCTCGGGCTTCGTGAAGACGCCCAGCGCCCGCGCCTCCGGCATCCGGGCGATGTAGGCCAGCATGGCCAGCGCCAGGAAGGTCCGCGCCCCGGCCGTGGCCCAGGCGCCGCCGACTGCTCCGAGAGCCGGCAGGCCGAACGTGCCCGGCACGAGAAGGAGGTTGAGGGCCAGGTTGACGACGTTGGCCGCCCACATGGCCCAGGCGGCCGGACCCGGCTTCGACAGGCCCTCAAGCCAGAAGCTGGCCGCAACGCTTATCGTGTAGCCCGGCAGGGACAGCGCGAAGACGAGCAGCGCCCGGCTGGCGCCGTCCGCGAGGTCGCGTTCCAGCCCGATCGAGCGGATGAAGATGGGGCCCAGCGCCAGCAGCACCGCGGTCGAGACCAGGCCGATCCAGAAGCTGTAGACCAGGCCGCGCCGAAGCACCGCGCCGGTGAGGTCGCGCCGCCCCTGCCCGATCCGCCGTGCCGTCATCACCTGCACGCCGGTCATCAGTCCGACCGCCATGGTCAGCACCACGCTGGTCGGCGCCCAGGCCAGGGCGTGATAGCCGAGTTGCTGCGCTGAGAAATTGCCGACCACGATGGCGTCGCACAGGCCCATCGCCATGATGCCCAGGCGTGAGATCACGACCGGCCCCGACAGGGTCAGGAGCTGGGTCAGGTCGGCGCGGACGAGCGATGTCTCCTGGGCCGCCGGGCGGTCCATGGCGAAGGTTCCGGTTTTCAAAGAGGCGCGGAGACTGGCGCCGCCGTCAAAAGCCGGCAAGCCCAGCTTGGCCTTCACCAATCGTCGATCACCCGACGTGGCTCCGAAAGCACAACCGGAGCCGCAGCGGGACGCCGCGCCGTCAGATGTTCACCGCCGCGCGGTGCGACAGGTCCACCCGATCGTCTTTCAGCCGCTCGGCGACCAGGAACGCGAGTTCCAGGGCCTGCTCGCCGTTGAGCCGCGGATCGCAGTGGGTGTGGTAGCGGTCGGCAAGGTCACCTTCGGCCAGCGCGCGCGCGCCGCCCAGGCACTCAGTGACGTTCTGGCCGGTCATCTCCAGGTGCACGCCGCCCGGATGGGTCCCCTCGCCCTTGCAGACGTCCACGAACGACTTCACCTCGGAAAGGATGCGGTCGAACGGGCGCGTCTTGTAGCCGTTGGTGGCTGTCAGGGTGTTGCCGTGCATCGGATCGGTCGCCCAGACCACGTTCCGCCCCTTGGTCGCGCGCAGCAGCGCCGGCAGGCGATCCTCGATCTTGTCGTAGCCGAAGCGGCCGTACAGCGTGAGGCGGCCAGCCTCGTCCTTCGGGTTCAGCGCGTCGATGAGACGGTTCAGCTCGTCGCCGTCCAGCGTAGGACCGACCTTCACCCCGATGGGGTTCTTGATGCCGCGGAAGAACTCGACGTGGGCGCCGTCCAGCTGGCGCGTGCGCTCGCCGATCCACAGCAGGTGAGCCGAGGTGTCGTACCATTCGCCGGAGGTGCTATCGACGCGGGTCATCGCCTCCTCGAAGCCCAGCAGGAGGCCTTCGTGGCTGGTGAAGAACTCGACGCGATGCATCTCGGGATGGGTCTCGGGCGTGACGCCGATCGCCGCCATGAAGGTCAGCGCCTCGCTGATCTTCTCGCTGAGCTCGCTGTAGCGGGCGCCCTGGGGGCTGTCGTTGACGAAGCCCAGCGTCCAGCGATGGATGTTGTAGAGGTCGGCATAGCCGCCGCCCGCGAAGGCGCGCAGCAGGTTCAGCGTGGCCGACGACTGGCTGTAAGCCTGGAGCAGGCGCTGCGGATCCGGCGTGCGGCTCTCGGGCGTGAACTCCATGCCGTTGATGTTGTCGCCGCGATAGGACGGCAGCTCCACGTCGCCGATCTTCTCGACGGGCGACGAGCGAGGCTTGCCGAACTGGCCGGCCATGCGACCCACCTTCACCACGGGCTTGCCGCCGGCGAAGGTCAGCACCACCGCCATCTGCAGGATCAGGCGGAAGGTGTCGCGGATGTTGTCGGCCGCGAACTCCTTGAAGCTCTCGGCGCAGTCGCCCCCCTGGAGCAGGAAGGCCTTGCCGGCCGCCACGTCGCCCAGCAGGCTCTTGAGACGGCGGGCCTCGCCTGCGAACACCAGGGGCGGCATCTTCCGAAGGGCGCCTTCCACACGCGTGAGCTCGGCCATGTCCGGGTAGTCGGCCGGAATGTGCTTGGCGGGCTTTCCTCTCCAGGAGGCGGGCGTCCAGTGTTCGGTCATGGTGTCTGCACTCGGAACCGCCGCTCGTTCGGCGGGCCGGGGGTCTTTACTCGGAACGGCGGCGAAGGTCGATGCCCACACCGTGAGGCGTCTCGACGCCTTCCCCAAGGGCCGCGATCACGGCGACCAGGGCCGCCAAGGCGAGCCACCACTCCTGCCAGGCGCCGAAGCTGACGAGGCCGAAGAAGAGGTAGACTGCCGCCGAGCCCGCCGTGGCGGCGGCCATCAGGCTGCGCTCGTCCCGCGCCAGCCGGCGGAACGCGAACGCCCAGGCCAGCGCCGCCGCGACCGCTCCCACGGCCCCCAGCTCCAGCCAGACCTGCAGGGCGCCGTTGTGCGGATGCAGGACGATGTGAGGGCTGAAGGCGCGGCTTGAATCCAGGCCCCAGCCGCGGAACGGATGCTCGGCGATCCGCTGCATCGCGTAGGTCCAGTAGCCCATCCGCTGCTCCCAGGAGTCCGGCAGGTGCTGGCCCAGGCCCAGCAGGTGGCAGGCGAGGATGATCACCGGCATCAGCAGGATGAGGGCGGCGGCGCCGAGGGCCAGCGCCTTCGGGGCCGAGCGGGGCCAGAGCCACACGACGCCTCCGACGAAGAGTGCGAGCCCCACCGCCAGCACCGGAGCGTCCGAGAGGAAGTTGTGCGCCAGAAGCGCCGTGCCGGCCGCCATCGGGACGGCCAGCCAAGCTGGGGCGCCCGCGCGAAAGCCTCCGGCCGCCGCCACCGGCCAAAGCAACGCCAGGACAAAGCTCCCCTGCGCGACGTTCTTACGGCCCAGATCGGGCCGGATGGGGTCGTGCAACAGGTCGCGCAGGCCGCGATAGATCGCAGCCCCCGTGAGGGCCTCGACCAGGAGCAAGGCGCCGTAGGCCGCCAGGCCCCACGCGAGCACCCGTAGGGCCCGCTGGCGCATGGTCGGCTCGGCCCGCCGGGCGCCGGCCCAGGCAGCCCAGTAGAGCGGCAACTGCAGCAAAAGCTTGAGCGCGACGCTGTCTTCGATCTCGGCCGGGCGGTGCGCGCTCCAGACGCCTGAGAACGCAGCCCAGGCCACGCCCGCCAACAGGACGACCGCCAGCGGCGCCTCCCGCAGGCCGATCCGCAGCGACGGCAGGCACAGCAGACCGACCAGCCCGAGCAGAGGCGCGAACCCCAGCGGCCCCAGCCAGGCGAAGAGCGGCGTCAGGGCGGCGGCGAACACGAAGGCGCCGCCCTCGACGGCGCGCCACGATGGGCGCGCTGCCACCTGCCCTGGCGCGGATGCGGTCAACGACCCGGCTCCCCCCAGCCCCGGATCATGCGACCTGGCCGAGCGCCGGCGGCGCGTGCTTCTCGCGCATGGTCACCAGTTCCTCGGCGAGCGTCGGGTGCACGGCGCAGGTGGAATCCCACTGGGGCTTGGTGATGCCCATCTTCAGGGCCACGGCGGCCATCTGGATGATCTCGGGCGCATCGGGCCCGACCACGTGGCACCCGAGAATCTTTTCGCTGCCCTGCTCGACGACCAGCTTCATCAGGGTGCGCTGCTGGCCGCCGTAGAAGGTCTCCTTCATGGCGCGGAACTTCGCCATGTAGATATCCACCTTGCCGTGATGCTGGCGGCGCGCGTCGGCCTCGGCCAGGCCCACAGTGCCCACCGACGGCTGGGTGAAGACGGCGGCGGCCACCATCTCGTGGTCGAACGACATCGGCGTGTCGTGGAACTCGGTCCGGGCAAAGGCCTCGCCCTCGCGGATCGCCACCGGCGTCAGGTTGATGCGGTTCGTCACGTCGCCGACGGCCCAGATGTTGTCGACGCTGGAGCGCGAGAAGCCATCCACCTTCACCGCGCCATTCTCGGCCAGCTCGACGCCCGCTTCCGCCAGCCCCAGCCCCTCGGTGTACGGCTCGCGGCCCAGGGCGAACATCACCACGTCGGACTCGATGCTGTGGCCGCCGGTGCAATGGCTGACGAGGCCACTCGCGGTCTTTTCGATGCGGGCGTGCTGACTGCCCAGCATCACCTTGATGCCGGCCTGCTTCATCTCCTCGGCCACGTGGATGCGGATGTCGTCGTCGAAGCCCCGCAGCACGTTCGGCCCGCGGTGGACCACCGTTGTGTCCACGCCCAGGCCGTTGAAGATGCAGGCGAACTCCAGGGCGATATAGCCGCCCCCCGCGATGACGATGCGCTTCGGAAGCTGCTCGAGGTGGAAGGCCTCATTCGAGGTGATGGCGTGCTCCACGCCCGGCAGGTCGGTCGGCATCCAGGGGCGTCCGCCCGTGGCGATCAGGATCTTGCCGGCCGTGACGGTTCCGACGCCTTCGACCTCGACCGTGTGGCGGTCCTTGAGGCGCGCCTTGCCATGCACCAGCTCGCAGCCGGCGTTCTGGAGGTTGCGTACGTAGATCCCCGACAGCCGGGCGATCTCCTTGTCCTTGTCCATCAGGAAGCGCGACCAGTCGAACCGGGCCTCGCCGATCTCCCAGCCATAACCTCGCGCGGTCTCGAAGGCCTTCGAGAATTCAGAGGCGTAGACCATGAACTTCTTGGGCACGCAGCCGCGGATGACACAGGTGCCTCCGACGCGGTGCTCCTCGGCCACGGCCACCTTGGCGCCGCCCATGGCGGCCACCCGCGCGGCCCGAACGCCGCCCGAGCCGGCGCCGATGACGAAAAGATCGTAGTCGTAGTCCGCCACAGGGGACTCCTTAGGGTTCGAGCTCGACGACGCCATCCGGCGTGCCGATCAGGGCGCGGTCCGCAAGGTCGAGGAAGAGGCCGTGGTCCACGACGCCAGTCACGCTTTTCAGCGCCGCCGCCAGGGCCGCAGGTTCCTCGATCCGGCCGCAGTGAGCGTCATAGATAAGGTTGCCGCCGTCGGTTCTCACCGGCTCACCGGCCTTGCGGCGGAGTATCGGCACGATGTCGAGATCGCATTCAGCCAAGGCGTCGCAGATGCGGTTGGCCGTCGTCTTGTGGCCGAAAGCCACCACCTCGATCGGCAACGGGAATTTGCCCAGCGCCTCGACGGACTTCGCCGCGTCGGCGATCACCACGCACGAGCGCGAGGCTTCCCACACCAGCTTCTCGCGCAGCAAGGCCGCGCCACCGCCCTTGATCAGCGAGAGACCCGGACCGATCTCGTCAGCCCCGTCGACGGTAAGATCGATGCCCTTGGTTTCCCCGAGCTCGCCGAGCCGGATCCCCAGGCTTGCCGCCAGGTCGGCGGTGGCCTGCGACGTCGGCACGCCCACGATATCCAGCTTGAGAGCCGCCAGCGCACGAACGAACCATGCGGCGGTCGATCCCGTGCCAAGCCCGACCACCATGCCGGCCCGCACAAGCGCCGCGGCCGCCTCGCCCGCGGCCCGCTTCTGGGCGTCGGCGTCGCTCACCTCTTGGCGGCCTTCGCGGCGATCATCTTCTTGCGGAATGTCGCCGCCCAGCCTTCTTTCTCGACCTGCTTGCCGCGACCGATGGCCAGGGCGTCGGGCGCCACGTCCTCGACGATCACCGAACCGGAGCCGGTGTAGGCGCCGGCCCCGATCGTCACCGGCGCGACCAGCGCCGAGTTCGATCCGATGAAGGCCCCCTCGCCCACGTGGGTGTCGTATTTGAAGAAGCCGTCGTAGTTGCAGAAGATCGTGCCCGCGCCGATGTTCGCGCCCGCGCCGACCGTGCCATCGCCCAGGTAGCTCAGGTGGTTGGCCTTCGCGCCCTTGCCCACCGCCACCTTCTTCACCTCGACGAAATTGCCGATGTGGGCGTCCTCGCCGATGTCGGCGCCGGGCCGAAGGCGCGCGTACGGGCCGATCAGCGCCCCCTCGCGCACCACGCAGCCCTCCAGGTGGCTGAAGGCGCGGATCACGGCGGCGGTCTCCACCTTCACGCCCGGGGCGAAGACGACATAGGGCTCGACCGTTGCCCCCGGCGCGATCTCAGTGTCCCAGGCGAAGAAGACGGTCTCGGGCGCCGTCATCGCCACGCCCTCGGCCAGGAAGTGCGCGCGGCGGCGCCTCTGGAACTCGGCTTCGGCCTGGGAGAGCTGCATGGGCGTGTCGGCGCCCATGACGGCCGTTTCGGGCGCGGTGTGCGCACGGACCAGCTTCTCCTCGCCGACGGCCTCGGCGACGATGCCGGTCAGGAAATACTCCTTCTTCGGATTGTCGTCGGTCAGGCGCGAGAGCCACCGGAACAGGTCCATGCGGCCGGCCAGGTACATGCCGGCGTTGCACAAGCGCACCTGCTTTTCCGTATCGCTGGCCTGGCTGGGCTCGACGATGCGCATCACGTGCCCGTCGGCGCCGCGAATCACGCGGCCGTAGAGCAGAGGGTCCACCGGCTCGAACGCCAGGATCGCGAGCGACGCGCCGGCGTGCTTAAGGGCGAACAGCGGCTCGAGGTCCTGGGCCTGCAGCAGCGGCGGATCGGCGTTGACCACCAGCACGTCGCCGTTGAAGTCGGCCAGCGCCTCCTCGGCGCACATCACCGCATGGCCGGTGCCCTTCGGCGGGTCCTGCACCACCACCGCCTGCTCGCCCAGGCGCCGGACGACCAGGTCGCGCACTTCCGGGATAGGCCCGACCACCACGTGGATGCGCTCGCAGCCGGCCGCCTGCACCGTGTCGATGATGCGGTCCAGCAGCGTGCGGCCGCCCACCTTGTGCAGAACCTTGGGCGTCCGGGACTTCATCCGCGTGCCGTGGCCCGCGGCCATGATCACGGCGGCTCTAGCGGTCATTCGGGGCTCCGGGTCAGGTCGCTGAGTCTTCTCAGCCATCCGCTTAGCAAGCCTTGTGGCGCCGCGCGACCGCGCGCTAGCTTCCGCGCCGTCCTTCGGGGGAGTCTCCATGAAAACGCGTTCGCGTCTCGCCGCCCTTCTCGCCACCGCGGCGCTGGTCACGCTCGCTCCGGCCGCCGCCCAATCTGCGGACGCCGCGCTCGAAGCGAAATTCGACGGGATGATCAGCGACGCCGAGATGGGCGGCTGGCTTAAGACCATGGCGGCGGAGCCGAACCATGTGGGCTCGGCGCACGACAAGGCGAACGCCGACATGACCCTGGCCCAGTTCAAGGCCTGGGGCTGGGACGCCAAGATCGAGACCGCCTGGGTGCTCTATCCGACGCCCAAGGAGGTGGCGGTCGAACTGGTGAACGGCGCCGGCGCGCCGTTCAAGGCCACGCTGAACGAGGCTCCCGTGCCCGGCGACGAGAGCTCCAGCCGCACGAAGGACCAGCTTCCGGCCTATGTGGCGTTCCAGGGCGACGGGGACGTCACCGCCCCGCTGGTCTACGTGAACTACGGCATGCCCGCCGACTACGACGCCCTGCAACGCCTCGGCGTTTCGGTGAAGGGCAAGATCGTGATCGCGCGCTACGGCCAGGGCTGGCGGGGCCTGAAGCCCAAGCTGGCGCAGGAACACGGCGCGGTCGGCGCGATCATCTACTCCGACCCGCGCGACGACGGCTATTCGACCGACGACGTCTATCCGAAAGGCGCGGCGCGCCCGCCGCAAGGCTTCCAGCGGGGCTCCGTCGCCGACATGACTGCCTTCCCAGGCGATCCCACCACTCCGGGCTACGGATCCAGCAAGGACGCCAAGCGCGTGCCGCGGGAGCAGGCCGAGACCATCCTGAAGATCCCGACCCTGCCGATGTCGTACGGCGACGCCCAGGTGCTGCTGAAGGCGCTGGACGGCCCGGTCGCGCCTCCCTCGTTCCGGGGCGGCCTGCCGATCACCTATCACACCGGCGGCGGGGATGCGGCGAAGGTCCACCTCAAGGTGGTGTCGGACTGGAGCCTGAAGCCCGCCTACAACGTGGTCGCCACCCTGAAAGGCAAGGAGAAGCCGGACGAGTGGATCGTGCGCGGCAACCACCGCGACGGGTGGGTGTTCGGCGCCAGCGACCCCCTCTCCGGCCACGTGGCCATGATGGGCGAAGCCAAGGCCCTCGGCGCCCTCGTCAAGGCCGGCTGGAAGCCCAAGCGGACGATCGTCTACACGAGCTGGGACGCCGAGGAGCCGATGCTGCTGGGCTCCACCGAATGGGCCGAGACCCATGCCGCCGAGCTGAAGAAGAAGGCGGTCGTCTACATCAACTCCGACTCCAACAGCCGCGGCTTCCTGGACGTGGGGGGCAGCCACGGGCTGCAGCACTTCGTCAACGAGGTGGCGGCCGACGTGAAGGACCCGCAGACGGGCGTGTCGGTGCGGGATCGCCTCCGCGCCGGCCTCGCCGTGCAGGCCGAGGCCCCGGGGGCCAACCCCCGCGCGGTCGCCCTGGGCAAGATCGCCGCCGAT
This sequence comes from Phenylobacterium sp., assembly GCF_024508875.1. Taxonomy (GTDB): domain Bacteria; phylum Pseudomonadota; class Alphaproteobacteria; order Caulobacterales; family Caulobacteraceae; genus Phenylobacterium. The sequence goes on from NZ_JANINU010000037.1 coordinate 9,759, forward strand.
CCGGCCAAGGACCTGCCGATCGACCCACTGGGCTCGGGCTCGGACTACTCCACCTTCCTGCAGAACCTCGGCATCGCCTCGCTGAACGTCGGCTTTGGCGGCGAAGGCGACTCGGGCGGCGTCTACCACTCGGCCTACGACACCTACGAGCACCACAGCCGCTTCGTGGATCCCGGTCACGCCTACGCGGGCGCCCTCGCGAAGTACACGGGCCGTCTGGTCATGCGCATGGCGGACGCCGAAACGACCGTGCAGCGCTACGGCGACTTCGCCGACACGGTGTCGGGCTACCTCGACGAGGTGAAGAAGCTGGCGGACGCCACCCGCGACCAGGCGGCGGCCCGCGCCCGCCTGCTGGCGTCTGGCGCCTACAAGCTGGCCGACGATCCCACGATCCCGCGCGGCGACCCCTCACCCCTCGCCGCCTCGCCCAAGCTCGACTTCGCGCCCATGGACGGAGCGGTGGCGAAGCTCAAGGCCAGCGCCGCGGCCTTCGACGGAGCGCTGGCCGCCAAGGGCGCCGGGCTTTCGGCCGCCCAGAAGAAGCAGCTCGGCACGCTGCTGATCGCCCAGGAGCAGCGGCTGCTGCGCGACAAGGGCCTGCCGTTCCGGCCGTACTACAAGAACATGATCTACGCGCCGGGGCGCTTCACCGGCTACGGCGCCAAGACCCTGCCGGGGATCCGCGAGGCCATCGAGGAGCGGCGCTTCGACGACGCCACCGCCTACATCGGCCTGACCGCAGAGGCGCTCAGCGACTACGCGTCCGGCTTGGACGCCGCGACCGCGGTGATCAATGGCGGCTGATCCCCTGGAGGGCGCGGTCGTCGCCTTCGACCTCGACGGCACCCTGGTCGACACCGCGCCCGACCTGATCGGCACGCTCAACGTGCTGCTCAAGGAAGAGGGCCTGCCGCCCCAGCCGCTGGAGGACGCCCGCCCTTTCATCGGCCGCGGCGCGCGGTGGCTGATCGAACGCGGCTTCGAAGCGGCGGGCCAACATCTGCACCCCGCTCGCGTCCAGCCACTGTTCGAGCGGTTCATCGAACACTACCAGGCCCACATCGCCGACGAGAGCCGCCCCTTCCCAGGGTGCGAGGCGGCGCTGGACGTCCTAAAGGCGCGCGGCGCGAAGCTTTGCGTTTGCACCAACAAGCTGACCGGCCTGTCCGAGAGCCTGCTGGCCGGCCTCGACCTCGCCCATCGTTTCGAGGCGGTGATCGGCGCGGACGCCGCCCCCGCCATCAAGCCCGACCCACGCCATCTGCAGGCCGCCGTCGACGCCGTCGGCGGCGACATCCGGCGCACGATCATGGTGGGTGACGCCGCCACAGACGCCGGTGCGGCGAAGGCGGCGAAGGCCGGTCTGATCCTGGTCAGTTTCGGCTACACGGAAATCCCCGCGGCCGATCTTCACCCGGATATCCTCATCCACAGCTTCGATGAACTCACCGAGGCGTGCGTGCGGCTCCTGGGCGCTTGCGGGGACGGTTTCGGTCGGCTATAGCCCCCGCCTTCCCGCGCCGCGAGGCGTGCCGGCGGATGCGTAGCTCAGCGGGAGAGCACCTCGTTCACACCGAGGGGGTCACAGGTTCAATCCCTGTCGCATCCACCATTT
>NZ_JANINU010000038.1 GCF_024508875.1 Phenylobacterium sp.
GCAACGGCGGCGGCCAGGGCAATGGCGGCGCGAACGGGAACGCCGGCGGCAACGGAAACGGCGCGGGCGGCGCCAACGGCAACGGCGGCGGCCAGGGCAATAGCGGCGCGACCGGCAACGTCGGCGGAAACGGAAACGGCGCTGACGGCGGCAACGGCAACGCCGGCGGCCAGGACAACGGCGGCGCGACCGGGAACGCCGGCGGCAACGGAAACGGCACTGGCGGCGGCCAGAGCAATGGTGGGGGCAATGGAAACGGCGCCGGTGGCGACCAGGCCGGCAACACGGGCGGCTCTGGGAATGGAAATGGAAACGGCAACGGCAACGGCAATCCTGGGGCCGGGCCCGGGAACGCGAATGGGAACGGTGGCGGCGGGGATGCGAACGGCGGCGTTGACAACGGCGCGTCGGGGGGCGGCAACGGCGGGCGCGGAGGTCGCAATGGCAACGCTGGCGGCAGCGTGCGATCCTGATGGGGCTCCTTGCGCCACGACTTGAATGGCGTGGATTCATCGCCCGCGTCCAGACCACGGCGGGCCTGCTGCTGATCGTCCTGACGGTGGCGCTCGCGGCGACGACGGGGTTGCTGCAGCCCGTCGACGACGGCTTGGCCCAGTTCCGATTCATGGTGCTGCAGCGGGCGCCCAGCGATACCCTGACGGTCGTCGAGATCGACGTCGACAGCCTGCGGGCCGCCAAGTCGTGGCCGTGGAGCCGAGACAGGTTCGCCCAGGCGATCGACAATCTTACGGCTGCAGGGGCGCAGGTCGTAGCCCTAGACGTGGACTTCAGCGCCCCCTCATCGCCCGCGTCCGACGCGGCGCTCGCGGCCGCCATCAATCGCCATCCCGGCCAAGTGGTCCTCCCAACGTTCGTGCAGGCGGCGGGCCAAGGCGAGCATCGCCGTCAGGCCGACAGCCGCCCCATCGAGCCCCTCACGGACCAAGCGGTGCTCGCGAGCGTTAACGTGCCGGTAGACCGCGACGGACGGGTACGACGCTACCGCCCTTCGTTCGCTGAAGGCGAAGGCGGGCGATCCTCGCTGGCGGCAGCGCTCGCCGGGCGCTCGCCCAGTCCATCAGGCGCCTTCCTGATCGATTACGGGATTCGCGCCGCCGACATCGACCGGCTCTCATTCGAGGCGGTCCACGCCGGCCGCTTCGATCCGGCCCTCGTTCGCGGCCGCAATGTTCTGATTGGCGCCACCGCCCTCGAGCTCGGCGACGAATTCGCGACGCCCATGCTCGGCACGCTCGAAGGCGTTTACGTCCACGCCCTGGCGTACGAGAGTCTTCGCGCCGGCCGCGCACTCCGCGAACTGTCGCATCCGGTGACGGTCGGCCTGGCGATCCTGGCGGCCTTCTTTCTGCGCCCCCGCGCCCAGCGGGTCTACGGCCGCATGCTGCGGCGGCATCTGCTGGTCGCCGCGACCGCGCTGGGCGCGCCGCTGGCGCTGCAGGCCTGGCTCCCCGTCAGCGTCGATGTGGCGCCTTTGCTGCTCGCCCAGGCCCTATGCCTCCTTTGGACCGTGCGCGAGGAACTGAAGCGCCGGGCGCGGGCCGTGGTCGAGCAGCGCGAGGCGCATTTTGTGCAACTTGCCGAGCACATGCGCGAGAGCCGGGACAGCATCAAGGCCGCCCACGACGAGCTCCAAGTGGTGAATCGGGCCTTGGATCGAGCGCTCAAGGCGCGCACCGATTTCCTGGCGATGACCAGCCACGAGATCAGGACGCCGCTCAACGGCATCATGGGAATGACGCAGGTGATCCTCGCTGATCGTCACCTTGCCGACGGCCTCCGCGACAAGCTGCGGCTGGTCCATAGCAGCGGGGAGACCATGCTGGCGCTGGTGGATGACCTGCTTGATGTGGCGAAGATGGAGAATGGCGCGCTTTCCATAGTCCCCGTGCAGATGGATCTGCACCAGTTGCTCGACGACACGGTTCGGCTGTGGGCGGGGCGCGCCCAGGGGAAAGGTCTGGTGTTGCGGGCGGATCGCAGGGGCGTCCCGGCGCTGATCAGGGAAGACACCGGGCGCTTGCGGCAAATCCTCTTCAACCTGCTGGCCAACGCCATCAAGTTCACGGAGACCGGCGAGGTCGCCCTGATCGCGACGGTGGAGACATCCGCCCAGGGTGAGATTCTCGCGTTGGAGGTGTCCGACACGGGGATCGGAATTCCCCAGGACAAGCTCGAGGAGGTTTTCGACGCGTTCTCGCAGGTGGATGACAGCACCACCCGAAAGTTCGGAGGCACAGGGCTTGGACTGGCCATCTGCCGCCGACTGGCGCGAGCGATGGGCGGCGATGTGCAGCTTGAAAGCGAGCTAGGCCGAGGCTCTCGCTTCACCTTGCGACTGCCTTTGCATCGCGTTCACGCGACGCAGGAGGCCGCCGGCGGTCCTGGGCTGAGCGGCGCGGCGGTCCTGCTGGTGGAAGCGAACCCCCTGGCCCAGAGCGTGATGAAGGCGGCCCTCGGCGGGCAGGTGGCGGCGCTGGAGATTGTGGCCACCCCCGACGAGGCCTTTCCGGCGCTGGGACAGCGCCGTTTCGACATTCTGCTCGTGGAAGGAAAGTCGCTTGCCACGCCGGCTGGGGCCCTAAGCGCGCTCAGGGATTTGGATGAAGCGGCCGCTGGCGCTCAGGTCGTCGTGCTGTGGGGCGGTGCGGCCGAGGATGTGGCCGATCTGGAAGAGGCAGGAGCATGTGTCGTGCGCAAACCGATCGGCGCCGCGGACTTCGTCGATAGGCTTCGGGCGCTTCGCCGAACGGCGGCCGCTGAACCTAGCAGGCTCGGCAAGCGGAGGGCCGGCTAAGCTCAGGGTTTTGTAAAGCCTCGCAAATTATAGATGTCAGCAGGGCCAGTGTAGAGCCGCCTGGAGGGCGCCGTGCGCGTACTTTTCGTCGATGACAACGCGATGAACCGAGCGGTCGTGAAGGGCATGCTGGGCGCCGCGGACGTTGAGGTGGTTGAGGCGGAGGGGGCCGAGATCGGTCTGGAGCTCATCGACGCCCACCCCTTCGACCTGATCCTCATGGATCTGCGGATGCCCGGTATGGACGGCTTGGCTGCGATCCGCGCCATTCGCGCCCGGAATGACGCGAAGGCAGGGCTGTCTATCATCGTGGTGACCGCCGACAATGCGCCCAACATTCGGGCCCAGGCGATGGACGCCGGCGCCGACGATCTTCTGCACAAGCCAGTGCAGATGCAGGCGCTGTTCGACGCCATTGGCGAGGTGATCCAAAGATCGAGCGAACGAGGTGGGATGCTGGCTTGACCCCGGGGTCGGCGACGCGGCTATCACCCTCAGCGCATACGCTCATGCGCGCGGCGTTGAACTTCCTGTTCGGCTAACGCGGATCGCTTTGCGTCAGTAGCGGCCGTGGAGCACCTTTCAGGTCGCTCTGGTTCGTCCTCGTTATCGGTGCCGCCCATGAGTGGACGCTCGTGTCTTGTCCGCGAGTGTCCGGTGTCGGGCGCGGAGCCAAGAACCGTTTGTGGCGCAACTGAGACTGCGACGTTTCACACCTCAGCCGCTGACAACCCTCTGCCAGCCTCGCGGCGACCGTAGCAGCCGAGCGATTTCGGCGTTGCCCGCAAGCTCCGCGGTTAGCGCAGGAACATGGCCTTGCTCGTCGGTAGCGGCCGGATCAGCTCCTGCAGCCAAGAGCAGTTCAGCTATCTCTCGGTGACCCTGCATGGCCGCGTAGTGGAGTGCAGTGTAACCCAGGTCTCCGTGCGTACGAACGTTGGCGCCGAGCACCAACAGGTCTTGGACATCTCTGCGGTCGCCGCGGAAGACCGCACGGTGCAGAAGGGTGTCGTCGTCAGAGTCGCGGGCGTCGATGGAGACGAACTTCGGATTGGACGCATCCAGTTCGTAAGCAACTCGAATTGCTGCGAGGGTGCGAGCAGTTAGGCTCGCCGGCCCTTTTCTCTTACTCATCGACAGCATCCGCCAGAGAACCCAGCCTCTCAGCGAGCCTGGCCGTTGGCCGTTACATCCGCCTGAATGAGAATGGATAACCGGGGGCCTGGATGATCCGGTTCGCGGCGCGATCCCAACGTCTCCTCGTGGCGCCGTCCTGACGCTTGCTCACAGCTGAGCGATCAGAAGTGTCGCCGATACCAACCTCGCCCCGAACGGCGCATAGTCTGTCCCGGCTGGACGGGCGACCTCATGGAGGTGGCCATGGCACAGCCAGACCTATTTCGAACCCCTCGAAGACCCTGGAACGCCGGGCGTCTGATCGGCCCTAAGGCGCCGCTCAAGCCCAAGCACATCTGGGCCATCCGCCAGCAGCTGAAGATGCTCCGGCGGATCCGCGATCTTGCGATGTTCAACTGCGCTCTCGATGCAAAGCTTCGGGCTTGCGACCTAGTCAAGCTCCGCGTGAGCGACGTCGCGCCGGGTGGCGTGCTTCGCGAGCGCTCGACCGTGATACAGCAGAAGACCGGTCGGCCCGTTCCATTCGAAATCACCGAGCCGACGCGAGAGGCGCTTGCTGCCTGGCTGGAACGGCGAGGAAGGCGCGCTGATGATTGGTTGTTTCCGAGCCGCAGCCGGCATGGCGATCACATCGGCACGCGCCAGTACGCCCGGCTCGTCGACCGCTGGGTCACCATGATCGACCTGCAGCCAGCTGCCTACGGTACGCACAGTCTACGTCGGACAAAGGTCGCGCTCGTCTACAAGAAGACGGGCAACCTGCGAGCCTGTCAGCTGCTCTTGGGCCATCGCAAACTCGAGAGCACCGTGCGCTATCTCGGCATCGAGGTGGACGACGCGCTTGAGCTTTCCGAGCATCTTGAGATCTGACGTAGGAGCGTGAGTTCCCCGGCGCCATCGATGTAAGCCTGCGAGCGGCCGCACTAGGCGTCTGCAAGGGGTGGGTTGCGGACGTACCAGCAAGCCCGAAATGGCTGCGCTTGCCGCCTTCTATTCCGCCTCGGCCCGTCCTGAGATTTCCGGCTTTGCCGCGATGTGGTGCGAGCTACCCGAACACATCCTTGGTGAGGCAATCTGCGCAAGCTGCCGCTACTAATCCGACAATAGCGTTGTATTCAGTGGCAGTGTAGACCGCTTCGTCGACTAACGACTGCCATGTCTCCGCGGTGACTAGGTGAGCTTCCTTTGCGCGCTTCAGCCCGTCGACCGCGATCGGCCAAAGAGGGTTCACACGGCACGCGTCGCAAACAACGTCGACAGGTGGGACGTGAATTCCGCAATGAACTTGGCAGCTTGGCACGTGAATTCCACAATGAACTTGGCAGCTTGGCACATGTACGCCGCAGTGCACGAAGCACCACTGTGGCTTCGGGGCATTCGCTGCCGAAATACCTTCCTTGAAGACCCAAAGCGTTTGGGTGGGAGATACTTCACCAAGATCCGAGATCGGCGTCGGCTTCAAAATCAGACGACGGGCGTTAGCGACGTCGTTCTCCATGAGGGTTTCACCCGGCTTGATCTTGAACAGTCGCCCTGGATGAAGACCCAACCCAAACACGTTTGCCAAACCTTGACGAGCAAGGGTCTCAAAGTAGTCGGCGAGAAACTCCTGCGAGGCCTCCACCGCACTAGCCGATTCTAGGTAAATCTTCGTTTTGTTTGAATTTTCCACAAATTCTACCGGCCGCAATGCAAATGGTTCGCTTCGGCCTACTTTTGAGAATGCCCAGACGAACGGCGTGATATTCGAGGAATTTGCAGCCGTTGGCTCAATAATAAGTTCGTTGTCGCGAACCTTTCGAGCGAGCACTTCGCCCTCATAGAGGTGAAAGTGTTTATGAAGAAGCGCGACGCCAACGATATGCGCCATCTTGTGGGCCTGGATAACTTCACCAAGCTCTTGGATTTGCTTTTCGAGCTTCGGGACCGCGTCCTTCACAACGAAGAAGTCCAGAAGGTTTGCGTACGCTAACGGACTATATGTCTCTACCCGCATTCGCCCCTCCACCATATGGTGCCAAATTCACGTTAGGCGAACGTGGGTTGTAGCGTCCAGCAGTAGTGCGCCTCGAACATGGTGCGGAGGCAAGGAATGTCTCCATTGGGTCGGAGGCGGTCGTTAGCGCCCCGCCAGAAAGCGGTCCTCGTGCCGCGCCTTCAGTGAACGCCGGGGATGGAGGAGAGGAGTGCTGCGCTGAAGTTGGGCTGGCGCCGGCTGATCATCGGACCCAGACTCCTCCGCACATCGACTGAGCTCGATTAGGTCTCGCAGACGCCGTCATCGTCCTCCGAACTCGTCGCGCAGATCGTCGCGCGTCCCCCGCATGCGACCTGCCGGCCATCGGAGCTCGAGGTGCAGATCGTCGCCTCGCCGCCGCAGGCAACGTCGCGACCATCGGAGCTGCTCGTACAGATGTTCGCGCGGCCGCCACAGGCCGCGTGCGAGCCGTCCGAACTCGTCGTGCAGATCGTGGCTTCCCCGCCGCATGCCACCTGAGAGCCGTCGGAACTGCCGCTGCAGATGGTCGCGCGGCCGCCACAGGCTACCTGTGAGCCATCCGAACTCGTTGTGCAGATCGTGGCCTCGCCCCCGCAGGCTACATGTGAGCCGTCCGAGCTCCCGGTGCAGATCGTCGCGCGTCCGCCGCAGGCGACCTGCGTTCCGTCCGAGCTGGACGTGCAGATGGTCGCCTCTCCGCCGCAGGCGACGTGCGATCCATCGGAACTCGACGAGCAGATGGTCGCGCGTCCGCCGCAGGCAACCCGGTCGCCCCTAGCCCCAGAGGTGCAGATCGTCGCGCCGCCGCCGCATGCGACATAGGCGCCGCCCCCGCCCGATGTGCAGATCGTGGCCAGACCGCCGCAGGAAGCCGCTGTGCGTTGGAGGGCGCGGCACTGTGGCTTCGGAGGCGCGGCGTCCGGCGGTACAGGCGCTGCGTCGGGCATCTCGGCAGGGTCGACGTGACTTGGCGCGGCCGCCGCTTCGACTGCTGGGGGCGGATCGGAGTCGACCCGTCGACCGCACCCGAAAAGCAAGAGCACGGCGACGCCGACAAGCATCGCCGGGCGGACGCGGATCGACCTCATCATTCCCGTCACCGGCTTGTCGACCGGCGTTCCTGGAGCTTTTCGGCCTCTTCGCGTTCCTGTTGCTCACGCCTTTCGCGCTCGCGCTTCTCCTGCGGGCTGATCTTGGGATTGGCCACCTCGTCGACGATACCGATGCCCGTCGAGACCGCGTCTGCGGTCGCCTCGAAGAACTGGGTGAACCCGCCCACCTCGTTGGCGTGCGCCTTCAGCAGAAGTCCCTCAAACTCGGGTGCCGTCCAACCTCCTGGCCCCGGGACCAGCAGGGTTGAAGCCAGCGCGCCGTAATTGGCGTTTGCCGCCTGGTTGAGCGAGATGGACAGCGGATCGTTGCGCATCGTGAGTATCAGGAAGTACGCCTTGAAGGCGCATCGCCGGCCACGCCCCTCTGGCGTGCACCGAACTTTCTGGATGTCGTGGACCTGCAGGATCATCGGCGACAGCGCGTCGCCGAAGCTGGAGCCGAACCGGGCGTCCGCATGTGGCACCGAGGCTGTGAACGGAGCCAGTAGGCGGCCTCCGTTTCTCTTCATCGTGCGAAGCAGGGCGTAGGCGATCTCCTCGTCCGTGGGGTCCCCAACCAGACGCCCCTCGCGTTCGCGGGCGGACGCCCAGCGCGGATCGGCGGTCTTATAGAACGGAATCCGCGCGCCGAGCTTCGCTTCCATCTGCCGCCGATAGCTCGGGATGATGCGCGCGTACTCCCACTCGGTCAGGAGTGCGGGATCGGAGTCGAACAGCTCCTCAGTCAGCAGATCTTGGCCCGCAAGGTTGATCCGGCTTAGAATCTCCGGCCTGAGCACCGGAATCAGAGCGTCCCGTCGCGCGTTCAGAACCGACCGTGCGGCCTGAACGGCGCGGGCCGGCGCGTCTTCCGTATAACCGCGTACGCGCAAGTCCGACCAAAGGCTGGTGTAGGCCTTCGTGGCGATGTTGATTTGCTTCAGGCCCTCGATCGTGGCGGGCGCCTGGGCGCTCCACATCCGCAACCCGTCGGTTAGGTCCGAGAGCGCCTTGGCCACATTCGGCTGCGTACATGCGGCATCCTCAGGCGAATTGCGCACCCTCGTACCGTTCCAACGGCGCCCCTGTGACGCATAGAGCCGCTCCAAGCAGACGCCCTTGTCCCAGTAATCCACGATCGCAGCGGCTTCCACGAAGCGTTTGAAATCCTTGGCGCCTTCCGGGCGGAAGAGTGAGGGGGAAACCGGCTGCGAAATGATGCGCCGGGCGTCGGCGAGACGTTCCTGCTCAGTCGATCTTCGCTCCTGCTCATATTCCTGCAGTTGCGGGAACATCGGCCCCCTTCGCTGCCGCCGCAGCTCCATCTCTCGGCGAATGGCTTCCGCCTTCTCCCGTTGCCGCTCCCGGCGAAGGACACTTTCCACGCTCTGCGCGGACGAAGCGGTTGGTGCGGCAACCGCCAGCGCGAGCAGAAGGACGAGGCTCTTGAAGCCAATGCGTCTCACTGTACCCCCCTTTATCAGAATGACCGACGGTCCGCTCGGCGTCTGGGTAGTGTCTTCCTGTCAGATCCCGTCACGGCGGAAGCGGCGACGCCGATCGCGATCGCGATCGCGCACGAGATCTGCAAGGGCAAAGCCGTAGACCACTTGCCACGCCGGAAAGAGCGTGAACAAGAGGGCCTTGTCCGACGCATCACGTAGCCAATAGGCCACAAGGCCGGCGATTATAGCCAAGACCATCGAATTGGCGCCCACACGCCGAAGCGTGTGGTCGATCCGCGCGAACTTCCAGATCATTAGCCACGGCGCAAGACTCAGCGTGGACCCGATCAGGCTCGCGACCGCGAAGGCGCCGGCCACAACGACATCCGCCAGCTCGGATACCGCGAACCTGGCCGTGAGGCCGATCGTGAATGCAACGGACCTGATTGCGACGAAGTGGGCCACGGTCATTGCCGCGACAAGGGCCGCCCCCTCCCACAGTCTCAGCTTCCGCGACGCGGCCAAAACGAGTACGAGCGGCGCCGCAAAGAGCGGCGTGTATATCCATGCTCGCTCCAATCTTCCTTGCTGGATCACCGCACTGGTGAGGTCCAGGAACTCCGCGCCGGTGAAAAGGAGCGTTCCGAATAGAACGTAGGGGAGGATCGTAAACCTAAGGCCCGCCCCCCCTGGGTGCGGCTTCGCAAGTGGGGCCTCGTCGATTGCGCGGGATGCCGCGACGCCCTCGGCCGGGGCGGAAAAAGCCAAATCACCGACCTGCTCGAGCACCTGGTCCCATCCCGCATGGGCGACGCCGGGCGCCCAGCCGAACACATCGATCAGAGGGTGAGCCCAGGGTGGCGGCTCGCAAGGGCGCAAGCGGACATGGACGGTGCGCTGCGCGCCGAGCGGCTCGCGGGAAGAGACGCGCGCAGCCTCCGGCGTCCAGATGAACAGCCGGACGCGCGCCGGTTCGCCGACCTGAGCTATTTGCAGTCCGGCGCCAGCCAGCCGCTCACGCACCAAGTCACGCAGGGCGACATCGCCGGGGGCGGCACGAACCTCCACATCCGCGGACAGCGTCTCAAGTGGGATCACCGCCGCGTCTACGCCGTCCTTCATCCGCACGCCCTCCGGAGATTCTCACGCGCCACGGCCGCCGTATTCGGATTGGGTCCATCCGCGGCCATCGTGAAGTACCGTCGCCCCTTGGCCCGATCCAACCTCCCGTATCGCGCATCACAGTGCGCAATCCCCACTCGTTCTGCGCGTACGAGTTTCCGCGATCGGCGGCCTTCTCGAGCCAGGCCATGCCGGCCTCGACATCGCGCGGGACTCCCCTGCCTTCCAACAAGACGCCGCCAAGGTTTGCCTCCGATTTGATGTGCCCTTTGGCCGCCGTCACCGCATAGAGTTCCACCGCCTTCGCCATGTCCTTGGACACCAGTTTGCCGTCTTGATAAGCCAAAGCGAGGTTGTACAGGGGCGCATACTGTCCCACCGTCACGGCCTCTCGCCCGTAGGCCTCAGCCTTGGCCAGATCCCTCGGCGTTTCCGGCCCGTTGAGATAGACGTCGCTCAGGACACCGGCGGCCTGCGTGTAGCCGGCGCGGTGCGCGGCCTCTAGCCAGGTGACGCCATCGCCAGGCGCGGGCTCTCCGCCGTAGCCGTGCAGCAGCGCGAGGCCCAGATTGTACATGGCCACTGGCGCGCCAGCTTCGGCGGCGCGCTTCGTCAGAATCCGACCTTTTGCGGTCGGATGATCACGCGCGTCGACGGCAACTTCGGAGGCATACTCCGTCACAAAGAGAGCCGCGCCAGCGCAGACCAGTACGCCCCCCACCAAGAGCCAGCCTAAGACGTGGACGAACGCCCAACCCTGCCTTGCAAACAACCTGGCCACGAAGGGGTTTACGGCCAGCGCTGCCAATCCGAACCCCACGGCCATCAAAGGGCCTGCCGGCCCCCAGACCCGGAGTTCCGGCAGGAGCGACAGGAGCATGAGGAGAAACAAGCCTGCGCTTACCAAATGGGCGAATGCCCTGTGCCAACGCCCCCGCTTCGACAACATCGCCCCTCCGCCCGCAACGCCACTTGGGTGTCGTGGCTTACGCCAACGTCCACCGCTCACTCGCACGATCCCTCAAGCCGCTTTCGTGCGGGAAGACCGAGGAGTGTCATCTCGTACTCGGCCTCGAACCTCAGCGTCCGGGCGTTGACCTGGGGCGGCGATTTCCAGCGCACCTCCATGTTCAGCGCGTTGCGCGTGGTGGCCGGATACCCAAGCCGCAACCACCCATCGACGAACTGGACCCTGTAGGTGCCCGGGTGCAAGGACTCGGAGCTCCGCAGGTGAGCCAAATCCGGGCTGGAGAAGCTGACAACCATCCATCCGCCATATTCGCGCGAGGCGAGATCGGAGCCTGGGAGGAACTGCAGAACGTCGAACTCGCAACTGAGAGTCGCGCCCAGCAGGCGCGACGGAATCTGTCCGCCCTTGAGATCGGCGATTTCGGCCCCTCTCTGACGTCGCTCGAGATCGGCTGCCTTGGCCGTGGCGACTTTCCGCGCGGCCGCTTCGGCCAAGCGTCGCTCGTTGTCGGCAACCCAGCGCGCCGCCGCATCGTCGCCGGCGGCGAGACCCCTGCGATGCCATTCCAACGCTTTGGCGTAATCTTGCGGGACACCTTGGCCGTTCTGATAGAGCAGGCCGACCCCCGTGAACCCGGGGCCGAAGCCCTGCTCGGCGGCACGCTTATAGAGCGCCATTGACCGTCCCCAGTCGATCGGGCGATCGCCGCCGCCGAGTTGATAGGCCCGCGCCATCTTGACGAGGGCCTTCGGATACCCCGCGTCCGCGGCTTTCTCGAACAGGTCAAATGCTTCGCGTCGATCGGCGGCCACTCCCGGAACTCCAGACTCCAGGACGAGTCCAAGGTTGTACTGCGCCTCTGGAACGCCGTTCGTCGCCGCAGACCGGAACAGACGCATCGCGCGTTGGACATCGACAGCGAGGCCATTCGCTCCTTGGAAGTAGCTGACCGCCAGAAACGACTGGGCCTCGGGGAGATCGTCCTCGGCCAGCGCCCGCATTTCCGAGGTCGCCCATGTCGGGTCTTTTGGAACGAGATCACCTGAGTAGGCCCGTCTCGCCAGCTCATAGCGCGCGTAGAGATGACCTCCGGCCGCAGCCTCACGGATCAAGTCGAGCCCCCGAGCCTCGTCCTTGGGGCCGCCCTGTCCCAGCAGCAGCATGAGGCCCAAGCTGAACAGAGACGCCGTATCCCCGTGTGCGACCCCTTCCGCGCAGAGCCTCCGCGCCACGGTAAAATCGGGTGGACCAAGGTCGGAAGCGGCCCATGCGCTACATTGCAGGCCAAGACCGCGCGAGAGTCCGCCCGTCACCGCGGCCGCGGCGAAGCGGAGCGCATTGTCGCGACTTCTCGCCACTTCGATCCCGTTCGCATAGGCCCCCGCCATCAACAGGTTGGCGCGCGGATCGCCATTTCTGGCCGCGTCCTCGATCTCCGCTCGCCGGGACTTGAAATCAGCCCGCCTCAGGAGCTGGGGCGAGGAGCGAATCTGCAGATCTCGCGCGTTCAACCCGAATTCGTCGGAAGCGGCCTCTGCACCGCCAGCCGCGGCCGTCACGACTAGCCCTGCCAAACAGATGACCAAGCGCCCCCGCTTGCGGTTGTCGGAATCGGTTACAACCTCAAGCGTCATACGCCCCCCGCCGTTGCTCGGACAGGCGGAACGGCGGCGTCCCCGAGGTAATCCTTTCGTGGTAGCCTCGGGTCCCCGCTTGCCAAGTCGGCGGGCACGATCATAACCGCTCCATTGCCGCCGGCGCCAAGCGCCCTCAAGAACGCACAGCATTCGTTTGGCGTATTCACCTGGCTGCCCTGGCTCTCGACCACACTATGAGGCCAAGCTTAATCAACGCGTATTGGTTCGCAAGCGAAGGGAGCCTTCGACAACGTCGACGGTACGGCCGCGCGCTCCCGACGAGCGCCACTGGGCGCGAGTTGCTTGCGCCGAGCTTGGCCGGGTCGCTTGCGGATGACGAAAGTCCGTGGCTACGAATGGCCTCTTGAGTCGCGGCGAGCCTGAATGAAGCCTATTGCTGGTTCAGAGCCTCGCTAAAGTAATACGACGAAGTCTATTCAGGGACGCCGGTCAGACCCGCGGCGCCAATCCTTCGCAATAAGGCGGCGGCTCAGAATAACGTCCGCGAGCCCAGAGTCACTTTGTCGAGGGCAGAAAGGGAGCGTAGCGAGAAGCTGCTCTGTGGCTGAGGGAGCCGTCTAGTGGACCTTCCGGATGTCGCCTATGGGTCGCATCCCGTCATCGCGTCCCGCCCAACAAGCGGACTTTGGCCCCCGGCGCTGAATGTCGCCTTTCCGGCGCGACACCAACGTCTCCAACTGGCGCAAGCGTGACCTTGCTTGGGCCTTGGCCGAGTTGCGCCCACCGCTACGATCGGTCCGATGTTCCAGACCAAGCGCCTCACGATTCGAAGGTGGCAGGATGCGGACCTCCCGATCCTGGCCGAAGTCTACGGCGATGCCGATGCGATGCGCTGGGTTGGCGACGGCCAGCCGCTGACCGAGGCCGATTGCTCGCGGTGGTTGGCCGTGACCCGGGCCAACTATGAGCGCCGAGGATACGGCATGTACGCCGCTGAGGAGTTGTCCAGCTCAAACGTAGTTGGCTTCTGCGGGATCGTGCATCCCGGCGATCAAGTCGAGCCTGAGATCAAGTATGCCTTCCGCAGAGCCCACTGGGGCCGCGGCCTGGCCACTGAAGCTGTCGGCGGGCTGCTGGCCTACGGCCGCGATACGCTCGGCCTGATGGGCTTCATCGCCTCGATCGCTCCCGAAAACGTCGCGTCGCGCGCTGTCCTGACGAAGGTCGGAATGACGCCTAGCGCTATCCGGCTCGACGAGAACGGTGAGGAAACCCATTATTTCGAGTGGCGCGGATGAAGGTCCGCTCTCGGGTCTGACATCAAGGTCAGTGCTTGCGCGACGCGGCCCTTTGCCGACGCGCCCGCAGCGCTCGATGTCACAGCCAGGATCGGCCGCGCGTCTTGGGATCAAAGCCTATGTCAGGAGATCCCATGCCGCGCTTGAACTGGTCCAATGTCGCCCCAGAGGGCGCCAAGGCGCTCTATGGTGTCCACCACTACGTGGTGAACCGCACTAGCCTCCCAGCGGAGCTGATTCACCTCGTGTTCCTTCGCGTGTCGCAGATCAACGGCTGCGCCCACTGCATCGATCTGCACAGCCGCGATCTGCGTAAGACCATGTCGGTCGACAAGATCGCGCTTGTGCCCGTCTGGGACGAAGTCGGGCAGCTCTTCTCCGAGATGGAGCGGGCCGCGCTCGCCTGGGCGGAGGAAGTGACCCGCGTGAGCGAAACGCATGCCTCGGACGAGGCCTACGCCGCGGCGTCAGCAGCCTTCGAACCGAAGGATCTCGTCGACCTCACGATCGCGATTGCTGCAATGAACGCCTTCAACCGGTTAGGCGCGCCATTTCGAGTACCTGTCGCTGCGACCCCCTGAGGCGTCTCGCCATGGGGCGTGGTCGAGACGGGAACGCGCCGCCGAATGTCCGATTGCCGGCCCAATCTCGATGTCAGCTCTTGGCGCACTGGAGACAGCTACGCCGCGTTGAAACGATACATGGCGGGGTGAATCGGCGCAGCGCACGGTGGTGCCGCCTTTGGCGTGCGGCTGTCAGGGCGGCGGCGCATCCAAGCAACCGTGCGGTCGGTTTCTGCCGCTGGCCCTTTCCTCGTCGATCATGTCTGCGATACGGCGGCGGGCGCAGATCGCCGCGGCGTCGGAGGCGAAGGTGACCTCCGTCCGCCGGTCGGCCACCGCGTCGACCACGTCTTCCAGCGCCTCCAGGACAGCGGCATCCTCAGCGACGATCAACGCGTTGCGCTCCAGAAGCATCTGGGAGAACGCGTCGTCGTCGCAGGCGAAGGTGCGCGTGATGGCGGTGAAGTAATGGGTACGGCCCGCTGTCTCGGGCGTCAGCAGGTGGACGAAGTTCAGCTCACCCAGTAGCAGGCCGATGCTGTCGACCTCCTCGGCGGCAAACGTCTGCGAGCCGAGCGAGGCGATGATTCCGGCGCCCAGCATCTCGATGCGCGCACGGTTGATCATCCGGTCGCCGAGGTTCGGCATTAGAGTCCGCATGAGATCATCGCTCGCGATGCTGGGCATTGTGCGGATCACGCTGAGGCTATGCGGGTCCTCGACCACCTCGCTCGATATCGCCTCAGCGTGGGCGCCGCCCAGGGTGGCTGGATGGACCGCGCCGATGTGCGACTGGTCGAAGAGGTTCTCGATCACGAGCTGGATGCGCGCGGCGACACTTTGATGTGCGCCGACGTCCTGCCGCCATCCCGCGACGCCCAGGCCCAGGCGCTCGACAGGCGGGACCCGCGATGGTTCTGCCCGGTCGCCGTCGCCCATCCAGATCAGCACACATGGTCCGCGTTCGACGACGCTGAAGCGCCTCAAGGCGAAGCTGGGCGGCGCACGCTGGTCGAGCGGTGCGCGAACGCAGGCCCCCGAGGCGTCGAAGCGGGCCCCGTGGTAGGGGCACTCGAGGTCTCCGTCCACGAGCCGCGCTGGATCCAGCGGCATCCAGCGATGCGGGCAGGCGGCCAGCAGGGCGGTGGCGCGACCATCGGCCTGACGCCACAGCAGCACCGGCTGACCGAGCAAGGTCCGGCGCATAGGCGCGCGCGTGACCTCGTGCGACCAGGCCGCCATGTACCACTGGTTGCGGGGAAAGCCCGGCCGGTCGCCAAAGGGATAGGGCATTTTGGGGGAAGCGTCCGCGCCAGGCTCAGGCCGGGCGCCGCCGGCGCCCGCCGCCGGCCGCCATGTCCTGGACGGCGGTCCTGGGCAGGGTGGCCAGTTCGAGGAAGCCCTTGCGATCGCGATCCAGCCAGTCGAAGCGCTCGGTAGCGCGCCGACGGAAGTCGGTGGGAGTGATCCGGCCCCCGATACTCAGCCCGGCGGCGGCGACGGGTTGGGGCTCGCGCAGCAAGCCGTAAGGCGCGGCGCCGGCCAGGCTCTGGCCACGTCCGGGTGCGCCTCCGCCGGGGGGCCGGCCGCGGCCACCGCCGGGGGGCGGTCCCATGCCGCCGCCCATGCCGCCCATGCCGCCCATGCCACCGCCGCCCCCCTGGTAGGCGGCTTGCAGGCGGAGGCCGCCGGCGGCGCCGAACTGCGGGCCGCGCAGGATCTCGGGCGCGATGACGGTCTCGTAGTAGCGCACCTCCGGGCCGTCGATGACCTCGTCATGGTTGCGGTCGAGCGCCGCGAAGAAGCGCATGGCGTCGGCCACGAACTCGGAGCGGTCGAGCCGGCCATCGTGATTGGCGTCGGCCCGCGCGAACCAGTCGACGACGGGATAGGGCGCGCCTGGCGGCCCGCGGAAGGGTTCGCCGGAGGGGCTGATGAACAGCATCGGCGGCCCCGCACCCGGGGGCGGCCCGCCAGGCTCGGGCGGCGTCTGGCGAGGCTCGGTCGCGCAACCGCCGACGCTGAGGAGCGCGAGGGCGAACAGTCCGTGGGTCAGGCGCATGGCAGGGAGTCCGGGGCGGTCTTTGGCGGGCTTAGATCTCGGGGCGGCTCGGACCACTCGAACCGCAGCGGCACGGCCAACGCGTAGCCTTCGCCGCGGACGGTGCGGATCGTCTTGGCGCCGAGCTTGTTGCGCAGGCGGGCGATCTGTACGTCCACGGCGCGGGGCGTCGCCGCCTCCAGCAGGCCGCCGGACGCGATCAGTTCCTTGCGCGTGACGATCCGGTTGCGGCGCTCGACCAGGGTCCGCAAGAGCTGGAGCTGCAGGGCCGAAAGGCCGGCCTCGCGTCCGTTGGCGCGATGCAGCCGGCGACTACCCCAGTCGAGCGTCCATCCCGCGAACCGCACGAGGCGGGCATCGAGCGGGGCGGTCGCTGGCGCGCGACGTCGGACGCGGCGGAGCACGCTCTTGATCCGCGCGAGCAGCTCCTGCGGTTCGAATGGACCGGACAGGCAGTCGTCGGCCCCCATCTCCAGACCGACGATTCGATCCACGGCGTCCTCGCCCACGGTGAGCAGGATCAGCGGGAGGTCGGAGTCGGCGCGCAGGTCGCGGCAGAGCTGCAGGCCGTCCTCGCCGGGCAGGGCGACATCCAGGATGACGAGGTCGCAGCGATGCCGGCGCAGCGCCAGGTGCATGGCGGCCGCGCTGTCGGCGGTGCGGACCTGGTAGCCCGCGCCGCTCAACCGTTCGGTCAGCCTCGTCCGATCATCGCGATCGTGGCCGACGAAAAGCAGGCGGGGACGGTCGCCGTCATCGTGCATGCGACGACTGTTATCGATCCGAACGCGGCGTGCAGGACTTTGGGGTGTCGGTCTGCATCGCCTCGGATACCGACACAGTGGGACACAATAAGGTGCAGCTGTGCGACGGTCTGTAACGGAGCGGACGGGTTTTCGCCCTGAGCGAGCGCTTTCAAAACCTCCCCGGCGCGGCGGCGCGGCACGGCCTGATCGTCGGTCTGGGGCGCCCGCGAACGCCCGGCGTGGCTGACATCGAAAGGAAATCAAGCCCGCGCGAGATACAGTTATTCTGCGACGTATAAGAAATAGTCTCCTTCGTAGGTGCGGCGACCGAGATGCATACGGTCTGCCTCCTGAACATCGCGCAGTGGCACCAGGCGTTACACGTGCTGCCCATCGCCGCCGCCCTCAGTCGCCGTGGCGACGTCGATGTGCATGTGGCCGTGGCGCGGGCGGGCTCGATCGAGCCCGCCCGCGCGCTCTGCGAGACGCTGGGCGCTGGGGGCCTCACGTTCCGCGCCCTGTGGCCGAAGGGACTGGACGGACTGACCGCATCCGCCCGCCACCCGCCGAAGCGCCTGATGCTGGCCGCGGCCGCGCCGTTCCTGGCCGGCTGCGACGCCCTGGTGGCGCCGGAGCGGACGTCGCTGTTCCTGAAGCGGATCGGCGTGCGCCGGCCGCTGATGATCCACTCCGATCACGGCGCGGGCGACCGCGCCGTCGGCTTTGAGCCGCGCATCGCCCAGTTCGACTTCGCGCTGCTGGCGGGAGCCAAGCAAGAGGCGCGGATGCTGCGCGA
The DNA here is from genome assembly GCF_024508875.1 of Phenylobacterium sp. Lineage (GTDB taxonomy): Bacteria > Pseudomonadota > Alphaproteobacteria > Caulobacterales > Caulobacteraceae > Phenylobacterium. The sequence goes on from NZ_JANINU010000038.1 coordinate 17,643, forward strand.
GCGGCTGATCCGGCCCGGGCGCTACCGTATCGTCGGCTATCCCAAGTTCGAGGCCGCGGAGGCGAGCCGCGGGGCGCAGGCGCCGTGGTTCGCGACGCCCCGGCCCACCGTGCTCTACAACCCCCACTTCGACGCCGCGCTGGGCTCGTGGGACCGCTTCGGCGCGGACGTATTGCGGGCGTTTGCCGCGCAGTCGCGCTTCAACCTGATCTTCGCGCCGCACATTCGCCTGGCCCAGCGGGTGCGGGGCCTGGCCGACCTAGTCGCGCCGTTCGCCGCCTTGCCGCACGTGCACGTGGACCTGGGCGGGGCGCGCAGTTGCGACATGACTTATGCGCGGGCCGCCGACATCTACCTCGGCGACGTCAGCAGTCAGGTCTATGAGTTCATCGCCCAGCCGCGCCCCTGCGCCTTCCTCGACGCCGGGGGCGTGCTGAGCCCCGACGATCCGAACACTGCGCACGTCCGGCTGGGCCCCATCGGCCGTGACGGGCGCGACGTGCTGGCGCTGGTGGATCGGGCGGTGCGGACGTTCGGCGAGCATCACCCCCGGCAGTTGGCGGCCTTCGCCGACACCTTCGACCTGGGGGAGCGGTCCTGTTCGGAGCGGGCGGCCGATGCGGTGGTCGACGCCATTCTTCAGGCCCGCCGCGCGCGCCGCCGCGCGCCCGACCCGCGCGCCACACTGGCACCGGCGCTGCCGCGGGAGCCGGCGCCCTGAGGACGTCAGGCTCCGCCTGGCCGCGCGAGACGCTCAAGCGTCTGCTGGGCGTGCAGTTGAACGGCGACCTCTCCGAACGGCTCTGCGACCTGGGCCTGAGGCCGCCCCTCGGCGCCCGGCGGCGCCGACGGCTGGAGCTGTTCCGCGGCCACGGGCTGTTGTTCATCCACGTGCCCAAGACCGCCGGCATGGCGATCAGCCAGGCGCTGTACGGCGAGCAGGTGCAGCACGCCTCGATCCGCTACTACCGCGCCGCGGCGCCCCGGTTGGCGGCGAGCATCCCCAGCTCGCGGTCGTGCGCGATCCGGTCGAACGCTTCCGGTCCGCCTTCGCCTACGCCCAGGCCGGCGGGAGTGCGGACAACTGTGTCTCCGCGCCCTTCCGGTCGACCTATCGCGCCTTCCGCGACGTGGACGAGGCGCTGGATCACCTGGAGGCGGCCGTCTGGCCGTACGGCGTCGATCACATCTTCCGGCCGCAGTCCTGGTACGTCACCGGTGCTGACGGCGCCCCCGCCGTGGATCACCTGGTGACGCTGGCCGACCTGGGCGCGGCGCTCCGGACCCTGGCGCCCTGGGCCGCGCCCCTGCGCGAGGTGAACCGAGGGCCGGATCGCAAGCCCTTGCTCACCTCGCGCCAGGAGTGGCGGCTGCGCTATCTCTATGCGCACGACCTGACCCTAGTCCGACGCGCCCGCGACGACGGTGTCTGCGCCGCCTAGCGATCCGCAGCGGGATGCGGCGGCCCGGGCAGCCGCAACTCGGCCTCCATGCCGCCGGCCGGGTGGTTGCGGAGGCTGAGCGCGGCGCCGTTCTGGGCGGCCAGGCGGCGGGCGATGGCGAGGCCCAAGCCTGAACCGCCGGTCTCGCGCGACCGGGACTCCTCCAGGCGGACGAAGGGCCGGAACAGCTCCTCGATCCGATCTTCGGGCACGCCTGGGCCGTGGGCGCGGATCCGTACGATCACGCCGCCGGGCTCGCGCTCAGACGCGATCTCGGCGCCGCCGCCATACTTCACCGCGTTGTCGATCAGGTTCTCCAGGCAGCGGCGCAGGGCCAGGGGACGGGCCAGCACATCGGTCGCCTCGCCGCGCACCAACGCCACCGGCCGTCCGGCGTCCTGGGCATCTTCCACAAGGCTCTCCAGCAACGAGGCCAGATCGAGTAGCGTGATCGGTTCCACCGGCTGTTCGCTCCGCGCGAGCTCCAGCCCTTCGCGCACCAAGCCGTGCATGGCCTGGACGTCGGCGATCAGGCCGTCGCGAAGCGCCGCGTCAGAGATCTTGTCGAGGCGCAGGCGCATTCGGGTGAGCGGCGTCTGCAGGTCGTGGGCGATGGCGGCCAGCATCTGGGTCCGTTCGGCCATGTGGCGCTTCAGGTCGGCCTGCATCCGGTTGAACGCGGCGCCAGCGGCGCGCACCTCCGAGGGGCCGGTGGGGCCTTCGTAGGCGTAGTCGAGGTTCCGCCCGAGTTCGCCGGCGGCGTGGGCCAGGGCGTTCAGCGGCCGGGCGGCCACCTGGGCGACGGTGTAGGACAGGCCAAGTGCCGCGAGCGCCAGCACGCTCAGGAACAGCGGGTCGAAGCCCAGGGCCTGGTCGCGCAACAGGGGCGGAGTGTCCACGGCCAGGCGGATCGAGGCGCCGTTCGGTAGTTGTGCGCTCACCAGCCAGCACTGTGGCGGCTGCAAGGTGCGATCTGGCCGCCGTGGCGTGGGCGGGCGGTTGGGCCGCCGCTCGAAACAGACCGACACGTCCGCCTTGCGCGCCTCGGCGTTGGCCCTGGCGCCCAGCCGGTCCGCCAGGAGGCGGGTAAGCGCCGCGTCCGCCGTTCCGGTCGCCGCGGCGGTCGTCGCACGGACCCCCGGCGCGCCTTCGTGCGCCAGGCGGCTGCGCTCGGGCTCGGGTGTGCGGCCGAGCTGTTCGAACAGTGACTGTGTCCGTTCCGCCGCCTGGTCGAGGCGCAAACGGTCGATCTCGGCGCGTCGGCGGCCGTCGGCAAGCGTCAGCGCAAGCACAGCCGACAGGACGATGCCCACCAGCAGGATGGCGAAGATGCGGCCGGCCATGGAGTCGGCGAACCCGCCGAGCGCCTTCATTCGAACACCACGGGTGAGGCCAGGACATAGCCCTCGGAGCGGACGGTCTTTACCAGGCTGGGCGCGCGAGGATCGTCCGCCAGCTTCTGGCGCAGGCGGCTGACCTGAAGGTCGATGGCCCGGTCCTCGCCCTGCCGCACGGCGCCCAGGGCCAGCAGTTGCTCGCGGCTCAGTACGCGGTTGGCGTGGTCCACGAGCACGCGCAGCAGGCGGAATTCGGCGCCCGACAGGACAACGGTCCTGCCGGCGGGGTCGATCAGGTGGCGGTGCTCAAAGTCGAGCGTCCAGTCCGAGAAGCGGACCCGCTTCGCCTCCAGCGGCTCCATGTTCCCCGGCAGCGCGCGGGTGCGGCGCAGGACGCTGCGGATGCGCGCGAGCAGTTCGCGCGGCTCGAACGGCTTCGCGAGGTAGTCGTCGGCGCCCATCTCCAGGCCCAGCACGCGGTCGATCGGCTCGCCCCGCGCGGTCAGCATGATGATCGGGATCGAGGACGTGGTCCGCAGTTCGCGGCAGAGCGTGAGGCCGTCCTCCTTCGGCAGGTTGAGGTCGAGCACGACTAGGTCGACGGCGGCGCGGCCCAGCGCCTTGCGCATTTCGGCTCCGTCCTGGGCCGTGGAGACCTTGTAGCCGGCTGCGGCGAGGCGCTCGGCCAGCAGCGAGCGGATCTCACGGTCGTCGTCGACGACGAGCAGATGGTCGGGCGTTGCGTCCATGCCGTCATTCTGTCGGCCAAGCCGGCGCGGCGGGAAAGTTTCTTGTGCCGAAATCCCGGCGACCCGTCACACGACACAAAGCGACACAAAGTCCTGTTCGCCCGACACACTGGGACACCTCACCGACGATCCGGCGCCACACGCGAAGCTGAAGACCGGCCTCCATGAAAACGCGTGTGCGAGACATGAAGATCGATCGTCGGAAAGCGGCCGTCATCCTGGCGGCCATCGTGCTGGTTTTGGTTCTGGGCTTCGGGGCCAAGGCCTTCTTCTTCAGCGCGGATGGGCCGAAGCCCGTCACCGCCCAGGTGGCCGTGGGCAATATCGAGCAGACGGTGATGGCCACCGGCTCGCTCGAGCCCGTCAAGCTGGTCAGCGTCGGCGCGCAGGTGACGGGGCAGGTCAAGAAGCTGCACGTCGTGCTGGGCCAGACCGTCACCAAGGGCCAGTTGATCGCCGAGATCGACTCGGCGCCGCAGGAGAACGCTCTGCAGACCGCGCAGGCGGACCTTGCGAACGTCCGCGCGCAGCGGGCCCAATTGGACGCGAACCTGGCGCAGAGCCAGCTCGCCTTCACACGCCAGCAGACGATGCTGGCGGCTGACGCCACGTCGCGCGCGGACTACGAGGCGGCCGAGGCAACGCTGAAGGCGGCGCGCTCGCAGGTCGCCTCCAACATCGCTCAGGTCCAAAAGGCCGCCGTGGCGGTGGAAACCGCCAGGCTGAACCTCAGCTACACGCGCATCGTGGCGCCGATCGACGGCACCGTGGTCGCGATCGTCACCGAGGAAGGCCAGACGGTGAGCGCCCAACAGTCGGCGCCGACCATCATCAAGCTGGGCCAGCTCGACACCATGACCGTCAAGGCGGAGGTCTCGGAGGCGGACGTCATCAAGGTGCGCTCGGGCCAGAGCGCGTACTTCACTGTGCTGGGCGATGCGAGCCATCGCTACACCGGGACGCTGCGCATCGTGGAGCCGGCCCCGGAAACCATCGAGACCGAGGACAGCGTCACCAACGTCAGCTCGTCGTCCTCCGCGATCTACTACAACGCCCTGTTCGATGTGCCGAACACCGACGGGCGGCTGCGCACCTTCATGACGGCGCAGGTGAACATCGTGCTGGGCCGCGCCAGCAACGTGCTGATCATCCCGGCCGCTGCGCTCGGTTCGGCCGGCGTCGACGGCGCCTACACCGTCCAAGTGATGGACGAGCACGGCAAGATCGCGCCGCGGAAGATCCAGGTGGGCCTTAATGACAGCTCGCACGCCGAGGTGAAGTCGGGCCTCAGGGCCGGCGAGACCGTCGTGCTGGCCCAGACGGCGGCCAGCGGCGGCATGCCGGGCGGCGGCCCTCCGGGCGGCACGCGGCGCGGCATGGGCGGGCTGGGCGGCCTGTGATCATGAGCGAACCTCTGATCGAAGTCCGGGGGCTCCGTCGGGAGTTTCCGGCCGGGGACGGCGTCCTGACCGTGCTGAAGGACGTCGACCTGACCATCGAGGCCGGCGAGATGGTGGCCATCATCGGCGCGTCGGGCTCCGGCAAGTCGACCCTGATGAATATCCTGGGCTGCCTGGACCGGCCGACGGCGGGCGTCTACCGCGTCGCCGGCCGGGCGACGGCGGAGCTGGGGCCGGACGAACTGGCCGAACTGCGCCGCGAGTACTTCGGCTTCATCTTCCAGCGCTACCAGCTGCTGGGCGACCTGCCGGCCGTGGCCAACGTCGAGGTGCCGGCGATCTACGCCGGCGTCGGCCGCGAGGCACGCCACGAGCGCGCCGCCGGTCTGCTGGCGAGGCTTGGCCTGGCGGACCGCCTGGATCACCGCCCCGGCCAGCTCTCGGGCGGCCAGCAGCAGCGGGTCTCGATCGCACGCGCCCTGATGAACGGCGGCGACATCGTGCTGGCCGACGAGCCTACGGGCGCTCTGGACACCAAGAGCGGCGAGGAGGTGATGCGGATCCTGAAGGACCTCAACCGCGAGGGCCGCACGATCATCATCGTCACTCACGACCACGCTGTGGCTGCGCACTGCGACCGGATCATCGAGATCCGTGACGGCGAGATCGTCTCCGACAAGCGCAGCACCGAGTTGCAGGTGCGGCCGGCCCCGACTCCGGCTGCCGCGGCGGAGCCGGGCGAGGGCGTGCTGAACGCCGCGGCCGACCGGTTCCGCGAGGCGTTCCGCATGGCGCTCCTGGCGATGAACGCGCACCGGCTGCGCACCTTCCTGACCATGCTGGGCATCATCATCGGCATCGCCTCGGTGGTGTCGGTGGTGGCCTTGGGCGAGGGCTCGCGCCGCCAGGTGCTGCAGCAGATCAGCTCCATCGGCACCAACACGCTCGACATCATGCCGGGCAAGAACTTCGGCGACATGCGTTCCGGCGCCATCCGCACGCTTGTCGTCGCCGACGCCGAGGCCCTGGCCCAGCAGCCGTACGTCGACAGCGTGACGCCCGCCGTCCAATCGAGTGGGACGCTGCGGCTGGGCAACGTCGCGGCCAACGGCACCGTCTACGGCGTTGGCGAGCAATATTTCCGCGTGCGGGGGTTGAAGCTGGCCGAGGGCCGGCTGTTCGACGCCTCGGACGTGAAGGCCTACGCCCAGTCCGTCGTCATCGACGACAACACCCTGCAGCGACTCTTCCCGAACAGCGCCAGTTCGGCGCTGGGCCAGGTGATCCTGATCGGCGACATGCCGGCCCGCATCGTGGGCGTGCTGCAGAAGTCGTCGGGCGGCATCGGTCCGGGCGCGGGCGGCGACAGCCTCTCGGTCTATCTGCCCTACACCTCGCTGCAGGCCCGCCTGCTCGGCGAGACCAACCTGCGTAGCATCACCGTGCGGGTGCGCGACGACACCGACAGCCAGGTGGCGCAGTCGGCGGTGACCGACCTCTTGAGCCGCCGGCACGGCACGCAAGACTTCTTCATCGTCAACACCGACCAGATCCGCCAGACGATCACGTCGACGACCGAGACCATGACCGTGCTGATCGCCGCCATCGCTGTGATCTCGCTGATCGTCGGCGGCATCGGGGTGATGAACATCATGCTGGTGTCGGTCACCGAGCGGACCGGCGAGATCGGCGTCCGCATCGCGGTCGGCGCGCGTCAAAGCGACGTGCTCCAGCAGTTCCTCGTCGAGGCGGTGCTGGTCTGCCTGCTGGGCGGGACCATCGGGGTCGTCCTCGCGCTGGCCTTCGGCGTGGTGTTCAGCCTCTTCCCGTCGAGCTTCACCCTGGCGTTCTCGCCGCTTTCGATCATCGCGGCGTTCGCCTGCTCAACCCTCATCGGCGTGGTCTTCGGCTACCTGCCGGCCCGCAACGCGGCCCGGCTGGATCCGGTGGTCGCCCTGGCTAGAGACTGATGCGAAAATTCCTGACCCTTCTGCTGTGCGCGACCGCGATCAGCGGCTGCGCCACCACCAGCCGCTACACGACCCCGCAGGTCCAGCTCCCGGCCCAATACGCCCAGGGCTCCGGCCAGGTGTCGTCGGCGAACCAGTCGCAGGACCGCTGGTGGGAGGCGTTTGGCGACGCGCGCCTGACCGCCCTGGTCGACAGGGTGCTGGCCCAGAACAACAACCTGGCCGCCGCCACCATCCTGGTGCGTCGCGCGCAGTTGCAGGCGGGTCTCGCGTCCGACGCGCTGCTGCCGCACGCCGACGCAGGCGTGACGTCGTCGGTCGGCGCGGGCCAAAGCGACCAGCACAGCGCCAGCGCCTCGGTCTCCTGGGAGGTCGACCTGTTCGGCCGCCTGGGCGCGGAGCGGGACGCGGCGCGCTGGGAGGCCGGCGCGACGGCGCAGGACCTGGCGGCGACGCGCCTGTCGTTGATCGGCACGACGCTCGACCTCTATTGGCAGCTCGCCCAGCTCAACGAGCAGATTTCGCTGGGCGACAGTAGCGTCACCTACGCCGAGGACATCCTGAAGCTGGTGTCGTCACAGCGCGCGGCGGGCGCGGTCTCGGCCATCGAGCTCAGCGAGGCGCGCCAGAGCGTCGAGAGCCAGAAGGCGAGCCTGGAGACGCTGAAGCAGTCGCGCACCGAGACGCGGACGGCGCTCGCCATGCTGCTGGGTCAGGCCGCCTGGAGCGAGGCCGACGAGCCGACCGCGCTGCCCCGCTCGGCCCTGCCGCAGGTCAAGGAGAGCCTGCCCGCCGAATTGTTGTCGCGGCGCCCTGACGTGCGCGCCGCCGAACTGCGCCTGCGCGAGGGCCTCTCGACCGTCGACGCCGATCGGGCCAGCTTCTATCCCAGCCTGACACTGACGGGTTCGGCCGGCGGGTCCAGCGCCCAGCTTTCCAACGTTCTGGCCAATCCGATCTCGGCCCTGGGCGTCGGGATCAACCTGCCGTTCCTCAACTTCAACCAGCTGAACCTGCAGCTGAAGGTCTCCAAGGCCGACTACGAGCGCGCGGTCATCCTCTTCCGCCAGACCCTGCTCCAAGCGTTCGGCGATGTGGAGAACGCCCTGTCGGCCCAGACCCGCCTGGCGTCTCAGGGCCAGAGCCTGGAGGCCTCGCTCCAGGCCGCCCGCGAGGCTGAGCGGCTGTACGGCGTGCGCTACCGCGCTGGCGCGGTGCCACTGCGCACCTACCTGGACGCCCAGGAACAGCTGCGCACCGCCGAGCGCACGGCTCTGCAGAACCGCCTGGACCAGCTCCAGGCCCGCGCCACGCTCTATGAGGCTCTCGGCGGCGGCTGAGGCCGCTCAGTTGCCGTCCCAGGACTTGTCCCGGGGCGGCTTTCGCGGCGCAAAGAGACCAGGGTAGGGCGCCTTGCCGATCCGGTACTCGCACCAGACGTCGCCCTTGGGGCACTCGAATGCCTTGTCGAACACCTTCTTCAACTTGGGGCTGATCACGGCGTAGGTCCTGGCGTTCTCGGCGTCACGGCCCAGGGCCGCCTCACAGGCGGCGCGTTCCGCTGCGGTCAGCGCCAGCAGGTCGGCGGCGCGGCATCCCAGCTTGCCGCGGAGCGCTGTGCGCGCGCCTTCGGTTTCCGCGCCGTCCGTCGGGCGAACCCGCCAGACGGGGTCGGTCGCCGCCGACGTGGCGGGGGCTGGCTCGCCCCCGCGGACAGGGGACGCCGGAACCCGCGTCGCGGTCGCGCTGGGTGCGGTACGGGGCGCGACGGGGCGCGCTCTCGCGGATCGGGGGGTGAGCGTAACAATCGCTACCTGCATGGCCGGAGACTCCACGACCTTGGGCGGCGTTCTTCCGACGAGCAGCCAGGCCATGAGGCCATGCAGCACCGCGGCGCCCAGCAGCGCCGCCGTCCGATGCGTTCTTGCCGTCCGACGCAACACCCGGGCTCCCTGGCGGAGCCTCGTCGTCCGCCCAGGGAGTTAGCGGCCCTCCCTGAGGCCGGCGTGTTGCCGGCGCGTGTCGGGGCGGCCGGGTTATGTGTCGAAGCTTGTCGATCTGCCAGTTAAGTCGAGTGTCCGTTTTCTGAACGGAACTCAGAGTCCGCTGCTGGCGCCGAACAGTCCTCAGCGGGTAGGCCGGAGCCAGAGCCGGAGGCCGGACGCCGCCAACCACTGGTGACGCCCGTTGCTGACGCTGAGCCCCCAGACGTGAGCCGTCACTTGACCCCCGCCGAGGCCCGCCGGCTACACTTGGCCCATGAAGCAGCATAGCGGCGACGAGATTCGGCAGCTCATGACCGAAGTCCGGGCTGATCTGGTCGACGCGCTACAGGCCGCCCACCCCGAACACCGGATTACGGAATGGGAAGCGCGCTGGTGGGCCTACCTGCAGTTCGCTCGAACGGGCTCGTACGAAGGCACGAGCTATACCCTCAAGGTCAACGGAACGGGGGAGGAGGCCACATCCGACTTCCTGACCTACACGCTCTCGAACCGCTTGAGCGACGAGCGCGCAGGCTTGATTCGGAAGCCGTGGCCGGAGAGCGGGTTCGACAGGCGCTGAGCTTGAACCGCCACAAGGCTCAGGCGCCGAGGGTCCAATCCATTGGCGCGGAGATGCGTCAAGTTGATCTTGACCCGAGCTCGGCGTCCGCCATCCAATCTGTATGGTCGGGGGATGTATTATGGACTTCAAAACAGGTGTGGGGATCGGCGCAGGTATCGCCGTCGCCGGGGTGTGGATCGCTCTCGGCCTTATCGCTTCGGCGCGAATTAAAGCTCGCGCGACGAGCCACGAACAGGGGCGCGACTGGCGCCTGTCCGACGTCGGCTATGTTTGCATAGGCCTGTTGGCCGCCTGGGGAACTGTCATGCTCGTGGGCATGGTGACTTAGGCAGCGCCTACCTTGGCGCTCAGCGTGCGGTCGGCATCGCCGGCGTTTCGTCCTCGAGCCTTATTCGTAGCTGGCCGTCCTGACGGCGAAGGAAGCCGGTGTAGGTGATGACCTGCTCACCCTTTTCCGTTCCCCAGACGAATGATCCGTTGATCACCACGGCGTCTGCGCCGACAGGATCGAAGTGGAGGTCGCGCCAAGCGAAGCTCTTCGGAGGACTCCAAGATTCCCCATAGTCCTTCGTTAGGGCCTCGTGTGTCACGAACTCGCGGCCGCCGGCGACCAAGAAAAAGACGCCTGTGCGATCATAGCGCGCTGCGATCGCGGCCCTGTCGCCGTGTGCGAGGTCGCGGGCGTAGCCGTCCATGAATCGTCGGGCTTCGGTGAGGATCGGAGACTTTGGGGCCGCCGCGGCCTGCGCGTTCGCGAACACGAAGAGCGCCAAGGCGGCGAGCAGGATGCGGATCATTCGAGGACCTTTGAGATAAGCCGCCAGTGACGTCCGCTTTGCGACGTAAGGTCAAGTTCGGCTCATGGCGCCAAGCGGAGCCAAAGCGAACGCCACACTGGATCAGGGCGCATCTTGGACCACCTGTGAGAGCGGCGGAGCCACCTCCTCAAGCGGCCGGCGCTCGGCCGCAACGGCGAACCGCCGTGCGAGGACGCCCGCCGCCAGCATGAGGCCGCCGCCCAGCAGGTAGCCCTGCATGACGCGGTCCGGCTCGCCGGTGTCGATCAGCGCGCCGAACAGCGCCGGGCCGCCGACGCCGCCCACCAGTGTGCCGAAGGCGTAGAAGAGCGAGATCGTGACCGCCCGGATTTCCAGCGGGAAGCTCTCGCCGATGGTGAGGTAGGCGGCGCTCGCGCCCGCCGAGGCGAAGAAGAAGATCACCGTCCAGGCGGCGGTCTGAGTCGTCGCGGAGAGCCACCCTTGGGCGAAGGCCCATCCCGTGGCGCAGAGGAGCGCACCGGCGACGCCGTAAGTCAGTCCGATCATCGTCCGCCGCCCGAGGCTGTCGAACAGGCCGCCCAGGAGCAGGGGGCCCAGGAAGTTGCCGGCGGCGAACGGCAGGATGAACCAGCCGATGGCGGCTGGCTCCACGGCATAGAACCGCGTCAGGATCATCGCGTAGGTGAAGAAGATCGCGTTGTAGCAGAACGCCTGGGTGGCCATCAGCACGACGCATAGGGCGGTCCGCTTGGGATAGGCGACGAACAGCGTGCGGGCGATGTCGAGCCAGCGCGCACGCATCGGGCGGAGCCAGATCTCGCCCAGGTCGCGGTGTGGCGGGATCGAGCGGCCGGTCCGCCGCGCCACGTCCGCCTCGATGCGTTCGATCACAGCCTCGGCTTCCGCGGCGCGGCCGTGGGTCATCAGCCAGCGGGGGCTTTCCGGGATGAACCGGCGCAGCCAGATGATCACGATGGCCAGCCCGCCGCCGACCGCGAAGGCGAGCCGCCACCCCAGCTGCTGGTCGATGACAACCGGGTTCAGCACCACCAGCGAGCCCATCGCGCCCAGCGCCGCGCCCACCCAGAAGCTGCCGTTGATCGCGAGGTCGGTATAGCCGCGTCGTCGGGCCGGTATCAGCTCCTGGATCGCGGAGTTCACTGCCCCGTACTCGCCGCCGATCCCTGCGCCGGTGATGAAGCGGAAGACCAGGAACGAGGTGAAGTCCCAGGAGAAGCCCGTCGCGATGGTGGCCAGCAGGTAGACGCCGATCGTCCAGGTGAACAGCTTGCGGCGACCGAAATGGTCGGTCAGCCGGCCGAAGATCACAGCGCCCAGAACCGCGCCTAGAATGTAGGCGCTGCCGCTCAAGCCGATCTGCGTCGCCGTGAGGTCCAGGCCGTCCGCCCCGGCGATGGCCGGCGACAGGGCGCCGACGAGCGTGACCTCGAGCCCGTCGAGGATCCAGGTGATCCCCAGTGCGACGACCACCAGCCAGTGGAAGCGGCTCCAGGGAAGGCGGTCCAGACGCGCGGGGATTTGCGTCGAGAAGGCAGGACTGGGAGATGACTGAGCCATACCGCCGTAACGCCCGCAAAGCCGGTAGGGTGCTGCGGCGGGGAAGGCGCCCGGCCGCACCGCTGCAGGCTCGGACGTATCCGATCGAAGGCCGCCGGACCGGCCCTGGGCGAGTCCCCACTTGCCCAGCGCCGGGCAAGATGTGCGTCAAAGTCCGAGGGCATCTGGCCCTTGGACGTGCGGTTTGCGGACACGGCTTGGGTGACATCGACACCATGGTTGTCGTCGACCATCCTGGCCGAGGCGAACCGTTTGTGTGCGCGCCGTGTGGCAAGCGCCGAGCTCGGATTGGCGACTATTCCCCGACTGCGGCGGTTATCATGCCTGACCCGCACGGGACCCCTCAGGCCTGTCAAGATTGCCGAACTCCTGCCGTCCAAATATCGGCGAACGCCGAGGTAGGCTCGAACCGCAAGGGACAACGTTCGCCCGCGGCCAATGTCGTGCTTCCGGGGCGTTCCAAGGTCGGCAACTCGCGCAACGGGGGCCTTGGATTCCTCCGCCCATCGTTTGGGCAGCCCGCAATTGATGTCTCCCGGAGCCGGCTTCGGAACCGACCGTTTCCCGGGCCGCCAAAAACGGAGACCTCCATGAAACTTCGAGTGTTGCTGGCGCTGATGGCGCCCCTTGGCCTGTTGGCCTGCGGTCCCCGCGAAGCGGCGGCGCCAGAACGCGCGGCGACGGCCACCATGGACCCGAGCGGCGCTGCGCCGCCCCAGCCGAACCCGAACGGTGGGGAGACCCCGGTGGGCGCGGCAGGGCCGGGCGGCGTGTCTCCCAACGCAGACGAGGCCGCGCGCCAAGGCGATCCGGCCGCGCCTGGGATGACCTCGCCACCCAAGACGCAGCCGTAAACACCGGCGGTCGAGCGGGTTCGCCAGGATCAGGTCGAAGGTCGCGCAGTGGGATTTGGGTGGGCGAGGCGAAGCTCGTCGATCCGTCCGAGAGCGCGGGCGGCGGCGATGCCGCCAATGCCGGCGCCGACCCCCACGTCATGCGCTGCGTACCCGGCCGGCCTGGAGCCTCGCCCCCTTCCGCAAGGCAGTACATCGAGCGGTTCGGGAGCCTGGGAAGGCTCCATGAGTTGGTGGGCTACGCACCCTCGAGCCGCTAGCGTCAGGCCCTGGAACGTGGGATCGGGAAACCGCGACGCGCCGCCGATTGAAGCTGCTGCAAAGTCGGCGCAGGTTGAGATTGGCCGCTCTCGATCATCGGACCGAACGCTCCCGGTCCCGAACGCGCTCGAAGCGCGCACCCCGTTCCAGCCAGGACGCCAGGCGCCCTCGCGCCGAGGCGAGGATGCGCGATTGCTCGGCGGGTTCGACGACCCGCGCCCGCACCACGCTCTCCACGATGCGCATCCGTGCCTCCGCGTCTGGTGAGGTCGTTCGGGCTCCTTCGCGGCCCCGGCGATCGGCCGCTTGACGGTCGCGCTCGCTGGGGCGGTACCCGCGGACCTCCAGCCCGGCCGCGCGCGCCACCAGCCAGACTTCGCGGCGGAATTCGCTGTGTCCCCGGACACTGATGGTGGTCCAGCCACGGTGCTGGGCGATGGCGACGAGGTCGCGGACGACGTGCGGGTCGTTCCGGTTCGTGGAGAGCCGTCGGCCTTGGTCGCGGAACGCCGCCTCCGTCACCCGCGCGTCGGCATAGTAACCGAGGCCGGGACCGCCCCGGCGCTCGGTGAGGTAGCGGCGCTGGATCCTCTCGGGCACGTCGCCCTGGGTTTCGGACCGGGGTCGCCCCTCGGGCACGAGGATGTTGAGGTCTTCAGCCATGGGACGGCTCCTTCGGCAGCGGCTGGGCGGTGGCGTCGATGAAGCGCTCCACCCAGGCCTCGATCTGGTCCGGGCTCGCCCCCTCCGGCGGCAGGGGCTCGAGCCCTTCCGCGGCCAGCATCGGCACGATGGCTTGTAGGGTGAGGGGATCGCCGCCGCCGCCCGGAGAGGCGGGATCCGGGGCGGCCGCGACCGGTAACGGCGGCAAGGCGGAGACGGCGGGCGGCGCCAGGAGCCGCCGCCGGAAAGCCGGCTCGCGGTAGTAGCGAAGCTTTCGGCCGCGGATCGGCGGCAGGCCGGCCTTGAGGACGATCAGGTCGTGTTCCGGCATCTGGCTCAGCTCCTGCGGCAGCAGGAGCGGCCGACGCTGCTCGGACTCGCTGACGCTGCGATGGCCGCGGGACAGGCCGGTGGGTCGGCTGCGGGCGGGGCTGCGCACCGTGGTGTCGCCCAGGCGCTCCGAGAGGTCGCGGGCGAGGCGCAGCTCCTTGGGCGCAAACGCGATCTCCACCGCGCAGTTGGCCAGGATCTCTTCGGTGACGTCGGGACCGTATTCGGCGCGGAGCTGCGCCGGCGACTGCAGGACGGGCAGCAGCCGCAGGCCGTAGCCCGCGACATAGGCGAAGGCCTTGGCCAGAACCTCGGCGTGACCCAGCCGCGCGAACTCGTCCAGCAGCACCAGCACCTGGTGCGGGTGGCGGGTTGGGTCCGGGCGTTCGCGGCACGACCTGTCCACGAGTTGTTGGAACAGCAGGGCGTAGAGCGGCGCGATGCGCCCCAGGTTGTCCGGGGAGGCGGCCAGGTAGACCGAAGACCGGCGGCTGCGGAGCGCGGCCAGGTCGAAGTCGCTGGCGGCGGTGGCTGCGCAGACGCGCGGGTTCACCCAGAGGTTCAGCTTGGCGGTCAGGCTCTGCCGCACCGAGGCGAAGGTGTTCTCGGACGAGGAGGTGAAGTCGGTCAGCGCGCGGACGCAGCCGGGCGACAGCGGACGGCCCGCCTCGCGGCGACGCGCGATCAGCGCCGGGAACCGGGTCCGCGGATCGCCGGCCGTCAGTTCGGCGTAGAGGTCGCCGAAGGTGAGCGGCCGCTCCGGCGTTTCCGCCAGGTAGGCGGCGACGCCGACGAACCCGGTCCGCGCGGATTCCGCCCAGAAGGGGTCGGCGTTGGGCGGGTGCGGGAAGAGCATGGCGGCGATCCGCTGCAGCTCGTCCAGGATCGCCGCCGGGTCCTCCCGGTCGATGTGGCCGAGCGGATTGTAGCGGGCGGTTCGGCCCTCCGGGTCGAGAGGATCGAAGAGGTGGACCTCTTGGCCATGCGCCGCGCGGAAGCCGGCGGTGGCCTCCCAGTTCTCGCGCTTGACGTCGAGCACGACCACCGAGTCCGGCCAGGCCAGCAGGTTGGGGATGACCACGCCCACGCCCTTGCCGGTCCGGGTGGGCGCATAGAGCATCACGTGCTCCTGGCCGCCGAACACCAGCAGGCGTCCCGCCTTGCGGCCAAGGAGGATGCCGGTCCGGGCGCGCAGGCCCCCGCGGCGGATTTCCGTCTCCGACGCCCAGCGCGCCGCGCCGTGCAGCGGGCGCCGCAGCTGGCCGGCGACACCCACGGTGACCAGGGATCCGATGCCGGCCGCGGAAATCGCGCCGACCTTGGTCCAGCGCTGCACCGCGGGATCGTGCCGGTAGTGCCAGAGCCATGCCGGGACGGCGGCAGGGTCCACGTCGCCGGACAGCTGCTTCAGGCCGACGAGCGCGATGGTCGCGGCCAGTGTCGCCAGGAACCCCAGCGCGAGCGCGGCGGCGCCGGCGACGAGGGCCGCCCTAAGCGGCCAGGGCGTGGCGGCGAAGCGGTTCATGCCAGACCTCCGCCAGGCGGAAGCGGCCGCCGCGGCGTTCAACGTGGACCACGATGTCCACCAGCCGCATCAGGAGCTGGCGGACGTCGTCGCGGTGGAGGTCGCGGCCGGCCTCGCTCTCCTTGACCAGCAGGGTGAGCTGCTCGAAGGCGAGCTCCGCCGAGTTGGCGTGAACGGTGGTGATCGCGCCAGGGTGGCCGGTATTGACGTTGCGCAGGTAGAAGAAGGCCGACGCGTCGCGCAGCTCCTGCAGCAGGATGCGGTCGGGGCGCATGCGAAGCGCGCTCTCCAGCAGCTCCCGGGGGCCGATCCGCGCCAGGCCCTGTCCGTCCTTGGCGTAGAGCAGGTGCACGGCGTTGCGATGCGGGACGACGAGCTCGCGGGCGTCCTCGATGGTGACGAGACGCTCCGCCTCGGGGATGAGCCGGACGAGCGCCTTGGCGAAGGTGGTCTTGCCTGAGCCGGTCGCGCCGGACACGAGAATGTTGCGACGGCCCTCCACCGCGGCGCGGAAGAAGCCGGGCCAGTCGCCGGCGTCGCGCAGGGCGGCGAGCGCGGGCTCGGCGCGCCGCAGCGGCGAGACCGCGGGCGAAGCCTCCTCGAAGAACCCGGCCCGGGCGAGATCCTCCAGGGCGAAGGCCTGGGGCGAGGGCTTTCGGAAGGTGAGGGAGACCTGCTCGGCGGCGGGCGGTAGGACCACCTGGCACCGTTCGCCCGTCGGCAGCACCGTCGAGCAGAGCGGCTGCTCGGCGCCCACGTCCTGGGCGGTGGCGGCGGCCGCGGCGACGCCGATCCGCATCAGTGCGTCGGCAGTCAACTCCGCAGACTCCACCCAGCGCCACCCCGCCGGGGTCTCCACGCCGAACTCGCCGGGGCGATTCACGACCACGTCGGTGACGTCGGGCGCATCGAGGGCCGCGCGGATCGGCGCCAGGTAGTGGGTGAGGATGGCGGCGTCGTAGGTCATGGCCGCGGCCGCAGCCCGTAGACCGAGGAGAAGTCGAGGTCCTGCGCGACCTGGATCGCCACCTGGGCGCCCTGCGCCAGGCGCAGCGTCGGACGGATGTCGGCCCCCTGCTGCACGGCGAGGCCGGCTGCGTCGGACGGAAGGCGCACGGTGCCGACCGCACCGTCGCCGTCGGTGATGGCCGCCGCGCCGGCGTCGATCACCGACAGCAGGACGGCCGCGCCGAAGCGGTCCCAGAAGTGGGTGTCGACCCGGCCGCCGAAGCCCGCGCGCCCCAGGGCGTCGCTGGCGGGCGAGGCCAGGGCGATCGCGACGCCCGCCGGCGTGACCGCGCGCGTCCAGAGCACGAAGATCCGGTCCTGCCCTTGGCGCATGCCGGTCCGGTACTCGCCGAGCACCCGCGCGCCCTTCTCGAGCAGCACGACCGCGCCGTTGTCGGAGTAGACGTCCCGATCCACAAGGCAGGTGACGTACCCCGCCGTCGTCGTGTCGAGGGCGGTCTGCAGCACGCAGGGCACGGTGGCGCCCGCCAGGATCAGGAAGTTGCGGTCGCCGATCGCCGACGCCGTGGCCCGGCCGACGGTCGAGCCCTGGCGCAGGCCGTCGAGCTCCGACTGTGCGGGACGATCCGGCAGCAGGGCCGGCACGATCGCCGGGCCCGGCGCGGCGGCGAGCGAAAGGCCGCCGCCCCGGGAATAGGCCATCAGCGGCGAGCGTCGCGCCACGTCGCGAGGGGAAGGGCCCGGCGTCCGGGACGGCGGGTTGGTCGCCGCGGCCGGGTCCAGGGCGGGGACGACGGCGGCGGTCGGGCCGGCGTCCCCGGACAGGGTCAACGCGCCCGGCTCCGGATGCGCCAGGGTCGGCGGCGGCTTGGCGGGCTCGAAGGCGACGACCTGGCGGGCGGGCGTCTCGCGGGGCCGCTCGGCGCGGGGCCGTTCCGCGCTCCAGGTGGCCAGCGCCACCGCGCCGCAGCCGGCAAGCAGGCCCGCGAAGGCGATGGCCTTGCCGCGGCCGGAGGACGCCAGCGGCCCGGCGATGGGCGAGATGGTGCGGTCAAGCGGCGGATCGGGCTCGGCCGCCGACCGGGGGATGGCGTCGGTCACTTCGGGCGCTCCTGGCGCAGGGTGCGGTCGACGTCCGGCGCGGCCGTGGCCGTGCCGGTGGGACGGCCGGCCGGCGCGTAGGCGAGGTTGAAGATGCAGACGACCTCGCGGCCTCGCCGTAGCCGCAGCTGCGCGGCGGTCTGGTGGACGACGAGGAACTCGCCGCGTACGTCGAACGGGACCAGGGCCTCCGCGCCGTCCGGCGCGACGGTATAGATGGCTGGCACCGCCTGGGCCCCGGGAAACCGCAGCACCGTGAACCGGCCGTTGTCGGTGACCTCGGAGGGCGCGATCTCGGTAGAGCCCTGCAGCGCGTAGGCGAGGTTGCGCGGGCCTTCGAGCACCCCGCGCTCGAGCTTGAGCTGCAGCACCCGCTGCTCCAGCGCCTGGGCTTCCGCCGACAGCGCCGTCTCAAGCCTGAGCTTTTCGGCCGCCGGGTAGCGGAACTGCACCACGAAGAAAGCGTCGCCCGACGTCCGGCTGGCGCGCGTGGCGAGCTCGAAGGCGTAGTGGCGCGTCTCGCCGTCGGCGGTCCGCGTGGTGACGATCAGATTGGTGGGCGGGCGGGGCGCCGTCGGCTTGGCGAAGAGGATGTTGTTCTCGGGCGCGACCTCCCAGCCGGAGCTGTCGCCCAGCGCCACGTGGAGAATTGTCTCTTCGGCCGAGAACCGGATCTGGGTGGCGGTGCGGAAGACGCCCACGATGCGCACGACCTGCAGCGGGTCATAGTCGACGGTTTTGATCCGCGGATCCGCAGCACCGGCGCGCGGGGTCTCGACGGCGATCGCCGGGACCGTGGTGGTGGCCAAGAGGGCGGCGGCCAGAGTGAGGGCGCGGATCACCGGACGACCTCCGGGTCAGCGCGATAGGACGAGACCTGGAAGCCCAGCGGGTTCCGCAGGCGGTCGCTCTCGCCCATGGGCGCCTTGGTATAGGCGAAAGCCGCCGTGGCGATCCAGTCGCTGTCCTCCACCTGGCCGCCCCGGCGGATGGCGCGATGGAAGCGGACATTTGCGACGCCCGGCGCCACGAAGCTGATCGCCCGGACGCTGATCTGGACATCCGCGGCGGGGCCGTAGGCAACCTGCGGGCTGGTGGCGTTGCTCGGCCGGTAGGCGAGCGCCCAGCGCTGCTGCTCCTCGGGCGTCGACATGATCGACACCTGGCGGAAGTTGGCCTCGGCCGCCTGTGGCAGCCAGCTTTCGCGCGCCCGGACGTAGGTGGCGAGGAAGGACTTGGTGACCGCCTCGTCGTAACTGACGGGCTCTGCCCGGGTGAGGCCGCGCAGGACCTCGACGGCGCCGGTGGTGCGGTCCACGCGGACCACGTAGGGCTCGACCGTCTTGAGCGGCGTGAGCGCCGCCACGCCGGCGACCGCCACGCCTGCCAAGGCCGCGGCCACCGCGGCGAGGCTCCAAGCGAGGCGACGCGATCGGTAGGCCGCGGCAAGGCGATCGCGGTCCCAGCTCTGCGCTTCCGCAAAGTAAGCCTTGAGGTCGGGGGCAGGCACGCCGCTCACGGCCGGGAGCCCCGGCAGGCTGCGGCGGGAGCTGGCTGCGTTTCGGCCCCTGTGCCGGCGCCCGGCGCCAGCACCGAGCCGTGGGGGTTCGCCGGTCGCCGCGCGCCGGAGCACCCCGGCACGTCGTGGCTCGCGAACGTCGCGCAGGCGGCGAGGAGGCTCGCGGGCAGGATGAGGATGAGCGGCTTGCACCAAGCGGTGGGGGAAGGCGACATGACAGGCTCCATGTCGCTAGCTTGATGTTCGGGCCGGTGCGGCGGGAGGACGTAACTTCCTCCCCCGCGTCGCGCCCTCCGGGCCTATCGCGCCGTCCTGACCTGGCGAATGGACCCGCCCTGAGGGGGCGCGAAGCCGCGGTTTCCATCGGCCGACGTGCTACCCCGGCCCGCCCCGCCGCCGCGAATGCCGATGGCGTTGCCGAAGTCGGCCAGCCCGATGCTCGCCCCGCCCGCGATGCCCGCCGCAATGGCCGGCGTCTGCAGGAAGAAGATCGCGCCCAGGAGGCAGAGGGCGATGAACATCAGGCCGCCCGCCATCGGGTCGTCGCCTTCGATCGCACTCCATTGCTCGGCGACGATCGCGAGCACCATCTGGAAGATGGCCAGGATCAAGGCGAACAAGATCAGGTAGTTCACGGCCTGGCTCAGCCAGCCGAAGAAGTAGCGGCGGCTGGCTTCGAAGAGCGCGCAGGCCACGAAGATCGGACCCAGCGCAATCAGCAGGGCGAGAGCGACCTTCGAGAGGGCCACAATGCCGAACCCCAGGGCGGCAGCCAGCGCGCCGCAGACCCACACGATTCCGCTGAGCAAGAGCGGGACCCAATCCGTCAATGTCGCCTGCTCGGCGATTTTCTCGCCCAGGTAGGCTGCACGATTGAAGAACTGGTCGAAGGCTACCCCCGCGTCGCCGACCGCCCCGCCACCGATTGCACGCGCCAGTGCGTTCGGTAGGCCCTGAAACAGCGGCTGCGCGATCCACGAGCCGTACGCCGCGGTCGTGGCCAACATTGTCACGAGCGCCAGTTTCACGGAGCGGATGGCAAAGTCCATGATGGGCTCCGCGATCGCGCCGCGTAGGATCGCGAAGCCGTAGAGGAGGACGTAGAGCACGAGAGCGATACGGAGCGGCCCGGCCACCTCCGCCATGGCGTTGCCCGCGCCTTCTCGGAGAAACGAGTCGAGGCGGCCATCGATGTAGGCGTAGGCCGGCGCGAAGATCCGTAGTTCGCCTTCCATCATTCAAAGCCTTGGCGGTAGCGCTCCTTGCGCGCGTTGGCCTTCAAGCGGTTGAGCGCCGACCGAGCGTTCTCGCACTCCGCGTTCCGTGCGCCCTCGGCGCATTGCGCCAGAGTCTTCTTGGCGTCATCGGGATGCGCCTCGAACCACGTCACGTCGCGAGGCGCCGGGTCGCATGCGGCAAGAAGAAGAGCGACTGAGATCAGGCCGCGGATCATTGGAATCCGCTCCGGTAGCGTTGCATGCGAGCGTCTCGGGCCGCCGCGGCGCGTTCGCGGTCCCTCTGGGCCTGGAGTCGTGCCTCGGCGTCCTGCGCCATGGCGAGCCCCTGCAAGCGCATCTGGTCATTGACGCCCAGCGCCTGTTCGGCCGCGATCCGCGCCTGCAGGTCCATGACGGCGCGGGCGTTGGGCGCCGTGTCGAGGGCGGCGAGCAGCTGGTTCAGGCCTTCGAGGCGTTGCGCGCCGGCGCCGGCCGCGGCGCGGCCGAGCGCGAGGTCGCGGGCGGCCCGGTCGCCCTGGCGTTCCAGCTCCTGGCCAAGCGCGTCGTCGGCCGGCGCGGTGTAGAGGCGCGCCTCGGCTCGGATCGTCGTCGCCTTGCGGCCGATGTCCCCGAGCGCGGAGAAGTCGCCCTTGGCGGCGGCGACATAGGTGTCGATGTCCGGCACGAAGGCGCGCAGCTCCGGCGCCTTGAGGAGGTTCGCCAGCGCGCCGGCCCCCGAGGCGGTGTTGAAGCCGTCGTAGAGCCGCTTCGCCTCGCCGACCTGCGCCTGGAGTTCCTTCAGCTGGTCGAGGGCGGTGGTCGCCTGCCGCAGCAGGCTGCCGTAGCTCGCGACGTCATGGACCGCCATCTGGGCGGAGGCGGGGGCGGCGAACGCCAGGGAGGCGACGAGCGCGAGGGGGACGAGGGGCTTCATAGGAGCTGCCTCCGGGCCATGTGGAAGGGAACCATCCAGCGGACGGGATCGTCGCCGTGCTCGCTGCGAATTCGGTCGAGGAGCTCCACCGTCTCGGCCCGGCCGGAGAGCACGGCGAGGGCGTCGTCGAGGCCGCCGAGGTCCAGCTCGGCGACCACCGAGTCGAGCCCCTGCTTGACCAGGAACCGGCGCTGGCTCGGCGCGAGCTCCTCGCGCACCAGCGCGAATTCCCGCGCCGACAGCCCGAAACCGTCGATGTAGTCGCGCTCGGCCGCGTGCGGGTTGGGGAGGAAGATCTTGGTGGCGCACTGCTCGACAATGGTGTGCGCGATTGGCGAGCGCAGGACATCGGCCGGCGACTGCGTGCCCAGCACCAGCAGGGCGTTCTGCTTGCGGAAGGTCTTCAGGCCATCCTGCGCCAGCCCACGGAAGGCCTCGTCGCCGAGCGCCTTCCAGAACTCGTCCACGTCGATGACGAGGCGTCGGCCGTCCACCAGCCCCTGAAGGCGGTGGAAGAGGTACATCATGAGTGGCGTGCGCACGTCGGGCGCATCGAGCACATGGGTCATGTCGAAGCCCAGGAGCCGGGTGTCGAGGGGGAGGGCGTCGGCGTCGCCGTCCAGCGCCCAGCCAAGCGCCTGGCCAGCGCGCCAGCGGTCCAGGCGGGCCCCGACGCCACCGGCGTCGCGCTGGCCGAGCAGCGCGCGGAGCGCCGCGACGGAGCGGTTGGCCGCCGGCAGCGGCAGGAGGGCCGCCACCGCGCCGTCGATCGCGGCCTCCTCCTGGGGTGTCGGCGGCCGCTCGCCGTGCCAGACCATCTGGCGGACGAGGGCGCCGAGGAACGCCCGGTCGGCGGGCGTGTCCGCGAGCGCCTTGAGCGGGGCGAAGCCGGTCGGTTGGCCGGGGACCAGCGCGAGATAGGTCCCGCCGCAGGCCCGGACGAAGATCTCCGCGCCGCGGTCCTTGTCGATGAAGACCTGCTGCGCCCCGAGCTTCTCGAGCTGCGCCAGCATGAAGTTCTGGACGACGGTCTTGCCCGAACCGGAGGGGCCGCAGATGAACGTATGGCCGAGGTCGCCGACGTGGAAGCTGAAGGCGTAGGGCGAACCGGCCGAGGTGCGCAGCGTCGTGACGGCGGGGCCCCAGTGGTTGCCGTCGGCGCGGCCCGCCGGGTGCGTGTGGAAGGGCGCGAAGCCCGCGAAGTTGCGGCTGGTGATCACCGCCGGCCGTAGGCGCAGGCGGAAGTTGCCGGGAAACTGCGCCCAGAACGCCGCTTCCAGCCCGAGGTCCTCGCGCGCGGCGACGAACCCGGCGTCGGCAAGAAGCGCGCGGGCGCGGGACAGGTGGTCGGCCAGGGCGTGCGGCGTCTCGCCCTGCACCAGGACCGACGCCTGGTGCTCGCCCATCACGAAGCGGTTCGACGTCAGGTCGTCGAGCGCGGCGTCCAGGCCGTCGATCTGCGAGGCGGCGCGGTCGCGCGCCGACAGCATCTGGTTCTGCTTGCGCGTCATGACCGCCTGGGCGGCGACCTTCGACAGGAAGCTGAACGACTGCGACGCGACCAGCGGGAAGGGGGCGGAGAGCAGGCCGTCCCAGAGTCCGGGCCGCGTGGACGCCGGATACTCCTTGATCCCCAGGATCGCGGCGTAGCGCGCGCTGGCCGTGTCGCGGATTTCCAGCGCCTCGCGACCGAAGATCACACGCGCCGTATAGAGCGCCTCGCCGAGATGGCCGCGGACGAGCGGCACGCGGGCCGGCTCGCCGGTGAGCACCCGGCGCAGCATCTCCATCGGCTCGGAGAAGACGAGACCCTCCCGCTCATAGAGACCGAGGGGGGCGGCGCCGTACCGCGAAAGGTGCTGGACCAGAGCCTGGCCGGCGTCCTCGAGCTCGCGGACGGCGTCGCCCGTCTCGAGATCGACCTGGCTGGCCCGGATCAGGCGGCCCACCCACGCCTGGGTCCGGGCGGACGCATCGCGCCCGGGATGCAGGACGAGCGTGACGTAGAGCTCGTTGACGAAGAGGCGCTCCCGTCCAAGCCGGGCGCGATAGGCGGCGTCCAGCTCGCGCGCGAAGTCCGAGCGGAACGGGCCGGGCGCGGGCGGGTCCGCCTCGCGCCGCACCAAGTGGTGCCAGACCGCGAGGCGGTCCGAGGCGATGTTGCGCCAGGCGCCGTTGAGCTTCGCGTGCCGGTCGTTGAGGTCGCGGACGTCGGCGGTCTCGAAGCTCGCGCCGTCGAGGCGGAAGCAGAGCATCAGGGCGCCGGTGTCCAGCGCCACCACCCGCTCGTTGACGTGCCGCGCGTAGGGCAGGGTGCGCGAGGCCTGGAGCTCGCGGCCACGCGCCCGATCGGGGGCGGCGTTGATGGCGAGGTCAGACATGGACGGCCCTCCGGCCGGTCGCGCGCCGCATGGGCAGCGGGCTCGCGGAGCTGCCGCCCCAGAGGCCGACGTTGCGGGCCCGGCCCTTGGTCTCGACGAAGAGGTAGAGCACGCGGAAGGCGTTGGGGTCGGCCTTGCAGACCGCCTGGAAGACCACGTGGAGCACCGGGGCGATCAGGAGGTAGAGCAGCGAGCCGCCGCCGAGGAACGCCACGGTGGAGACGATGAGGTTCACGCCCATCGCCTCCATGGGCACCCCCAGCACCAGGGCCGGCCGGGTGCAGGCGAGGAAGAGTACGTCCTCCTGCAGGCGCTCTGCCGACATCAGCCGCCCCCGCCGCCGCCGGTGATGAGGTCGACGATCGTCGAGGCGCCGAAGATCACGATGATGCCCACCACCACCGTGCCGGCGCGGCGCAGGTCGATCTGACCGAACATCCAGACGATGCCGGTGATGATCACCGCCAGCACGGCGAGGCCGCGGACGACCCCACTGTTGAGGAGGTCGATGATGTTCTGGATGAAGCCGCCGAGGTCACCGCCGACGTCCTGCGCATAGGCGGGTTCGGCGGCAAGCGTCGCGCAGGCGGCGAGCAGGATGAGGCGGCGGGCGCGGCGCGAGAGGGTCACGGCGTGGCTCCTGAGGTAGACAGGACGAAGCGGGAGGGTTGTGCTGCGGCGCGGGCGAACACGTCCCAGGCGGCCGGCGGCGACGGTTCGGGGACGGCGGCCACGCGCGAGGCGCGAACGGCCGGGCCGGTCTGAGCGACAACCCGGGCGACGTAGCCGTTGGCGAAGCCACGCTCGAGGTGGCCGGTGTTGTAGACGCTAAGCGCCACGCGCAGCGCCGCCTGGCCAGGCCCATGGCGGGCCTGGCCGCGCGCATAGCCTTCGCTCAGGACCTGCGCCGCGGCGGCGAGGTTCCGGCACGGGTCGAAGGCCGCCTCGATGGAGAGGCCGAGCCGCGCCAGGTTGTGGACGTTGATCTGCCCGAGGCCGAGATCGATGTCGCGGCCGGCGGCGAGGAGCGCCTTGGCGGCGGCGGCGGCCTCGGCCGACGTGGTGGCGGTCGGGCGACGGCCGCGGGCGCCGTTGACGCCGATCGCGAGCGGGTCGAGGCCGCTCTCGGCGCGGGCGACCGCGAGCAAGGTGGCCGGGGCGACGTGCGGCGCGCATTGCGCGGCCAGGTCGACGACGGCTTGGGGATCCAGCATGGGGCCCGTCCTTTCCCCAGAAGGCTGGCGTGCGGGGCCGCAGCCCGCGAGGGCGTAACCTCCTCCCGTCGGTTCGTGCGGATGCGCCAGAATTTGGCGCGTCGCGCGCCAGACGGGGCGCGTCACGTGACTTAGGTTGTGCCGCTGTCGAGCCGCGGGAACCTCGCCGGAAATCGAATAATTGCATGTGTTCGGAAGCCGGGCCGTGTTGGGCGTCCGGTATTCGAAGGATTGGCGTAATGAGTGGCTTGCACGAAGGCCGCCCCGACGGTTCCGGATCTGGAGGCGGAGACGACCGAGTGACCTTGTCGCCCCGTCAGACGGAATGCCTGTACTGGGTGCAGCAAGGGAAGAGCTCACGCGACATCGGGATCATCCTGGGCGTCTCGCATCGGATCGTGGAACGCCACGTGTTCCGGGCTTGCGGCCGGCTCGGCGTTCGCACCCGGGTGCAGGCGGTGGTCCGGGCGCGCTCGCTCGGCCTCATATCGGATCCGCCGCCTGGCCGTTCCGCGCCGCCGCTCAGCTAGCGCTTCCCGTCGTCGGGATCGTCGCCGCCGCCCAGGTTCTCGTCGAACATCCACTGCTCGAGGTCGGCGGCATATTCCTCCGCGCGCTGGATCAGCAGGTCGAAGCCCCGCGTATAGGTGAGCATGAGGGAGCGCGGATCTAGCTCCCGAAGCGCCTTGCCGCCGGGACGCCGGTGAAGTCGCCGAAGCGCCACGAGCAGGAGCGACGCGCCGTTGTTGCCGGCGGTGTCGACGGCGAAGTCCACGGAGCCGAACTCGACGGCGAAGATGATCCCCCAGGGATCGACGTGCACGATCTCGGCGAACCGGCGGATCGGCTCGACCTGGACCCCGTAGTAGCCGGACTCCCAGCGCTGGTAGGTCCGGAGGCCCTTGCCCATCAGCTTGGCCATCTCCGCGGACTTCAGGCCGCTACGTTTGCGGAAGAGCTTCAGGATCGCCCTCAGCGTTGCGCGTCGGGCAGCCGCATCCTGGTCCTGCAAGACATCCATGAGCCGCGCACGCAACAACCGGAACTTGTTGCATGTTGTTCATGCGCGGTAGGCCTGTGTCAAAAGCCAAGGTCGGGTGATCGACGCTTCTGGCCCGGGTCGTGTCGGTACGTGGGTAGGGTTACGCCCTCGGCAGCGCCGCGGCCGGCGGGCAGGATGGCGAAGATCCGTTGGAGACCGCGACCATGAGCGACGTCCTGACCGCCACGCCCCACCGCCTGCTCCGCACGAATGAGGCCGCCGACTGGCTGGGCCTGTCGGGCCGCACCCTCGAAAAGCACCGCACGTTCGGGACCGGGCCGGCCTATCGCAAGATCGGTGGCCGGGTCGTCTACGCGATGGATGACCTGCAGGCGTGGGCGGATCGGGGCGCGCGCACCTCCACGACCGAGCAGGCCGAGGCCGCGATCAGCGCGGCTCGGCACCAGCGCGAGCATCGCAGTTACCTCAGTTGAGCTGTTCGGCCGGCGCGGCCGGCGGCTGCTGGTTCAGCAGCCGCGCGAGGTGTTCGGCGTCCTCGGTCGACAGGGTCCGCTGCGGGATCTTCGCGATCTCCGCCACCTGGCCAAGCGCCAGGTCGAAGACGCTGAAACCCTTCGTATCGGGCCTGACCACGAACCGCTCGCTCATGCCTCGATGATGCGCCTTGGCGCGTTGCTGGCCAAGCTTTGGTCGGGCGAAGCTTGTGGATCGGCGAGGTCTCGACTGTCGCCAAGCCGACCAGCTAGGCGATGGCCTGCAGGCCCTTGGCCTTCACCAGAGCCAGCAGCTTCAGGGAAGGGCCGTCGGGCCGCTTCTCGCCACGCTCCCATTTGCTGACCGCGTCCTTTCGGACGTTCAGGTAGCGGGCGAAGACCGGCTGGGAAACCTGCTCCCGTTCGCGCAGTGCGCGTATCTCATCAGGCGACATGGCCTCCACCGGCGTGAGGCACAACTCATCGAACTGGCGCATCGTCGCCTTGTCGACCAGGCCGACGCTGAACAGTCCTTCCGCGGCCTCGTGAACCGCTGCGAGAACCTTGCTTCCTGCCTTACGAGCCACCTTCGCCATCGTCCCTAAGTTCCTCGATCTCTCCGGCGTCGACCAGGGCCTCTACCATCGTAAGGTCCGCGGCCAGGTAGGCGGCCGCCAGCTTCTTCAGGGCCCTCAGTTCCCGATCCGTCAAACTCGCCCTCTCGTTCTTGGCGAACCCCACGACGAAGAACGTGTGCGAGCCAACCTTGAACAAGAGGATCGTCCGAAAGCCGCCGGACTTCCCGCTACCGCGACGCGCGATACGCTGCTTGAAGACGCCGCCGCCCAGGTCCGCATCCCAGTCGCCGGATGCGACGGCGGCCGCGGCCTCCAAGAGCTCCGACACCTCTAGCTTTGCCTTGCGGGCAAAGCGGCCGAACCCCTTCGTTTGGTAGACGCTCATCGTGAGCGCTTGCGAGGAAATGTAGTCCCTAGGACTATACTACGCAAGTCGCTCATCGGCCGAGCCCCGCCGCGATCGCATGCAGGGACTCGGGCTTCAGGTGGGTGTACCGCCGCAACATCTTCCAGTCCTTGTGGCCCGTGACCAGCGCCACCTGCTGGATCGCGAAGCCAGCCTCGAAGAGCCGGCTGGCGCCCTCGTGCCGCAGGTCGTGGAAGTGCAGGTCGAAGACACCGGCCATGGTGCAGGCGCGCGTGAACGCGGTGCCGGCGGACTTGTGATGATGGGGGAAGATCCGGTCGTCGTCGTTGACGCGGATCGCGCGCTGCTCCTCGACCAGGGCTGCGGCGTCAAACCCCGAGACAGCCAGAAGCGGGATGCGCTGGTCGTTGCCCTTCTTCTCGCGCGGGTCCTTGCGGTCGCGGATCAGGAGCATCTTGGTGCGCGGGTTGTAGTCGCTCCAGGTGACGCGGAAGATCTCCTCCTGCCGCATGGCCGTGGCGATCGCGAAGCGGATCACCCGCGACATCGGGATCGTGTAGCGCTCGTTCTTGTCGAAGTGCCGGAAGAGCTTCTCGAGTTCCTCATCGGTGGGCCGCCGGTCGCGCTCGTTGCTCTTGCCGATCAGACCCAGCCGCTTCAGCGCGATGCGCGCGAGGTTGATGGGCTCGACGCTGACATCAAGGCCGTGAACCGCGGCGGCATGCGAAACCACCAGTTTGATCACGCCGATGTCCATCGACAGCGTTACCGGTCCGGCGCCCTGCGCGGCGCGGGCGCGCCCGAACTTCAGGAGCTCACCACGATCCAGGTCGACGACGCTCTTGGCCCCCAACTCGCGTTTGAGCATCTCAAGGGTAGCCGCCTTCGACCGGCCTGGTGGCTTGCCGACTTCGGTCATGTCGGCGATGTGCAGGTTGATGAGGTCTTTGAACTTGGTGATGCGGGAGACACGGGAGGGCAGGGGCGAACCGCCGCGGTCGATTTGCCTTTCGGCTTCGAGACCCCAGTTCTTGGCGTCCTCGCGGTTGACGAAAGTCTCCGTCAGGGACTTGCCCTTGCGGCGAACCCAGACCCGCCAGTGGCCGGACTTTTGCTTGCGGATGGAGGCCATTTTTCGCGTGCAATACGGGTGCGGTGGAGGATCGAAACCGGGCGAAACGGATCGTGGAACGTCGTAAAATAGCGAGTCAGACGGTTGTTCTTGTCAGTTGAAATGTAAGCGCAAAACATTGAAAAAGCAAGCTTATTCGCTATCCGTTGCACCTATGATGGATTGGACGGATCGGCATTGCCGGGCGTTCCATCGGACGCTGACGGCCAAAAGCCTGCTCTATACCGAGATGCTGACGACGGGCGCTGTGCTGCACGGCGATCGCGACAGGCTGTTGCGGTTCGGCCCGCAGGAGCATCCCGTGGCGCTCCAGCTTGGCGGTTCGGAGCCGGCGGAGCTTGCCGCGGCGGCCCGTATCGGCGAGGCCGAGGGCTACGACGAGATCAACCTGAACGTCGGCTGTCCGTCCGACCGTGTGCAGTCGGGCCGGTTCGGCGCCTGCCTGATGCGCGAGCCCGAGCTGGTAGCCGAGTGCATGGCGGCGATCGGCGCGGCCGTGAATATCCCGGCGACGGTGAAATGCCGCATCGGGGTCGACGACCAGGACCCGGAGGAGAGCCTCTTCGAGCTGGTGGATCTATGTGCGAAGGCGGGCGTCACCACCTTCGTCGTCCACGCGCGCAAGGCCTGGCTGAAGGGGCTGTCGCCCAGGGAGAACCGTGACATCCCGCCCCTGGACTATCCCCTGGTCTGGCGGCTGAAGCGCGAGCGCCCGGAGCTGACGATCGTCATCAACGGGGGGATCGGCTCGCTGGACGAGGTGGACCAGCAACTGGCCCACGTGGACGGCGTGATGCTGGGCCGTGCGGCCTACCACACCCCGGCGGTCCTCGCGGAGGCGGACAAGCGCATCTTCGGAGAGGGCGAGGCGGTCGACCCGTTCGCCGCGGTCGAGGTCTATCGCAACTACGTAGCGGCCGAGCTTGCGGCCGGGACGCACCTGGCGGCCATGACGCGGCACATGCTGGGCCTGTTCCACGGACTGCCCGGCGCGCGGGCCTGGCGCCGCACGCTCACCGTCGAAGGGGTGAAGGCGGGGGCGGGCCTGGAGGTGATCGACCGCGCGCTGGCGGAGGTCCGATCAGGGCTCGAAGCGAAGCGTGTCGCGCGTGGCCTCGAAGCGGGTGAGGCGGCCTAGGTAGCTCATCCCCAGCAACGAGACGTCGAGGCCGTCTGAAACGACCAGCGCCTGCACGTTCTCGAGCCGCGCGCCGTTGATCGAGATGGACGCCAGGGTGACCGCCGCGGCGCGCGCCTGGCCGCCGGCCGTGGTGACGCTGTGGCCGTACTTCAGCTCTGTGGGCTTGATACCCAGCTTGGCGGCGTCGTCGGGCGTCAGCGCCACGGCGGTGGCCCCGGTGTCGACGAGGAAGTGGACCTGTTCCTTGGCGCCGGCCGTGCTGGCCACCTCGGCGTCGGCCCAGAAGTGACCGTCCGAAGCCTTGGCGACCGCGCCGGATCCGGCCTTCGGCGGCCCGGCTTCGATGCCGTCCACGCCGAGCCGCGCGATCCGCAGAGGCTGCGGGCTGACCGCGGCGACGGCGCAGGCGCTGACCAGCGCCGACACGCCCGCCACGACGGCGAGTTTGCCGAAAGAAGACACCTCGATCACCACGAAAAGCGGCCGTTCTGGCCTGTCTTGTTGGGGTGAAAGCTATGTGAGGTTGCGTTTGGAACCCGTGAACGCGCAGGGTTTCACATTCCTGAATCTGCCCGTGTTCGGGTCAGAACAGGCCCAGCTTCTCCGGGCGGATCAGGCTGCGGCGGTCCGGAAGCTCGGCCAGGATGCGGTCGCGCTCCTCGTCTGAAAAGCGCGCCCAGGCCGCCACTTCGCTGAGGCGTCGATAGCAGCCCAGGCACAGGCCGCTCTCGCCGTCGACGACGCAGACCTTGATGCAAGGGGTCTTGATGGGGGCTGGTGGGGCGTTCATCCGGGGATAGCGTAGGTGACGTTGGCCTGCGCCGCCAGTCGGTCGGGCGCCTCGGTCCAGATCCGGACGTCGCAGATCGCTAGCCGGCGGCCCAGGCGCAGCATCTCGGCCTCGGCGTGGATGTCTCCGGGTCGCGCGCCCCGCAGGAAGCTCATGTTGAGCTGCGACGTCACCGCCATGAGCTCGTCGCCGATATGGGCGAGGACCAGGGCGTAGGCCGCGGTGTCCGCCAGCGACATCAGCGTCGGACCGGCGATCACGCCGCCGGGGCGCAACAGGCCCTCGCGATAAGGCGCCAGCACGCAGACGCGTCCGGGCGATACGTCCGTCACACGCGGAAAGGCGGCCGACGGAGCGTCGGGAAACGCGCGCCGGAGCAGCGCATTCGTCTCGTCCGCGGTCAGTCTAGGTTCGAGCGTGGCCATGGCCTCTTGTGACGTCGGCGACAGATTTATTACAAGCAATTTATCTCCGGCGTAACAAACACGTATCATGACCTAATATTAATCCGGGATTGCTCAACATTGCGGCTTGTTCATTTGAGTTGAGACCTGCGGATGGGCAGCATTCTCCCAGGTTCTGAGGGAGACATTCTCATGAAATTTGCAGTCATCACGCTCGTCGTCGCCACCTTTGCCGCGGGTGCTGCTTCCGCCTCCGAGAAGTTCAGCGACGTCGACTATCTGAAAGCCAACCGCTGCCGCGGCCTCGCCACGAGCATCGACGGCGTCGTCGATCCCGCGGCGCTGAACAGCTTCGTCAAGGCCGAGCGCGGCTCGCGGGCGAACTACATCGTCAACCGCGGCGAAGAAGAGTTCCAGCGCGCCCGCAAGGAGGCCAAGAGCGGCGACCGTCGCGAACGCCTGACGGCCGAACTGACCAACTCCTGCCAAGCCTACCTGGGCGCGGCCACCAACGTCGCCAAGCAATAGTTCCCAAGCCCACCTCCAGGCCCCCCGCCGGCGGATCGTCCTCGGACGATCCGCTTCTTTTTTTGGGTTGGGATCGTCCTCGGACGACCGGCTTCTTTTCTCGAGAGCCAAGCGCGCAGCGACCGCGTCGTTCGCCTTTGCCTGGAACCCTAGCTCGGCCGTAGGCTTTGAGCCTTCGCGGCGCGGGCCGTGGCGAGGGTGCTCATGAGCGTGCTGATTCCAGGCGAGACATGCTGGCGGACCGAGCCGGCCGACCGCATCGCCTTCCTCGTCGACACCGAGGCCTATTTCACCGCGCTGTACGAGGCCATGCAGAAGGCCCGCCGATCGATCCTGATCCTCGGGTGGGGTTTCGATCCGCGCACCCGCCTTTTTCCGGACGGCTATGACGGGCCAAACGATCCGGATGAGGTCGGGCGCGTGCTGCTGCGGCTCTCCGAATCCCGCCCGGAGCTCGACATCCGGTTGCTGATCTGGAAGTCGGCGCTGCCGATCGCCGCGACCCAGGAGTTCTTCCCGCACAAGGCGCGCAAGTGGTTCGAGGACAGCCGGATCGAGTTCCGCCTGGACGACCAGGTGCCGTTCGGCGCGTGCCATCACCAGAAGGTGGTGGTGATCGACGATCGGCTGGCGTTCTGCGGCGGCGGCGACATCGCCATCGATCGCTGGGATACGCCGGGCCACCTGGAGGAAGACCGCCGCCGGATCATGCCCGACCAGGAATGCCATGCGCCGCGGCACGAAGTCATGATGATGGTGGACGGCGCGGCGGCCCGCGCGCTCGGCGACCATTTCCGCGAGCGGTGGAGCTTCAGCCCGGGTGGCGGCCTGCTGGAGCCCCCGCCGGACGCGGGCGGCGACCCGTGGCCCGACCACGTTCCGCCGCATCTCATCGGCGTGCCCGTCTCTATCGCCCGGACGCGGCCGCCGTGGCGGCGCCAGCCGCCGGCCGACGAGATCCTGGCGCTGGCCCTGGCCTGCATCGCCGAGGCCCGGGAGACTATCTACCTGGAGAACCAGTACTTTACCTCGCCGGTGATCACCGAGGCGCTGGCCCGGCGGCTGGCTGAGCCGGACGGGCCGGAGGTGGTGCTGGTGACCACTGGCGAGGCGCCGAGCTGGTTCGATCGGCTTACGATGGACAACGCGCGCGGCGCCATGGTCTGGCGGCTGCGATCGGCGGACGTCTTCGGGCGATTCCGCGCGCTCTATCCCCTGGCAAGCGGCGGCTCGAAGATCATAGTCCACTCCAAGACCAGCATCTTCGACGACCGGATCGTGCGGGTGGGCTCCGCCAACCTCAACAACCGCTCGTTCGGCTTCGACACTGAGATCGAGCTGGCGGTCCAGTGCGACGGCGAGCACGCCCGCGCGCATGCCGCGGCGCTGCTGCACCGGCTGGTCGGCCATTTCCTCGGCTACACCGGCGACGCCGTCGGCAAGGCGCGCGCCGAGCGCGGCAGCCTGGTCGCGGCGATCGACGCCCTGAACCGCGACGGCCGCCTGTGCCAGGTCGATCCATCGCGTAGCAACGCCTTCGCCGAACTGATTGCGGCGCTACACCTGGGCGATCCCGCGGGACCCGAGGATTCCTGGCGGCTGGGTCGCCGGCGCGAGCGGCTGTTCGAACAGGCCAGGGCGCTGGGCGCCGCCCGGTCTCGCCCGGATTAGGTCAGCTCGAAGTCCATCACCAGCGGCAGGTGGTCTGACGCCACGCGGGTAAGGGGATCGAAGGGAGCGGTTACGTCCTGGACCTCGATCCCCGGGCTGACGAACAGGTGGTCGATCCGCAGCACCGGGAGCGGCGAGGGAAAGGTCGAGGTGGGCTGTTTGCGCCGCGCCAGCCGGCGCGCCGGCTGCAGCCGCTGGGTCAGCGTGCGGTAGACGATCGAGCTCGCGGTGGCGTTGAAGTCGCCCAGCAGGATGACCGGCCACTGGCACGAGGGATGTTCCAACCACTGGGGCCCAGCCAGGTGGGCCGCCTGGATCTGCTGTTCGCGCGGCACCAGGCCCAGGTGCGTGTTGATGATCTGCACGGGCCGACCGTCGATTTCCACCTCGACCCAGAGCGCGCCGCGCGGCTCCAGCGCCCGCATGCGGTTGTAGCCGGGCAACGGTCCCACCTTGACCAGACGTTCGGGCAGCGAGGTGAGGATAGCGTCGCCGTAGAGCTCCTCCTCCACCCGGAACGCCGGATGGAAATGGCACGCCATCTCCAGCCGTTCGGCGATCTCGTGCGCCTGGTCGACGTGGTTCGTGCGCCGGCGGCCTACGTCCAGCTCCTGCAGTGCGACGATGTCCGGATTGAGCGCCGCCAGGACCGCGGCCACCCGCGCGACGTCGAGGCGACGGTCGTTCCCGACGCAGCGGTGCACGTTGTAGGTCACGATGCGGGTCATTTGGGTGGGGAGGTGTGGCCGGTTTCTGGGGCGAAGGAAAGACCGCTTTGCGGTTGGCCCGGCTCTTGCTTTAACGTTTCAATAACCAAAGCGTAGGGACCGAAATGCTCCATCTGATCGCCCTGGCCAGTGCGGCCATCTCCTCGGCAGCAGCGGTCTCGGCGGCTCCGGCCCCGGAGCTTCGGGAAGTGACCTGGGTGGCGACGCCGACGGGGCAGGACATCGCCAACGTCTATCCCCCCACCGCGGTTCAGGCCGGCAAGAGCGGCGCGGTGCTGCTGGAGTGCAAGGTCGCGACCCAGGGCTCGCTCGAGAAGTGCGCGGTGCAGATCGAGGACCCGGTGGGCCTGGAATTCGGCATGGCCGCCCTGGAACTCGCGCCGCTGTTCAAGATGAGCGCCAGCGCCCCGGACGGCAGCGCCACCGCCGGCCGCACGATCCGCATCCCGATCATGTTCTCGATTGTCCAGGGCGACTAAACGAGGCGGTGGCGCGTGGTTAGCCTCCAACTCTAAGCTTTGCCTTGGAATTGGGGGATTCGATGCTTCTGGCGCTGATAGCGGTGTTGCTTCAGGCGAGTGCAGGGCCGGACCAGCCTCAGGCGGCGCCAGCTTCTGAAATCCTCGGTCCCAAGTGGCTAAAGCGTCCAACGGGCGAAGACATCAATCGTCTTTATCCAAAGGATGCCTATCGCAGAGGTATTTCGGGGCGCGCGACGATCAGTTGTTCGGTCACCGGCGAAGGAACCCTCACCGGCTGTCAGGTCCTTGAGGAGGCCCCGCTTGAAGAAGGGTTTGGCGACGCTGCGCTACGGATGGCCCCATCCTTCAAGATGCAGGCACTGACGCCCCAAGGCCAAACTGTAGCCGGCGGCACGGTCAAAATTCCGATCCGGTTTCACATCGACAACCAGATCGATCCTCTTTCGGCGATGCTTGGATGCTACGGCGTTACGGCTGCGGCAGCTCAGAAGGAACCGACCAACGGCGAAGCCAGTCGAGCGTACGCGTTCTTCGCGGCTCAGGTCGCATTCCGGGAAACCGAGGCGAGGGCCAGCCCTGAGACATTCGAGACTAATCTTTCGGCGGCGCGACGTGGCGCGGAGGCGGGCATTTCCTTGCCTGGAACGCCCATTCTCCGCCAGTGTCTCGACGTCGCGGCGAAGGCCGCCAAATAGCGCGGCTTACGTTGACGTTAGCGTCATCTTTTCTCCCGTCATGGCCGCGCGTATAGGGTCGCTCCAATCGAATTACGGCGTAAGCCGCGACTGGAGGATGACCCGATGAACCTCGACTTCACCCCTGAGGAAAACGCGTTCCGCGACGAGGTTAGGGCCTTCATCAAGGAGAACTACCCGGCCGCCCTGCGCAAGGCGCAGGACGAGCACCGCGCCCTGACCAAGGACGAGTACCTGATGTGGCACAAGGTGCTGGCCGCCAAGGGGTGGGTCGCGCCGGGCTGGCCGAAGGAGCTGGGCGGCACGGGCTGGACCCCCACCCAGAAGTACATCTGGTCGGAAGAGACCGCGCGCGCCGACTGCCTGCCCATCCTGCCGTTCGGCATGTCGATGCTGGCGCCGGTGATCTACACGTTCGGCACCGACGAGCAGAAGAAGAAGTTCCTGCCCGACATCTACAACGGCAATGTCTGGTGGTGTCAGGGCTACTCCGAGCCGGGCGCCGGCTCGGATCTCGCCAACCTGAAGACCAAGGCCGAGCGCATCACCGGCGACGACGGCAAGGAATACTACCTGGTGAACGGCCAGAAGACCTGGACGACGCTGGGCCAGTACGCCGACTGGGGCTTCTTCCTGGTCCGCACCGACCCGGACGCCAAGCCGCAGTCGGGCATCTCGTTCCTGCTGATCGACATGAAGACGCCGGGCATCACCGTGCGTCCGATCATCACCCTGGAGGGCGGCCACGAGGTCAACGACGTCTTCCTCGACAATGTGAAGGTGCCGGTCGAGAACCGCATCTTCCACGAGAACCAGGGCTGGACCTGCGCCAAGGCGCTGCTGGCGCACGAGCGCTCGGGCATCG
>NZ_JANINU010000039.1 GCF_024508875.1 Phenylobacterium sp.
GACCTTGGTGTCGGTCAGGTTGCCCGTCAGCGACCACTGGATGCTGCCCCAGTCTTCCAGGCTCTGGGTCGTCGTCACCACCAGCTCGGCGCCGCGGGTGCGGGTATTGAGGCCGTTGGTGAAGATGTTGATGCCCGTCTGGGTAACGGTCGGGTCGAGCACGTTGCCGTTGGCGATGATCGCCGCCCGGACGGCCGGGATATTCACGTCGCCGCCCGAACCGAACAGCGAGCCGGAGCCCACGATCCGGTCGCGGATGCTGATCTGGTAGACGTCGAGGGTGGCGGTGACTCCCCAGCCCGGATGGGCCACGAAGCCGACGCTGAAGTTGCGCGACTTCTCGGGATCGAGGCCGTCGACCCCCACCAGCTTCGCCGCGGCCGAATTGGGCGGCAACTGCACGAAGGCCGAGGTCGGCGACACGTTCGTGGCCGAATAGTAGCTCTCGGCCAGCGTCGGGGCCCGGAAGCCCGTGCTGGCCGTACCGCGAATGGCCAGGGCGTCGTTGAAGTCGTAGCGGCCGGTGGCCTTGACGATGAAGGTGTCGCCGAAGTCGCTGAAGTGCTCGTAGCGGGCGGCGAGGTCCAGCTTGACCGGCTCGCTGGGCGCGAGCGCCACGTCGCCGTAGATGGCGTAGCTGCGGCGGCTATGGCTGCCGGCGTCGGTGAGCTGGAAGCCCGGATACGATTGCGAGCCTTCCTTGTAGCGGGAGCCCGCGTCACCCGGCTTGATCTCGTAGGTCTCCTTCCGGAACTCACCGCCCAGGGCGACCGTCATCGGGCCGGCCATGCCCACGTCGTACTCCTTCGACAGGTCCAACTGGGTGGTCCACTGGGTGAAGATGAAGTCGCCCGCGTGGAAGTCGGTCGGCGACTGACCCGGCGTCGTGGCGGTCGAGGTGTCGATGTAGAGGGACCGGTTCAGCGAGTCCTTCACATTGATCGAGACGTTGTCCTTGCCGTAGGTCGAGGCCAGGTCGTAGTTCCAGCCGCCGGCGGCCACGCCCTTGATGCCGGCCGTCGCCGCGTAGTCGGTCTCGTAGATCACTTCGCGCGGGCTGAAGCCGAACGGGCGCGGGATCGTGCCGTCCTTGCCGACCACCAGGTTCGGGACGCGGTAGTTCTCGTAGGCCGAGGCGTATTTGTCGCCGTAGGTGCCGAAGCTGTAGAGCTCGACGTCGCCGAACTCGATGCCGAAGTTGTACGAGCCGATGTTGAGGCGGTACTCGGCGTCACCCGCGATCCGGTTCATGTACGGGAAATCGGGGTGGTTGATGAGTTGCGGGTAGCGCGACAGTCGCGACGACGAGGTGACGTTCGTCGGCAGGTTCAGGACCCGCGGGTCGACGTCGCCCCGGAAGCTGTAGTCGTGATAGCGCGACTGGAAGCTGAGGTTCAGGTACGAATTCGGAACCGGCTGGAAGCCGGCGTTGAGCATGACGTCGGCCGTATCGCCGCCGCCGCTCATGTATTTGCCGGCCGTGGCGGTGATGCCGCCGCCTTCGCTCGCGTCCTTCAGGATGATGTTGATGACCCCGGCGATGGCGTCGGTGCCGTACTGGGCGGCGGCGCCCTCCTGCAGCACTTCGATGTGGCTGACCGCGCCGAGGCTGATGAAGTTCAGGTCGGCGGCCGCGCCGCCCTGGAACGGCCCGCCCAGGACCGCGAGGTTGGCGGTGCCGTGACGGCGCTTGCCGTTGATCAGCACCAGGGCGTGGTTGGGGGACAGGCCGCGCAGCTTGGCCGAGAGCGTCAGGTTGGCGGTGTCGCCGCCGAAGGCCTGGGCGTTGAACGACGGCACGTTCTGCGCGATCGCCTGGATCAGGTCGGTCTGGCCAACCCGCTGCAGGGCAGTGGAATCAAGGACGGTGATGGGCGCCGGGCTATCGACGGCGCGAAGGCCGGTCGTGCGCGTGCCGGTGACGATGACGGCGTCCAGCTCGGCCGGATCGGCCGCGCCGTCGGCTTCGGCGGCCTGCACCACGCCGGCCATGGCCAGCCCCAGGACCAGGGCGCTCACGCCCGAAAACAACCTTTTCATTATGGTAGACCCCCTCGTTTTCGATGTGGGCCCGTCTCGGCGCTCTTCCCCTCTTGCGGCCGCCTTTGAAGTCACGGCGCCGCATAACGCCGATCAGGACCGCGCGCCCTGTCATTCGAGTCAATAAGGTCGGGAGGTCAGCTCCGATCCGTATTTGTTGCATGATGAAAATATTTGCGTTTCCGCATCGGGAAACGGCGCCATTACTGGTTTTGGCGAGAGCGAAGAATCGGCATCTTCGGCAAATGCAGAATTCAAAAAACTGACATGAATGTCATTTGGTGAATTGTTGCGCTTGACCTGCCGCTTCAGTCGTCAGTGGGCGTCCAGGCTGCGCAATTCATGACCGATTGTCTTGTCAGCCGGCGGCTCGCCGCGGCGTCTGATCCCGCCGCCTGCAGGGCGGGTGCGTCTGGATATGAGGTCGGTGATGGCGGTCAGTCGTCGGAGGTTCCTGCACAGGATCGGAGCGGTCGGCGGCTACGCAGCGGCCTATTCGGCGATGGTAAGCCTGGGGCTGATGGCGACGCCGGCGAAGGCGGGGCCGCTGGCGCTGCCGTCCAGTCTCGGCGCGGGCAAGAGCGTGATCGTACTGGGCGGCGGCATCGCCGGCTTGACCGCAGCTTACGAGCTGGAACGGGCCGGCTTCTCGGTCACGCTGCTGGAGGCGCGCGACCGCGTCGGCGGCCGCAACTGGACCCTGCGCAACGGCTCGAAGATCGAGATGGTGGGGGAGGCGACCCAGACGGTGTCGTTCTCGGACGGCCTCTACATGAACGCAGGCCCGGCCCGTATCCCCAGTCACCACGAGGGCCTGCTCGGCTATTGCGACAAGCTGGGCGTGCCTCTGGAAGTGGAGATCAACTCCAGCCGCAGCGCCTATTTCTGGTCGGCCGGCTCGAACGGCGGCAAGCCGATCCAGATGCGCCAGGGCGTCAACGACACCCGCGGCTACATCTCGGAACTGCTGGCCAAGGCGCTGAACAAGGGGGCGCTGGACCAGGACCTGACGGCCGAGGACAAGCAGAAGCTGCTGCCGTTCCTGCGGGCCTATGGCGATCTCGACGAGGGCATGGCCTTCAAGGGCACGGAGCGGTCGGGCTTCGCGCAGGTTCCCGGCGCCGCGGCCCAGTTCGGCAAGGGGCGCGATCCTGTGCCGTTCCGCGAGCTTCTGGCGAACGAGCAACTCGGGGCGACGCTGTTCGAGGACATCGTCTACATGCAGGCGACCATGTTCCAGCCCGTGGGCGGCATGGATCGGATCGCCATGGGCTTCCAGAAGGCGATCAAGAGCCAAGTGATCCTGAATGCCGAGGTGCTGCAGATTCGCCAGACGTCCGGCGGCGTCGCCGTCGCCTGGCGCGACCGATCTGGTGGGCCGAACCAGGTCTCGCAGGCCGACTATGCGATCGTGACCATCCCGCTCAACGTGCTGAGCAAGATCGACAACAACTTCGACAAGCCGGTGAAGGCCGCCATCGCCTCGGTGCCGTACGACTTCTCGAACAAGATCGGCTTCGATGCGCCGCGCTTCTGGGAGAAGGAGCAGATCTTCGGGGGGATTTCGTTCGTCGGCGGCGACACCAGCCTCGTCTGGTACCCGTCGAATGGTCTGCACACCGAGCGCGGCATGCTGCTGGCCTGCTACGGCTCGGGCCCCAACGCAAAGGGCTTCGCGGCGCGTCCGCTGGAGGAGCAGATCGCGATCGCGCGGGGGGTGGTCGGGCGCTTGCACCCGGGCCACGAGGGCGAGCTCACTCGTCCGGCCGTGGTCAACTGGAGCAAGATCCCGTTCAACCTGGGCCCATGGCCAGCGTGGAGCGGCGCCAGCGGCCAGGAGGGCCACCTGGACGATCCGGCCTATCGCCTGCTGAACGAACCGCACGGGCGCGTCTATTTCTCAGGCGCCCACCTGTCGCAGATGCCCGGCTGGCAGGAAGGGGCGGTGCTTTCCGCGCAACGCACGCTAGGGCAGATCGCGACCCGCGTGTCACAGTCGGTGGCGGAGAACCGCGCCGCCCGACCCGCGGCCTGAAACCTTTCCGAGGGGAGAACCATGCGTAAGATCCTGCTGTCCGCCGCCCTGGCCACGTTCGCCGCGGGCGCCGCCCACGCCCAGAACGTGCACGTCAACCCGACTAACGGTTTCATCGCCCAGGCGGTGAAGGTTCCGGCCGGCTCGGAGATGCTCTACGTCAGCGGCATCACGCCCGACCCGGTGGCCGGCGCGCCCGCGGCCACGCCCTTCGGCGACACCAAGACCCAGGTCATCAGCATCCTCACCAAGATCCAGGGGATCATGAAGGCGCAGGGCTATGAGCTGGGCGACACCGTGATGATGCGCGTCCTTCTGGTCGGCGACCCGGCCAAGGGCGGCGGCATGGACTTCGCGGGCATGATGGAAGGCTACAACCAGTTCTACGGGCCGCTCAAGAACAAGCCCGCGCGGATCACATCCCAGGTCGCCTCGCTGGTGCGGCCCGGGATGTTCGCCGAGATCGAGGTGCAGGCGGCGAAGGCGCCTGCCAAGTAGTCGCTATTGGTCGGCGGAAGGGGCGGCGCGCTCACGCAGCGCGGCGCTCACCGCCGGTGCGTTCAGCGCGGCCTGGGCGTTCGTCACGGCGTCCCGGAAGCAATCCGAACGCTTCACCGCGGCCTGGTAGTCCCGCACGCTGAACGACGAGGCGCCGCAGGCGCGCACCGCCGCGCGCTCGATGCGGCCGGCCATCGCGGCGGCGCCGCTGGCGCTGGCGAGGTCGAGGCCCACGGGCGATACGGCGATCGAGGTGGTGACCGTACCCGCCGAGGCGGGGGCGGCGGCGATCATGGCGAGCAGCGCCGAGGTCGCGAGAAGCTTCATGGGTGTACTCCTTCCTGGGCCGGTCGTTGCGCCGGCCTTGTGTCGTTGGGGACTAGCTAGTGCGCGCCGCTTGGGCGCGTAACCCGTCGGTGCGCTTATTTCACGGGCAAGTGAGCGATTCAGTGACCAGTTTCGCGAAATTGGCTTGGGGCGACGGCCGTTCCGCAACCGGGCCTTGAGCGGGCGCCGGAGTCGCGCGAGCTTCACGGCCATGGACCGACGCAGACTGATCACCTTCGGAGCCGCCAGCTTCGCACTGGCCGCCGCGCCCCTGGCGGTCCGGGCCGCGGACCTGCCGGGTCCGCTGCCGAACCGGCCGCCGCCCATCGGGCGGGCCGAACGCGAGGCGCGGATCGCCAAGGCGCAGAAGCTGATGCGCGAACAGGGCGTCTCGGCGCTGCTGGTCGAGCCAGGATCGAGCCTGATCTACTTCACGGGCGTTCATTGGAGCCGCAGCGAGCGGCTGACGTGCGCCATCATCCCCGCCGAGGGCGAGATCGGCGTGGTGACGCCCTTTTTCGAAGAGCCGTCGGTCCGGGAGACCCTGGCCGTAAAAGCGGAGGTCCGCACGTGGCAGGAGCACGAGGATCCGCTGGCGCTCGTCGCCGGCTGGCTCAAGGACCGCAAGCTGGGCTCGGGCGTCATCGGGATCGACGAGACCAACCGCTACTTCATCGTCGACGGTCTGATGCGGAACCTGCCGACGGCCACGCTGAGGAACGGCGCGCCCATCGTGCGCGGTTGCCGGATGATCAAGTCGCCGGCCGAGATCGCCTTGATGCAGCACGCCTCGGACATCACGATAGCGGCCTATCGCTACACGATCCCCAAGGTCGAGGCCGGAATGCGCCCGTCTGACATCGGACGGCTGATGAGCCAGGCGACCGTCGCGCTGGGGGGCGAGCCCGAATTCGCCCTGGTGCTGCTGGGCGAGGCGGCCGCCTATCCGCACGGCTCGGGCAAGCCCCAGTCGGTGAAGGCGGGGGAGGTGGTGCTGATGGACTGCGGCTGCACCGTCGAGGGCTATCAGTCCGACATCTCGCGCACCTTCGTCCACGGCGAGCCCTCAGCGAAGCAGCGCAAGGTGTGGAGCGAGGTCCAGAGAGGCCAGCAAATCGCCTTCGAGGCCGCGAGGCCGGGCGCGGCCGCCGGCAGCGTGGACGATGCGGCGCGCGGCTACTACGTGGGGCTGGGCTACGGGCCCGATTACAAGCTGCCGGGCCTGTCGCACCGCACGGGGCACGGTATCGGCCTCGACGGCCATGAGCCGGTGAATCTGGTGCGCGGCGAGGCCACGAGGCTGGCGCCGGGCATGTGCTTCTCCGACGAGCCCGGCATCTACATCCCGGGCGAATTCGGCGTGCGCCTGGAAGACTGCTTCCACATGACCGAGAGCGGGCCGAAGTGGTTCTCGCAGCCCTCGGCCTCCATCGAGAAGCCGGTCTAGGCGGGGCGCTCCACGAACGCCGCGAGGTTGGCGAGGCTGGAGTCCATGCCGGCCTGGTGGTCCTGGGGCGTGATCCCCGGCGGAACGTCGGAAATCGCCACATCGACCCGCGTGCCGGCGGCGACCGGGGTGAAGGTCGTGGCGATGGTCATGGCTCCAGCAAAGTCCGGGTCGTCGCTCTCGAAGGTCACGCGCTCCACGATCCTGCGGTCGTCGACCAACTCGACGAACGTTCCCTCGAAAACGTCCGCCTTGTCGGTGGTCTTGCCCTGGCCGTCGCCCTCGTAGACCAGCACCATGCGATAGCCGCCACCTTGCGTTGGATCGAGACGGTGGACCTCGCCGCGCATGCCGTCGGGCGCGCGCCAGGCGGCGAGGGCGGCGGGGTCGAGATGGGCGCGGTAGAGAGCCTGTGCCGACGCGCCGATGATCCGCGAGGCCCGGTCGATCCGCGCCATGGCCTCAGACCCCGTAGTACTCGCGGTACCAGTCCACGAAGCGGCCGACGCCCACTTCGATAGAGGTGGTGGGTGCGTAGTCGAGGACCGCCTTCGTCTCGGCCGTGTCCGCCTCGGTGCGTGCGACGTCGCCAGCCTGCATGGGCAGGAAGTTGATCTCGGCCTTCCGCTCCAGCTTCTGTTCGAGGATCTCGATGTAGCGCATCAGTTGCTCGGGCCGGCTGGCGCCCAGGTTCAGGATGCGCCAGGGCGCCGAACTGGTCGCGGCGTCGGCGGCCATGGCGTCCCACTGCGGATTCGCCGCCGGCGGCCGGTCGATCGCGGCGAGCAGACCCTGGATGATGTCGTCGATGTAGGTGAAGTCGCGCTCCATCTGGCCCTGGCCGAACACGTTGATCGGCTCGCCCTTCAGGATCGCGCCCGTGAACTTGAAGAGCGCCATGTCGGGTCGGCCCCAGGGGCCGTAGACGGTGAAGAACCGGAAGCCGGTCGCCGGCACGCCGAAGAGGTGCGCGTAGGCGTGGGCCATGCCCTCGTTCGCCAGCTTCGTGGCGGCGTAGAGGGTGATGGGGTGGGTGGCGTGGTCGTGGACGTTGAACGGCATCTTGGCGTTGGCGCCGTAGACCGAGCTGGTCGAGGCGAAGACCAGATGGCGAGGCTGCACGGCCCGGCAGCCCTCCAGGATGTTGAGGAAGCCCACGACGTTGGAGTCGACGTAGGTGTGCGGGCTCTCCAGGCTGTAGCGGACCCCCGCCTGCGCCGCGAGGCTGACCACCACTTCGGGCTGCGTCTCGGCGAACAGGGCCGCGACGCCTTCGCGGTCGGACAGGTTCAGCCGTGCGTGCCGATAGCGGGGGTTCTCCTCGAGGAGCGCCAAGCGCGAGGCCTTGAGGGCGGGGTCGTAGTAGTTGTTGAGATTGTCGAGGCCGACCACCGTCTCGCCGCGTTCCAGCAGCCGGCGGCTCAGGTGGAAGCCGATGAAACCGGCTGAACCGGTGACCAGAATCGTCAAGACGTCGCCTCGCTGCCTCGCGCCAATACGCGAAGCGTGCCTAGCGGCGGCCGGGTTGCAAGGGTCTTAAGCGATCAGCGGGCCAGGCCGACGACGTCGGGAAGCCGGGCGATGCGAGCCGCCTCGGCGCTGGCGGCCGCGCGGCCAGCGACGACGTCCGCGGCGCGCATCTGCGCCAGCAGCGGGAACAGCGCCGAAAGCGTCGCGATCAGCAGGCCCAGGCGTCCCTCGCGCCAGCCCCCGCGTCCGACGTAGCCGCGCATGAAGGCGCCCGCGCCCGCGAGCAGGCCATCGGCCGCACGCGCCGGGACGCCGGCGTCTGCCAGGTCTTCCGCGGCCAGGGCGGTCAGCTTGTTCAGGCGCTCGACGAGCGCGCCCGCATCCCGGCCGAGCGAGCGGCGGATGGCGCCCTTGAGCGCGCCGCCGGGCCGACCGGCCATGACCGCCGGCGCATTCAGCCGGCGCGGCTGCCACGCCTTAAGGCCTCGCTTGTAGAGCCGGGGCTCGAGGCGCGAACTGAGCGCGCCGGTCCAGCCCTCCCGCACCAGGGTCTCGCCCACATAGTTGTCGATCGGCAGGTCGTACCAGTCGCCGTCCGGCCGCATCTGCAACACGGCGCGGATCTCCCAGGCCAGCGCAGCATCGACCAGTTCGTCGGGGTCGATCTCGAGGATCCAGTCGCCCGAGCAGGCCTCGACGCCCGCGGCCTTGCGCTGGCTCTCCAGGGGGAAGATCCCGTCGATGACGACGGCGCCCTGGCGACGCGCGATCTCCTGGGACCGGTCCGTGCAGCGGTCGGCGACGACCACGATCTCATCGCAGAACGAAAGTTTGCGCAGGCATTGCGACAGCTGCGCATCCTGGTTCTGCACGCAAACGAGCGCAGAAAGCCTCACCACCCCGAAAGCTCCCGACCGACAACCCCGTTACTGATGAGACGGCGCCGAAGCGGGCGGCCCCCCGGCCACGCTTTAGATTTTGTTCAGAATGCGGCGGCGAGTCGCACCCCGATGGTGCGCGGGCGCTGGGGGGTGAACTGGCGAACCT
Organism: Phenylobacterium sp.; assembly: GCF_024508875.1. Classification (GTDB taxonomy): domain Bacteria; phylum Pseudomonadota; class Alphaproteobacteria; order Caulobacterales; family Caulobacteraceae; genus Phenylobacterium. Next base: position 8,865 of record NZ_JANINU010000039.1, read on the forward strand.
GGCCGAAACTGAAGGGGTTCCCGTAGGCGAAGGTGTCGCCCTCGTCGTCGAACAGGTTGGTGACGTAGGCCGTGGCGCGCCAGCCCCCGCTGGCGATCTCGGCCGTCGCCTCGGTGCGCAGATAATGCCCCATCCGCCGCTCCTTCGTGGTGTCGAAGCTGAGCGTGGCCCGTCCCACGTAGCTTGCTTCGCCGGTGAGCCGCAGGGTCAGGTCGCCCGCGAGCAGGCGCTCGTAAACCGCCAGGAGACCGCCCGACACGTTCGGTACGCCCGGCAGGTCGCGGGTGACCGGCGCATCGAAATCCGGGTTGCCGTTGTGGACCCTGGAGTTGGAGAGCAGACCGTTCAACTGCAGCGAAAGGCCAAAAGGCCAATCGTAGGCGGCTTCGCCCTCCAGTCCCAGGATCCGCGCGTCGCCCACGTTCGCCGTGTAGCCAAGGCCAGACGCGCGATAGCGATCGGTCTGGATATTGGTCCAGTCGTCGTAGTACGCGGCCGCGCGCACCGTCAGGCGATCGTCGAGCCGGCGCAACTTCAGCCCCGCCTCGTAGTTGCGCAGCCGATCCGGAGCAAATGTCGTGCGGCTGACGCGGATTGCGTAGAACCCGCTCGAATTGAACCCGCCTGGGCGATAGCCCTCGGTGACGAGGGCGTAGATCAGGTCGCCGTTGGAGAACTGCCGCTGGACCGAGATCTTCGGTGAGAAGCCGCTGAAGGTCCGGGCCTGATCGAAGAAGCGGGGTCCATAGGGCTGGATCACATCGAGCTGGGCCGTGGTGTGGACGCGGGTCTCGAAGAGGCGGCCCCCCAGCGTGGCGCTCCAGCCGCCGCCGAAGTCGTAGGAGCCCTCGCCATAGACCGCGTACTCGCGTTGGCGGTCCTTCCGGCTCTCCGTATACGCGACCATGACCTTGCGGCCTGTGGAGAGCACACCCAGGACCGACGGGTTCTGCTCGACCGTGCGCGCCGCGTAGATGCCGAAAAGCCAGTCGAAACGGCCGACGCCCGATGATCGAACCACCAAATCCTGCACGAGGATGTTCGACCTCGTCGCCTCGGTGAATACGCCCAGATCCTGCGGACCTCCAACGCCGTTCAGGGGCGCCTGTGGGTCGTCGGGGTTGATGGCCGCGAAGGCGTCGAACTGGCTGGAGAAGACGTGGTGCACGTAGCTCGTCGAGGAGACGATGCTGCCCCAGTCGTAATCGCCTTCGAGGGTGACGCCGCCGTACGAGAAGTCGTTGTTGTGGGCCTCCTGGACCCGGTTGCGGCGTTCCCCCGGCGCGGAGACCGGCAAGCCTTCCTCGACGCCGATGCTCAGACCGCCGCCGGGGCCCGCGCCGGCCGATATGATCTGGGTGACGTACTGGGTGTCGTTCGAGCGCAGGTGCTGGGTCGCGGCGAGGGCGTCCAGGCGCCAGTGCTCGTCCAGGCGGACGCGGACGGCCAGCCGCCCGCCGTCGCGCCGGGTCTGGTCGACGTTGCGGAGCCGAAGGTTCACGTCGTCGATGTAGCCGCCCTGAAGGTCTTCGTACGCGGCGATTCGTACGCCGAGGCGGTCCTTGACCACCGGCACGCTGACGTAGCCTTCCAACTCGTGGCTGCGGTCGCCGCCCTTGGTCCAGGCGACGCCGGCGGTCGCGCCGGCGCGGTAGTCCTCAAGGTCGGGCTTGCTCGTGACGATCCGGTAGATGCCCGCGAGCGAGCCCGAACCGTAAAGGGCCCCCTGTGGGCCACGCACCACCTCGACCCGGTCGATGTCGACGAGGCGCAGGTCGGGGTCGGGCGCATTGTAGTTGATGGGCGCGTCGTCGAGGTAGGTCGAGACCGTGGAGCGAGTGCGGCCGGTGAAGGCGCCGTCGGACAGTCCCCGGATCAGCAGCTTGTCGCGGCCGGGGCCGAGGTTGGTCGTGAGGACGCCGGCCAACTGGCCGGTGGTCTGGCCCACGTCGGTGGCCCGCGTGGTCGAAATCTGCGCGCGCGAGATCGCGCTGACGCCGGCGGGCAACTGGTCCAGGGCTGCAGGCCGCTTAGTCGCCGTGACGACGATCTCGGCGACCAACGCGGGCGCGCGCGGGACCTCGCGGCTCGGCGGCGTCGCGGGCGCGGCGGGCGCCGCAGGCAGGATCCGCACTGTCCGCGCATCGACGACGGTGAAGCGGCAGGGCGCCCCGTCGAGGAGGCGGTCGAGCGCTTCGGGCACGGTGTAGCGGCCCGACAGGGACACGCGCCCGTCGCCGCCGCAGTTCGCGGTGCCGAGGATCGAGATGTTGGCCTGCAGGCCGAGGTCGATCAGCGCGTCGGCGTACGAGCGGGTCGGGATGGAAAGGCGCAGGCGCGCGTCGGCGGCCTCAGCGCGCCCCGCCAGGCAGGCGAGGGCGACGCCGCCCAGCAACGTC
>NZ_JANINU010000040.1 GCF_024508875.1 Phenylobacterium sp.
TTAGCTATCGGCAATGTTTCGGGCGCCCACCTGTCGCATTCTGGTCACAGATTGCCGGCCAACAGGGGAATGCCGGCAAGGTTTCTTCCCCGATTGTGACAGCGGCGCAGGGGCGGCCGGACGAACCAAGGCAAGAATCGTGCGCGGATGTGGCGATGGCCGGCGCCGTTGCGCGGGCGGGGCGGGGGCGCGTAATGATCCTTCCCAGGCTTTGCAGGACCGGTCACATGAACATGAAGGCGATCTGGGCGGCTGGCGCCGTCGCGGCGGCGATCTGCGCCCTGGGCGCGACGGCCGAGGCCCAACCCAAGGCCGAGCCGCGCTCCGCAATGCTCCAGAAGCTGGTGGACTGCCGCAAGATCACGGACGAGGCGGGGCGGCTCGCCTGCTATGATCAGGCGACGGCGGCCCTGGACCAGGCCGAGGCCAAGGGAGACATCGTCGTCGTCGACCGCGAGCAGGCCCGCAAGGTGCGCCGCCAGGCCTTCGGCTTCTCGATGCCCTCGCTCAGCCTCTTCGAGAAGGGCGAGACGCAGGAGGAGATCCAGAACGTCCAGGGCGTGGTCGCCGAAGCGCGGATCAACAACGCCGGCAAGTGGGTCATCAAGCTGCAGGACGGCGCCACCTGGGCCCAGGTCGACCCGGGCGAACTCCATCGCAATCCCAAGCCGGGCATGACCGTGAAGATCCGCCAGGCCTCGCTGGGGAGCTACCTGATGTCCATCGACAACATGGGCGCCTTCCGCGCCCGCCGCGTGGAATAGGTCAGCCGGCGTAGAACGCGTTGCGGGCCGCCAGCATGGCGTTGATCCGCTCGCGCTCGCCTATCTCCAGGAACGGGTTCCAGACGTCGAAGATCAGGATGACGCGCAGTTCGTCGGCGTCGTTCCAGGCCTCGTGCTCGATCGTGTCGTCGAACACCCAGGCTTTGCCCATCTCCCACGACCGCTCCTCGTTGCCGACCCGGAAGCGCGCCGGGCCAGGGAGGATCAGCGGCAGGTGGCAGAGCAGTCGCACGTTGGTGGATCCGGTGTGCGGCGGGATGTGGGTGTGGGCGTCCAGGGCCGAGAACATCGCCGTGGGCGCGAAGCCCGGCTGGTGCGCCATCGGCAGCCGCGAGAGCAGCTCCGCCGTCTGCGGGCAGGCCTCGCACACCGGATCCTGGCGGACGCCGTCCTTCCACAGGAACAGCGAGCTCCAGCGCGGCGAGTGATTGAGTTCTTCCCACTGGTTCGTCGGAACGTCCGGCGGGAAGGCGATGTACGGCGCGAACGCGTCCATCCGCGTTTCCAGCGCCGCCTTCAGCTCGGCCTGGACCATGGGCGTCGCGGCTTCCAGTTCCGGCAGCCAAGGGAACAGTTCGCGCGGATAGAAGGGGATCGCCGCCAGCCGCGGATAATGCAGCAGCAGCGGCTCGTGCTGGTAGACCTTGCGCACGCCGGCGTAGACGCCGATGGCCTCCTCCAGCCGGCGCTGGGCCAATTCGCCGCCCACCGCCTCCAGCGGGCCCACCTGGTCGGCCAAGTAGGTCGCGAGCGCCTCGCGGGTCTTCTCCACGACCTCCCTCGCCCGGGCCAGCGGGCTCTTGAGGTTCGGCGGCAGGTTCGCCTCGGTGGGGGCGAGCTTCAGCGCGTTCTCGTAGACCCGCGCCGCCCGGCGTTCGCCGGACAGCTTCTCGACCACGGCGCCCTTAGAGAGCAGGGCGAGGAAGTTGTAGGGGTCCAGCGCCAGCGCCTCGTCCAGCGCCGCCAGGGCGGCAGGCAAGGCGCCGCTCGCCCTGTGGATCAGCGCCTTCTGCATACGAACGTGCGGATCGTAGGGCGCCAGTTCCTGCGCCTGGGCGACGCAGCTCAGCGCCGACGCCGAATCGCCTCGCCGCATCGCCGCCACGGCGTCGGCCAGCAGTTGCTGCGGAGATGTGGCATGCCCCCCGGCGACCATCATCTGTCCCTTGGATCGATGGCGTCCCGTAGGCCATCGCCGACGAAATTGAAACACATCAGCGTCAGCACCATCACCACCGAAGGGAAGATCAGCAGCCACGGTGCGAGCTCCATATCCGAGGCTCCGCTGGCGATCAGATTGCCCAGCGACGCCATCGGCGGCTGCACGCCCAGTCCCAGGAAGCTCAGGAAGCTCTCAGCCAGAATGACCGCCGGTATCGTCAGCGTCACGTAGACAACGACCGGTCCCAGCAGGTTCGGGACGATATGACGCGCGATGATGCCCGCCCGGGTCAGGCCGGCGGCGCGGGCGGCCTCCACGAACTCCTTGTTCTTGAGGGTCAGCGTCTGGCCGCGGACGATGCGGCTCATGGTCAGCCACTCCACCGCCCCGATAGCCACGAAGATCAGCACGATGTTCGAGCCGAAGGTGACCATCAGCAGGATCACGAAGAAGATGAAGGGCAGCGAATAGAGGACATCGACGATCCGCATCATCGCCTCGTCCACCTTGCCGCCCAGGTATCCCGCGGTCGCGCCCCAGGCCACGCCGATGACGAGCGACACGAAGGTGGCGACTACGCCGATCGCCAGCGACACGCGCAGGCCGGTCAGCAGCCGCGCCAGCAGGTCTCGGCCCAGGGCGTCCGAGCCCAGCAGGTGTCCCGCCTGGAGGGGCGCCAGCCAGACGTCCGCCTTGTCCACCTGGTCGTAGGCGAAGGGCGCGAGGTAAGGACCGACCATCGCGAGCAGGACCAGCACCGCCAGCACGACCATGCTGGCCACCGCCGCTTTGTTGGCCAGAAGCCGCCGGCCCGCGTCGTCCCACAGGCTGCGCCCTTTCACGGCGGCGCGCTGCAGGCGCTCGGAGCCGTCGGAGGCGAGGAGCGTCATGCCAGCCTCACCCGGGGATCCAGCGCGGCGTACAGCAGGTCCGCCACCAGGTTCAGAAGCAGGATGAGCGCGGCGTAGACGATCACCATGCCCATCACGACCGTGTAGTCGCGCTGGAGCGCGCTGATGACGAAGAACTTCCCGAGCCCCGGCAGGTTGAAGATCTTCTCGACCACGAGCGACCCGGTGATCAGGCCCGCGCACGCGGGCCCAAGGTAGCTGACCAGCGGCAGGATCGCCGCGCGAAGGGCGTGCTTGCGGACGATCAGGCGCTCGGGCAGGCCCTTGGCCCGAGCGGTGCGGATATAGTTCGAGCGCAGCACCTCAATCATGCCGGCCCGCGTCAGCCGCGAGATGATAGCGATCTGCGGCAACGCCAGCACCGTCACCGGCAGGACCATGTTGATCAGGGCGCCGTCGTTCCACCCGGCCGTCGGCAACCAGCCCAGCTTGGACGCCAGCCCCAGGACCAGCAGCGGTGCGGTGACGAAGGTGGGGATGCAGACCCCGAGGATGGCCACCGCCATCACGACGTGATCGGTCGTCCCGTTCTGTCGCAGCGCCGCCATCACGCCCAGGCTTACGCCGACCACCGAGGCGATGGCGATCGCGGAAAGACCCAGCCTCAGGGAGACCGGGTAGTTCTCCTTCAGGATGTCGAGCACCGACTTGTCGCGATACTTCAGCGACGGCCCCAGGTCGCCCCGCGCCACGCCGGCCAGATAGTCGACGTACTGCTCGCCCAGCGGCTTGTTCATCCCATACTTGGCCAGGACGTTCGCCTCGATCTCGGGCAGCAGCTTGCGGTCGCTGTCGAACGGGCTGCCCGGCGCGGCGCGCATCATGAAGAACGCCGCCGTGATCACCAGGAACAGCGTCGGGATCGCGATCAGCAGGCGCCGGCCGATATATCGCAGCATGCCGCCCGAGACGCTCCTGACTCGCGACCTTTTCGGGGCCGCCCGTTGCGAAAGTTCCACCCACCCCCGATGATGTCAACGAAAGCGCCAACGCTGTTTTGCGAGTAACCGATGCCTGACTTTCGACGCGTCACCGACGACTTCACCACCGCCCCGCAGATCGCCATCGCCGACGTCGCCGAAGCCGCGCGCCAGGGCTTCAAGACGATCGTCAGCAACCGTCCCGACGGCGAGGAGCCGGGCCAGCCCACCGCCGCCGAGGTGGAGGCTGCCGCCAAGGCCGTCGGGCTCGCGTTCTTCCACATCCCGGTCCGGGGCGGCCCGACGCCGGATCAGGTCGAGCAGATGAAGGCGGTCATCGACGAGGCGCCGGGCCCCGTGCTCGCCTTCTGCCGGTCCGGCACTCGCTCGATCACAACCTGGGCGCTGAGCCAGGCGGCCTCGGGCGCGCGGCCGCGCGACGATCTGATCGGCCTGGGACGCGGCGCCGGCTACGACCTGTCGGGCGCGCTGGGCGGATGATCCCCTACGTCCGCGACATCGACGTCGAGTACGGCCGTTGCGACCACGTTTCACCGTTGATCCGGCGTGTGACGGCCAACAATCCCGGCCCGTTCACCTTCAAGGGCACCGGAACCTACATCGTCGGCCGCGGCGAGGTGGCGGTGATCGACCCTGGCCCGGACGATCCGGCCCACCTGGACGCGATCCTCTCGGCCGTGCAGGGCGAGAAGGTCACCCATATCCTCATCACCCACCACCATTCGGACCACTCCCCGCTGGCCGGGCCGCTGAAGGCGCGAACGGGCGCCACGGTCTACGGTTGCGCGGTCGCGGGCCACGAGATGGAAGACACGGGCGAGGTGCGGATGGAAGCCGGCCACGACCACGACTTTCGGCCTGACATCAGCGTCTGCGACGGCGGCGTCGTGCTGGGGCGCGGCTGGACCATCGATGCGATCCCGACGCCGGGCCACACGTCGAACCACATCTGCTACGCGCTTCGCGAGGAGAACGCCTGCTTCTCCGGCGACCACATCATGGGCTGGTCCACGACGGTCATCACCCCGCCGGACGGCGACATGACCGACTATCTGCGCAGCCTCGACGACATCCGCGCGCGGAAGTTCGACGTGCTCTGGCCCACCCACGGTCCGCCGGTGCGCGAGGTGGACGCCTTCATCGCCGCGTACATCGCCCATCGCCAGGAGCGGGTCGATCAGATCCTCGGCGCCCTCAAGGCAGGGCCGGCCCGGATCAACGAGCTGGTCCCGCGCCTCTACGCCGACGTGGACAGCCGCCTGCACCCCGCCGCGGCTCGGTCGATGCTGGCCGCCATGATCCATCTGGTCCGCAAGGGCCAGCTCGCGGCCGACGGCGCGCCGGGGCCGGAGAGCACCTACCGGCTGGCGGGCTAGACCAGCGTCCGCGTAGGCGCAGGCTGTCCGCGCACCAGCGCCGCCACGCTCTCCAGGGCGCTGCGCAGCACGGGCTGCTTGCCCGGGCCGCCCAACGAGATGCGCAGGCCGTTGGGGTGATCGGCGCAGGTAGCGAAGGCGTCGGCCGCGGCCAGCGCCAGGCCCTTCTCCTGCGCCAGCCGATGCACCTGATCGGCCCGCCAGTCGGCGGGCAGGTCCAGCCACACGTGCACGCCCTCGGCGGCGCCTCTGGCCTGCGGCAGCACCTCGGCGGCGATGGCGCGGCGCGCGCGAGCCTCCTTGCGGACTGCAGCCAGCAGCCGCTCGGCCGTGCCCTCGCGGATCCAGGTCGAGACCACCGCAGAAACGAGCGGTGACGGCATCAGGGCCAAGGTCCGCAGGGCCTCGGCCGTGCGCTCGGCCAGCGCCGGCGGCGGGAGAAGGAACGCGGTGCGCAGGCCGGGCGAGAGGCATTTCGAGAGCGTCGCCAGGTGGAAGGTCCGCTCCGGCGCGAACGTCGCGATGGCGGGCAATGGGGCGTCGAACAGGCGCGCATAAGGGTCGTCCTCGACGATCCACAGCCCCGCCGCCTGTGCGGTCGCCGCGATCGCCCGCCGCCGGTCGAGGTCCAGGGTGATCGCGGTCGGATTGTTCGTCGTCGGCGTGACGTAGAGGGCCGACGGCGCCTGCACGGCGCACAGCCGCGCCAACGCCTCGGGGTCCAGACCGCCCGCGTCTGCGGGGCAGACCACGAGCCGCAGTCCGAACTGCGCCGCCGCCGTGATGACGCCCGGATAAGCCAGCGGCTCCACCACCAGGGTCCGCGCGCCCGCCGCCGCCAGCGTCGCCAGCACCGCCGACAGCCCCGTCTGCGCGCCCGGCGTGACGAGCAGCCGCTCGGGTGGCGCGTCACCCAGGCTGGGCCTTAGCCAGGCCGCGGCCGAGGTGCGCTGACCCAGGCTGCCGCCGCCGGGATGGTACGACATCAGCGTCGCCGGATCCGCGCGCTCCAGCACCTCGGCCGCGGTCTCCTTCAGCAGCGCGCCGAGGGAAAGGCCCAGCGGCGGCGGCGGCAGGTTCATGGACAGGTCCACCCGTCCCGCCTCGTCCTCGGTCGCGCGGGCCCGCACGAAGGTGCCGCGGCCTACCGTTCCTTCGATCAGCCCCCGCGCCCGGGCCGCAGCGTAGGCCCGCGTCACGGTCGTCAGGTCGACGCCCAGCAGCTCCGCGACGGCCCGCTGCGGCGGCAGCTGATCGCCCGCCTGCAGTTCGCCCTCGCGGATGGCCGCCTCCAGCGCCTCGACCAGCCGGGCGTGGAGCGCGCCTCGCCCCCGCGGCAGGCGCGCCAGCCAGCGCGCGGAAGGATGCGTCATGGAGTCCATTGCGAGTCCCAGTCGAAACACATACATTACATATCAATTGTATGCGTTCAATATCCGCATTGTATGGAGACCACTATGGACTTCACCGGCTGCGAACCCTCCACCCTCGAAGCGGGCCTGCGCTGCCGTTGCCCCCGCTGTGGCGAGGGCAAGCTGTTCGCGGGGTTCCTGAAAATCGCGAAGTCCTGCGACCAGTGCGGGCTGGACTACGGCTTCGCCGAGCCGGCGGACGGCCCGGCGTTCTTCGTGATGAGCGGCGTCGGCATCCTGGTCGTCGCGATCTGGGCGTGGGCGGTGGTGGCGTTTCACCCGCCGATCTGGCTGCAGTTCGCGACGGTCTTCCCGGCGCTGATCGGCGGCTGCCTCGCCTGCCTGCGGCCGATGAAGGCCTGGCTGGTGGCGGAACAGTATGTCCACAAGGCTGAGGAAGCCCGCTGGGCGAGCACCGGCGCCCACGGGGAAGGCGGCTTCGCCTTCGACCGCCGCAAGGCCAGCGGCGGCTGAACGGCCTAGAAGTCGATCTTGCCGAAGCGAGGCAAGCCTTTGTTCTCGCCTGGCGGGTCCATGACCGACAGGTCCAAATCCAGCGGCCCGCCGCCGATCCATTTCGCCAGGCTGGTGTGGTCGGCGAGGTCGTCGTCGGTCAGAGGATGGACCAGGGCGCGCAGGCCCGACGCCTCGATCAGCGGCAGGATCGTCGGCAGCGCCCGCGCCAGGAAGTGGATTTCGAACTGTGGCAGCGGGTGCGGTCCGATGGGGCCTTCGCGCAGCTCCCCCACCATCAGAAGGTCAGGCGCCTCGCCGCTTTCCAGCATTTCCGTTAGCCGCATGTGGAGCGCGTCGGACGCGGATCGCTGGTGAGCCTCGTGGTAGATGTGGGCATGGTAGGGCGCGGTCCCGTCGCTGGTCATACGCCGCCGCTATAGCCCCTTCTCCAGCACGTCGAAATAGAGGTCGGGCCGGGTCGGCCGGCCGAAGCGCGGGTCGTCGTAGGGGAACGGCTTGGTCTCCCCGGTCAGGGCGTAACCGCGGCGGATGTACCACGCGACCAGGGTCTCGCGCTGGTGGACGACCGTCATGCGGATTCGCCTAGCGCCACGGGCGCGGGCCCAATCTTCCGAGGCCGCGAGCAGCGCGCGTCCCAGTCCCCCGTCCTGGCGGTCGGGCCGCACCGTGAGGATTCCGAGGAACCAGACGCCGTCGGAGCCGTCGTCGAGCCGGACGTGCCCCAGGTGCTCGCCCTCGGGATCGCGCCAGATCAACAGGTGCGCGCCCGGCGTCGCGAGGTCGTCGCGGAGCAGCGACTCGTTGATCCGCTCCCCTTCGATCATGTCCTCGACGCTCCAGCCGCGCGCGGCGCTGGTGTCGCGGAAGGCCCGATTGGTCAGGGCGATGATGTCGGGATAGTCGGCTTCGAGCGCGGGTTTGAGCTGGGCCATAGGGATGGCTGGTAGCTGCTTCGGGCCCGGCGGGGAACCGGCCCTTGCAGGACTTAAATTCACCAGCCGCGGCCCTACGCCGTCTCCTTGGCCTTGGCCGACGGCAGGACATAGTCCTTCATCCGCTCGCGGATCAGCTTCTTGTCGATCTTGCCGGTCGCGCCCAGCGGGATGTCGTCGACGAAGACCACATCGTCGGGGGTCCACCACTTGGCGATCTTGCCGTCCAGGAACGCCAGGAACTCCTCCTTCGTCGCCTCGACGCCCTCCCGCAGGCTGATCAGCAGCACGGGCCGCTCGTCCCACTTGGGATGGGCCGCCCCGATCACCGCCGCGTTGGCCGCCTTCGGGTGGCCCATTGCGATGTTCTCGATTTCGATGGAGCTGATCCACTCGCCGCCCGACTTGATGACGTCCTTCGCCCTGTCGGTGATCTGCATGAAGCCGTGGCCGTCGATGGTCGCGACGTCGCCGGTGTCGAAGAAGCCTTCGGGATCGAGGATGTGGCCGCCGTCGCCCTTGAAGTACTCGCCCACCACGAACGGCCCCTTCACCTTCAGCTTGCCGAAGGTGGTCCCGTCGTGCGGCAGACGCTGGCCAGCGTCGTCCGTCAGTTTCATCTCGATGCCCAGCGGCGGGCGGCCCTGCTTGAGCTTGAAGGCCAGTTGAGTCTCCGCGTCCATCTCGGCGATGGCCGCGTTCGGCGCGGAGATGGTGCCCAGCGGCGACAGTTCGGTCATGCCCCAGGCATGGGTCACGTCGACGCCGAACTCGTCGCGGAAGCCGCGCACGATGGCTTCGGGCACCGCCGAGCCGCCGATCACCACACGCTTCAGCGTGGTGAGGGGCGCCCTGGTCTCGCGCAGGTGGGCCAGCAGCATCTGCCAAACGGTCGGCACGGCGGCGGAGAAGGTCACGCCCTCGCTTTCGATCAGTTCGTAGACCGACGCGCCGTCCAGCTTCTGGCCGGGCATGACCATCTTCGCGCCCGACGCCGGGCACGACAGCGCCAGGCCCCAGGCGTTGGCATGGAACATCGGAACCACCGGCAGCACCACCTCCGTGGCTCCCAGGTTCATCACGTCCCGGGTCATGGTGATGATGGTGTGCAGGAAGTTCGAGCGGTGGGAGTAGAGCACGCCCTTCGGATTGCCCGTCGTGCCCGAGGTGTAGCAGAGGCCGGCGGCCGTGTTCTCGTCGAAGCCGCCCCACTCGCAGTCGGCCGAGTGCTGCTCGACGAGGTCCTCGTAGCAGAGCGCGCCCGGCAGGCTCACGCCCTTCATGCCCTCGCGGTCGGTCATCACCACGAAGTGCTTCACCGTCGGCATCTTGCCGCTGTGCTCGGCCAGCAGGGCGGCGAAGGTCAGGTCGGTGAAGATGATCTTATCTTCGGCGTGGTTGATGATGTAGCAGAGCTGGTCGGCGAACAGCCGGGGGTTCAGGGTGTGGCAGACGGCGCCGATGCCCATGATGCCGTACCAGGCTTCGATGTGGCGGGCGGTGTTCCAGGCCAGGGTGGCGACGCGATCGCCCGGCTGCACGCCCAACCCTTTCAGCGCATTCGACAGCCGCTTGGCGCGCGCATGGACCTCCGCATAGGTGGTCCGCACGATCGGCCCCTCGACCGACCGGGTCACCACTTCGCGGTCCCCATGCCAGGCCTTGGCGTGGTCGAGGATCTTGTCGACCGTCAAAGGCCAGTTCTGCATCAGGCCCAGCATGGCGTTTCCCCTAACTTATCAGTCGTTACTTATCGGGCAGTCCTAGTGGGACGATGTCGCTTCCGCAACGGGAGCGTCAACCGTTGGGGGCGCGCGGACACTGTTCGTCGCAGAGCGCCCATCTCGTCCTCGCTCATCGTGGCCGGCCTTAGAGTGGGTTGGCCAGCCAATCCCTCGCCGCCGCCGCAGTCGGGGCGGTGGCGTCGACCTTCGGCCAGTCGGCCGGCGCCTGCAGCCGCGCCACCTGTTCGCGCAGGACCGCCACCGTCGCGTCGGACGCGTCGCCCCTGCGGCCGGCCACACGCGCCTCCAGCACCTCGACAGGCGCATCCATCCACGCGGCGCGGAACGGCACGCCACACTCGGCCGCCAGCGCCGCCACCCGATCCCGCAGGCCGGGGTCCAGGAAGGTGGCGTCCAGCACCACCGACCGACCGGCCTCCAGCGCGGCCCGCGCGTTGGCGATCATCTCGTCGTAGGTCTCCCCCTGGGCGGCGGGCGTATAGGCGGCGCGGGGCATCGGGTCGGTCGGCGCCATGCCGGCCAGGCGCTTGCGGATCTCGTCGGTGCGCAGGATCAGCGCGCCGGGCGAGGCGCCGAGGCCCGGCGCAACCGCCCGGGCAAAGTGCGACTTGCCTGAGCCCGACAGGCCGCCCACGGCCGCCAGCACGGCCGGCGGCGGTGACAGGTGGGCGATCGCCGCCTCCACGTAGGCCCGGGCCGCTGCCGGGTCCGCCGAGTGCGCGGAGACGTGCGCCCGCACCCCGGCCCGAACCGACAGCATCAGCGGGAGGCTGGCCAAGCCGTCCCAGATCTCGGCCGGGAAGCTGCGGGCGGCCTCGTCCATGTAGCCGGATAGCGCCCGGACACCCGCGTCGCGTCGCCCGCGGAAATCCAGGTCCATCAGCAGGAACGCCAGGTCGTACTGGACATCGAGGTCCGACAGCAGGTCGTTGAACTCGATGCAGTCGAACAGCACCGGCCTGCCATCCTCCAGCAGGATGTTGCCCAGGTGTAGGTCGCCATGACAGCGCCGGGAGAACCCACCGGCCGAACGATGCGCCAGCGCGGTCGCCTGCCGCTCCAGCTCGGCCTCGGTCAGGGCGATCATGGTCTCGACGCGGTCCTGGTCCAGCCCCTGGCAGGTCTCCCGGAGAAGTTGGGCGTTCGAGCCGACGGTGAAACTCAGCGCCGTCAGCCCACCGGCCGGCCGCGGCGGGGCGGCGGCATGAAAGCCCGCGATCATCCGGCCCAGCGCCTCGGCCAAGTCGCCCGTGACCGCTTCGGGCCGCGCCGACAGCACCTGGGTCTCGTCGAACCGGCGCATCTCCAGCACGTGGTCCACCAGCTCGCCCGCGCCGTCGATGGCGAAACCGCCGCCCGGCTCGCGCGTGATCCGGTGCACGGCGCGATAGATGTCGGGCGCGGCGGCCCTATTGAACTCAAGCTCGCGGTCCAGCGCCCACTTGCGGTGTTCGGCGGACGAGAAGTTGGCGTAGCCCAGGTCGGCGTGGCGCTTGATCTTCCAGGCGACCTCCGGGGTCAGGAACACGTGGGCGCAGGCGGTGTCGATCGTCTTGTCGGCCCGGGTCCGCAGCCACGCCGTCAGCTCCGCCTCCAGGACGGTCGGCTCCCAGACGCTCAAGGAAACAGCCTGCGGGTGGTCCAGCCCGGCCCGGCCCACTCGAACACCAGGCGCTCGTGCAGGCGGAACGGGCGGTCACGCCAGAACTCCATGGACTGCGGCGCGACGCGGAAGCCCGACCAGTGCGGCGGCCTCGGCACCTTGCCCAGCCCGTAGCGCAGGCCCACCTCGGCGATCCGCTTCTCCAGCGCCAGGCGGTCGGGCAGCGTCCGCGACTGCTCCGAGGCCCAGGCCCCGAGCTGCGCGGGCCGCGCACGGGTGGCGAAATAGGCGTCGGCTTCCTCGGCCGTGGTCGGCGTCACCGTCCCGCGCACGCGCACCTGCCGGCGCAGCGACTTCCAGTGGAACAGCAGCGCGGCCTTCGGGTTGGCGGCCAGCTCCCGCCCCTTGGCGCTCTCCAGGTTCGTGTAGAAGACGAAGCCGGAGGGATCGACGTCCTTCAGCAGCACCATCCGCACGTCGGGCAGGTCGTCGGCGTCGGCGGTGGCCAGCGCCATGGCGTTGGCGTCGTTCGGCTCCTTCTGGAGGGCTTCCTTGAACCACTCGTCGAAGAGCGCGAAAGGGTCGACCTCGCTCAGCAGCGCCGGCGGCTCGGCGGCGGCCACCTGGCGGACGTAGTCGTCCTCGCTGGGCGATGCGGGAATGAGGGTCTTGTCGGTCACGGACCGGCATATAGCGCGCCGGCGGCCTGCGCGAGAAGCCGCCTTAACCGACCGTTGACGGCGTTTACCGTACCGTCCCGGTTCATGAGTCGGCCGCAGCCCGAACTGTCCCTGAAAATGGCCCGCGAGGTCCTGGGCGTGAGTTCGGCTGCGACGCCCGCCGAGGTGCGCAAGGCGTTCCGCGCGGCCGCCAAGCGCGCCCACCCCGACCAGGGCGGCGACGAGGGCGCGTTCCGGCAGGTGATGGACGCCTACCAGCGCCTGCAAGATCCGCTCAGCGAACGCTTCGTCCAGACGCCGGCCCGCGCGCGGCCCACGCCAGACCCCGACCTTGAGATCACGCCGAAGCTGGCGCTCGAGGGCGGCGATATCGACCACCGCATGCCGGACGGCCAGTTCATCCGCATCACCCTGCCGCCGGGCCTGCGCTCGGGCGACAAAGTGGTGGCCGCCGGCGCCGAGCTCTGCGTCTACATCCGCGCCCACGACGGCGTGCTGGTCCGCGGCGACGACCTCTGGATGACGGTCAAGGTCGCTCCGGGCCTACTCAAAAAGGGTGGGCGTATCACGCTGGAGACGCCCATCGGCCGCCGCAGCGTCTGGATCGACAGGAAGGCCGCGGAGCGGGGCCTGGTCCGCGTCGAGGGCGAGGGCTTGCCGGCCCGCGGCCGCCGCCCCGCCGGCCACCTCTTCGTGCGCCTGCACGCCCAGCCCAGCCTGGCCGACAGCGCCGCCCTGGCACTCCTCCGCCGCTTCGCCGCCGCCTGGGCGGCCTGAAGGTCGCGCGCCACAGGGGCTCTCGACACCCTCCGAGCCTGAAGATCGCCTCCACCGGCTAAGTTGGTCCAGTTCTTGCTTAACTATACCCAACGCAAGGAGGACCTCATGGCTGTGGACGGTATCGGCGCGATGCTTTCGTTGGGCGCGCCGGCGGCGACCAAGATGCTCAACCCGGAGGACAAGAAGACCACCCAGAGTCCGGCCGACGCCGCCAAGGCGCGGGCCGACGCGGCGGCGGCGAAGCAGAAGGCCGAGCTCGACGCGATCCGCGAAAAGGGCATCTACGCCTATGCCCAGGAGCAGAAGTTCGAAGCCCTGAAGAAGAAGATCGAGGAAGAGCTCAAGAAGGAGCAGGGCGTCGACGGGAACGGCAAGATCGTCGGCGGCGACGATCCCTCGACATGGTCGAAGGACGACACCTCCTTCGAGGCGGAGGTCGCCCGCCGCATGCAGAAGATCATGGAAGAGGCCATGTCCACCGAGGCGAAGAAGGCCGCCCAGGAGGGCCGCCCCGCCGAGCCCATGATCATCGACATCAGCGTCTGATCACAGGCGGTGACGGCGGCGCCATTCGTCGCGGGTCATCTCCCAATAGACCGAGCGCCGGGTGGCCCCGTCCGGCCGCACGGCCTCGCGCTCGCCCATGCGGCGGAAGCCGGCGGCGTCGATCCCCTTCTGCGAACGCACGTTGTCCAGCGCCGCGGTCAGGCACATCAGGCGCACGCCAAGGGTCTCGAAGATCCAGCCGAACGCATGGGCCATGCCGCTGCTGCCCCGGCCCTGTCCCTGCAGGTCGGCACGCATGGCCCCGGCAAGCTCTGCCGAGGACCGGTCGGGCCAGACGGTGATGCGCGAATAGCCCGCGACCTCGCCGTTCGGATCGAGGGTGACGATCAGCAGCGCCTCCCCGGCCAGAGCCTGGGCCTGGTTCTCGGCCACCCAACGCGTGACCGCAGCCTCGTCGATCGGCCGCGGCAGATCGTAGATCGGCCCCGAGACCCGCGGGTCCGACAGCAGGGCTGCCAGCCCCGGCACATGCCGCATCTCGGCCCGCTCGCGGTCTGGGCCCAGGGTCGCGACGTCCACGGTTCGGACCGCCGTCCGGATCGCATCCGCCTCGTCCTCAGAGGCGTGGATCACGGTCTTCGGCGGCGCGCTCATGAGGCCCCCAGTCGCTCCAGCGCCTCGCCATGCAGGCGGCGCACGGTCCACTCGGTCATCGCATCCGCGCCCAGGCTGTCATAGAACGCGATCGAAGGCGCGTTCCAGTTGAGCACCGCCCATTCCAGACGGCCCAGGTCGGCCTCGACGCAGCGCTGGGCCAGCCGCGCCAGCAGCGCCTTGCCGGCGCCCACGCCCCGCGCCTCGGGCCGCACGAACAGGTCCTCCAAGTAGATGCCCGCGCGGCCCTTGAAGGTCGAATAGTTGTAGAACCAGAGCGCGAAGCCCACGGGCCGACCATCGAGCTCGGCGATCTCGCAGAAGCTGCGCGGGTTCTCCCCGAACAGGTCGCGGCGGATGTGGGCCTCCGTCGCCTCCACCTCGTGCAGCAGGCGCTCGTACTCCGCCAGTTCGCGGATAAAGGACAGGATCAGTGGGGCGTCGGCGACGGTCGCCACCCGGATGGTCACGCTCATGTCGCAAACCTAGGCGCTGCCCCCGCGGAAGGCCAAGCCCTGGCGTTCTCGGCGCTGAGGCTCAAACGCTGGTCTGTTCTAAACCCGCACGCCCGTCGTCTCCTCCGACACCAGCCAAAGGCGCTCGGCGGCCTCGGGGTCGAGGCCGTGGGGCATCACGCCTTCGAAGGGCGTGTCCTGCGACCAGGGGACCGCCTGGCTGCAATTCTCCAGGTAGAGCCCGCCGACGCCTTCCAGCTCCTCGGCCAGCACGGCCCACACGCTGGTCGCCGCCCCCTGCTCGGTGGACTTGAAGCGGTCGTTGATCTTGCCGTTCTCGTCCATCCAGCCGAAGGCGATCATCTCCTCCCGCGGAAGATGCCGCTGCAGCGGCGTCATGATCCCGCCGGGCATGACGGCGTTGGCCGTCACGCCGAGGTCGACGAAACGCTCTTGGAAACCCACCGCGAACAGCGCGTTGGCCGTCTTCGCCTGCCCATAGGCCTCCCACTTGTCGTACGGCCGTTCGCGGTAATGGATGTCGTCGAAGTGGATCCCGCTACGCCGGTGGCCGATCGACGACAGCGAGACCAGCCGGCTCGTCCGCCCCTCCTCCGCCGCGTTCATCAGCCCGCGCGCCAGCAGGATCGACAGCAGGAAGTGGCCGAAGTGGTTCGTCCCGATCTGCATCTCCAGGTCCTGCGCCGTGTAGCTCTGCGGGCAGGCCATGACGCCAGCGTTGTTGATCAGGATGTTGAGCGGCCTGTCGCCCCAGGCGCTCGCGAACGCCGCCACAGAGGCCAGGTCCGACAGATCGACCCTGCCCACCGTGACCTTGCCGGGCGCCGTCTTGCCGATGTCGGCCGCCGTGGCCTCGCCGGCCTCGACGTTCCGGACCGCGAGCATCACCTCGGCCCCGGCCTCGGCCAGCGCCCGGGCGGTCTCGACGCCGATGCCCGACGCCCCGCCAGTGACGATGGCCGTCATCCCGTTCAGGTCGCAACCCGCCGCGACCTCGCGGGCGGTGGAGGTCGCGCCGAACTCCGAGGTGATGCGGTCCGTCATCGTCAGGCGCTCACCTTGCTGAAGTCGGGCGCGCGCTTCTCGGCGAACGCCGCCAGGGCCTCCTTGGTCTCCGCCGAGCGGAGCTGGGCGGCGAAGATCTTACCCTCCTCCTCCATCTTGGCGCTGATCGCCGCCGGGCTGCGCATCAGGCCCTTGGTCGCCTTCACCGCGGTCGGCGCACGGGCGGCCACCGCCTCGGCGGCGGCGCGGGCCTTGGCGCGGAGCTCGCCCGCCGGCACGGCGGCGTTGGCGATGCCCCAGGCCGCGGCGGTCTTGCCGTCGACCGCCTCGTTCAGCACGAACATCGAGAACGCCCGCGCATGGCCGATCCGCTGGGGCAGCAGCATCGACGACGCGGCTTCCGGCACCAGGGCCAGGTTCACGAACGGAGTGGTGAGCAGCGCGTCCTCGGCGACATAGACCAGGTCGCAATGCAGCAGCATCGTCACCCCGACGCCCACGGCCCGGCCGTGGACGGCCGCCACGATCGGCGTCTTGGCGCGGGCGAGCGCCGCCAGCAGCGGGTTGCCGCCCTCGCGCGCCGCGTTGGCCTTGGGATCGCCCGAGTTCACCGCAGCGAAGTCGCCCAGGTCGTTGCCCGCGGTGAAGATGTCGCCGTTGGCCTGGATGAGCACGCAGCGAATGGACGGATCCTCGCTGGCGCGGTCGATGCCGTCGCCCAGCCCCTGGTACATGGCGCGGGTCAGGGCGTTCTTCTTGTCGGGACGATTGATGGTCAGGGTCAGCACGCCGCCCTCGACCTCGCTCAAAATGTGATCCGTCATTCCGTTTTCGGCCGCAGCCCTCCCTGCTTCGAGTGTTTCCGCCCTGCGCCGAACCTAGGCCGCCGCCCGGTACCAGTCGATCCCGTTCTCGTCGCGCTCGCGCACCGCCTGGCCTCGCGCAATCAGGCAGTTGAGGTGCGCCAGGCTCTCGCCCGTCGCCAGTCCGAGCAGGTGCTCGTTGATCGGCCGGCGGAACAGCACGTGGAACACGTCCACCACCCGCTTGGGCTCCGCCAACAGCTCGTGCAGGCGCACCAGCCCTCGCTCGTGCCCGTTCACGAGGTGGTCGATCCGCGCGTGCAGGCCGTGGAAGGGATCGTTGTGCGCCGGCAGCACCAGCACGTCGTCGGGCACCTTGTCCTTGATGCGCTTCAGCGACGTGATCCAGTCGGTCAGCGGGTCGCCGTCCGGCTCGGTCGGGAACACCGACACGTTCGACGATATCTTCGGCAGAACCTGGTCGCCCGAGATCATCAGCTTCAGGTCCGGGCAGTGCAGGCTGGCGTGCTCCGGGCTGTGGCCCGAACCGACCACCACGCGCCAGACGTGGCCGCCGATCTTCACCTCGTCGCCATCGTTGAGCCGATGGAAGCTGTCGGGCAGGGCGTAGAGGCCGCGGCCGAAGCCACCGAACTTGGCGCGGTAGTTCTCCAGCGCGTCTTCGTCCCAGCCGGCGGCCTTGAAGAAGGCCAGCGCGTCGGCGGGCGCCTCGCGGCCGGTGTCCGCCGCCAGCGAGCGGCAGGTGACGAACTCCAGCCGGGTGATCCACAGCCGCGCGTCGAACTTGCGCGTCAGGTAGCCCGACATGCCGATGTGGTCGGGGTGCATGTGAGTGACGAACACCCGCGTCACCGGTTTGCCCTCCAGCGGGCCCTTCAACGCCGCGCGCCACGCGTTGCGGCTCTCGATCCCGCCGATGCCGGTGTCGACGATGGCCCAGCCGCCATCTTCCTCGATGGCCCACACGTTGATGAACGCCAGCGCCCCGCCCAACGGCATGCGCAGCCACTTCACGCCAGGCGCGATATCGATGGCCTCGCCGATCCCCGGCCCCTTCTCGAACGGATAGACGAGCTTCGGCCGATGGCTTTCCCAGCCGCCCTGTTCGATCCCGTCGCGCAACGCCCAACCCCCAACTCGTTCAGGCCTATTATCCGGCGCAGACGCTAGGGAGGGCAATCGCCTTCGCCGCCGCACGTCAGGCGCCGTCGGCCTTGCGCCCTGCCCAAAGCCTTGAGACGGTGACGCCAAGACGCCCCCGGCCGCTCCCGCGTGCTGTTCCGAGAGCCATGACGCAGTCCCCGCCCGCGCTCCTGCCGACCTTCGCGTTCGACGCCTCCGAGCTGCCCGAAGCCGAGCAGTTCGACGCCTTCGCGGCCCACGTCGCCAATTCGCGCTGCACGCGGCCAGTCGATGGCGGACCGTTCCTCGCCAAGGTCCGCTTCTGGATGATGGACCCGCTGCTGATCTCGGACCACCGGCTAGGCGCCTTCTCGTTCGAGCGCGACGAGGCGATGGTCCGCGCCACGCCCGCCGACCACTATTCCCTGGTGGTGCTGCTGGACGGCGCCATGCGCTTCCCGCGCCCCGGGGGCGACCTGGTCGTAGAGGCGCCAGGGGCCAGCCTGACCGACCTGCGGCGGCCCGAAACCATGCATGCCACCGAGAACCACACCATCCAGATCCAGATCGCCCGCTGGTTCCTGGACGAGGCCCTGCCGCCGGTGGACGTCCACGGCCCCCTGCCCCAGACGCCGGCGGTCAAGGTGCTGATCGACTTCGTCGCCGCTCTGGCGCGCCAGCTTCCCGAGATGCCGGCCACCAGCGGCCCGCCCATGGCGCGCGTTATCCGCGACCTGCTCGCCAACGCGCTCGTCGGCATGCCGCCCCGCATCGATCCCACCGACGGCCGCCAGCCCGTCCGGCTGAAGGTGATCCGCTACATCGAGAGCCAGCCCATGGGCCGCTTCGACCTGGACCATCTCTGCCACGAGCTGGGTCTGAGCCGCGCGTCCCTGGCGCGGGCGTTCAAGGGCGACGGCGGCGTGCTGGCCTATGACCGACGGCGACGCCTGCTGGCGCTGCACAGCCGCCTGTCCGACGCCACCGAGCCGCGGAGCGTGGCCGAGCTGGGCTACGCTTACGGCTTCCCGGACAACGCCCACCTGAGCCGCGTCTTCCGCGACACGTTTGGCTATGCGCCCTCCGAGGTTCGCCGGCAGGTCGCGGGCGTCATGCCGCACGTGGCCGAACCCGGCAGCCTGGCCGATGTCTACAAGACGGCGCTGCGAAACCTCTCCTAAAGTCTGACGCTGGCGGACAACTCTTTGACGCAGCCGCACAACCGCCGCGCGCGGTCCGCCGCTAGCCTCGCGCGCAGGGTTGTCACGGCTTCGGGTTCGAGGGTTTTTCCTATGCGTCTTGCGTTCGCCGCTGCGGTCACCGCCGCCGCCTGCCTTGCCACGCCGGCCTCGGCCGCCCTGCTCGCGCGCCCGGGCGGGTTCTACTACGACACCGTCCTCGACATCACCTGGATGGGCGACGCCAACTACGCCAAGACAATCGGCTTCAGCGACACCGGCCTCGTCAGCCAGCAGGGGGCCAGCTATCTCGCGGACGGCTACCTCTACTTCAACGAGGCGACGAAGGTCCTCTATTCCGACTGGCGCCTCCCCACCCTCGGCCCGGACGTGGGCGACTACGACCCGCTTCTGCCCGGCGCCGGGGGCCAGGTTCCGAACGGCCAGGGCGCCGTCGGGACGGGCTGGGGCACGCCTGAGGACAGCGGCATCTATTCCGAGCTCGGCTGGATGTACTACGCCAACCTCGGCGGCCAGCCGCGCTGCGTGCTGGTGGGCCCCGGACCTTGCGAGTTCAACCCGAACTACGGCCTTCCCGACCTCGTCGGCGGGCCGGACAAGGGGCCGTTCGCCAACCTGCAGCTCGACTTCTACTGGACCGACACGAAGGTCGTGAACGACGACATCTACTGGGCCTTCACCTTCGACGACGGCAACCAGAACCCGCGCGCGCCCAGACAGGGTCGTGATGCGGTCTCGTACGTCTGGTTGGTTCACGACGGCGACATCGCAGCCGTGCCCGAACCCGCTACCTGGGCCCTTATGATCGCCGGCTTCGGCATGGTGGGCGCGGCGTTGCGCCGACGGCGAACCGCACAGGCCTAAGCGGCCGCTCCGAACTGCTCCACCCAGCGGCGGAACACGCCAGGGTCCGATAGGCCGGCCTGCTGGGCGGCGACCTTGCCGTCCTTGAAGCAGAACAGGGCCGGGATGCCCTGCACCCGGAAGCGGCCGGCGAGTTCCGGGTTGGCGTCGACGTCCACCTTGATGAACCGCGCCCGCGGCTCCAGATCGGCGGCCGCCCGCGCGAAGATCGGGGCCACCGCCCGGCACGGCCCGCACCAGGCCGCCCAGAAGTCCACCACCAGGGGCAGATCGCTCCTCGCCAGGTGCTTTTCGAAGCGCGCGCCGTCCAGCGCCACCGGCTCGCCGGTGAACAGCGGCTTCCCGCACTTCCCGCATTTCGCGCCGTCGCCGAGGCGGGCGGGCGCGAGCCGGTTGGTGGCGTCGCAATTTGGGCAGACCACGTGCAGGGCGTCGGGCATCGCTTCTCCTTCGCCGTATCGAACGCCGGACGCCGCAGTTCGGTTGAATGACGCGGCGTCGGCAGGCTAGCTGCGATCCAACGATAGCGAGGAGACGTCCATGGGCCAGATCAAAGACCGGCCGGATACCGCCCTGGCCGAACGGCTGGACCCCATCATCGACGCCGCCCTGGCCGAGGGCCGGGTCGCGGGCGCGGTGGCCCTGGTGGCGAAGGACGGGAACCTCGCCTACGCCCGCGCCGCCGGCCAGGCCGACGTCGAATCCGCCCGACCGATGACGTTGGGCGCCATCTTCCGCGCCTCGTCCCTGACAAAGCCCATCGTCACCGCCGCCGCCCTCTCGATGGTCGAGGACGGGACGATCGGCCTGGACGATCCGGTGACGCGGTATTTGCCGGCCTTCCAGCCCAGATGGGATGGCCAGCCGCCGACGATCACGTTGCGCCACCTGCTGACCCACACCGCCGGCTTGTCCTACGGCTTCATGCAGCCGAACGACGGCCCTTACCTCAAGCTGGGCGTGTCCGACGGCATGGACCAGCCGGGCCTGTCGTTCGAGGAGAACCTCGCGCGGATCAGCGAGGCAGGCCTTTTCTTCCCACCCGGCGCCGCGTGGCTCTATTCGGTGGGCATGGACGTGCTGGGCGCCGCCATGCAAGAGGCCGCCGGCCGACCGCTGGGCGAGGTGGTGGCCGAGCGCGTCACCCGCAAGCTGGGCATGGCGGACACCGGCTTCTCGGTCAGCGACCGCGGCCGGCTCGCCACGGCCTATGCCGACGGCCCGCCGCCGGTCCGGATGGGCGCGACCTACACCGTCCCCTTCGCAGAACTCTCCGGCATCCGCTTCGCGCCCGACCGCATCTTCGACCCGGGCTCGTTCCCCTCCGGCGGAGCCGGCATGGTTTGCAGTGCGCCCGACTTCCTGACCTTCCTCGAAGCGATCCGCACCGGCGGCGGGCCCCTCGTCGGCGCCGAGACCGCACAAGCCATGCGCACCAACCAGACCGGCGGGCACGCCATTGTCACCAGCGGTCCGGGCTGGGGCTTTGGCTTCGGCGGCGCGGTGATGCTGGACCCCGCGGCCTCGGGCTCGCCCCTGCCGGCCGGCGCCTGGATGTGGGGTGGGGTCTATGGGCACAGCTGGTTCGTGGCCGGCGACACCAGCTTCGTTCTGATGACCAACACCTCCACCGAGGGCATGAGCGGGCGGCTGTCGCAGGAGATGTTCGCGGCGGTGGCGGGAAGCTAGCGGCGGGTCTTGTGATCGGCGGTGCGCCGGTGGAATAGTCCGGCCCTCTCCGGGAGGGTTATCGATGTTCAGGTTCGCCGCGGTCCTGGCCGCCACCACCATGCTCGCCGGCGCGGCCCACGCGCAGACGCCGAAGCCGCAACCCGGCGAGCCCGCCTTCCGGGCGCTGTACAAGGAGTTGGTCGAGACCAACACGACCTTCTCTGCCGGGAGCTGCACCTTGGCCGCCGAGCGGATGGCCGCGCGCCTGAAGTCCGCCGGATTCGCCGACAGCGACATCACCCTCTTCACCCCGCCCGACAAGCCCAAGGACGGCGGCCTGGTGGCCGTGCTGCCCGGCAAGGACCCGAAGGCCAAGGCGATCCTGCTGCTGGCCCACATCGACGTGGTCGAGGCCAAACGCGAGGATTGGGAGCGCGATCCGTTCACCCTGGTTGAGGAGAACGGCTACTTCTACGCGCGCGGCGCATCCGACGACAAAGCCCAGGCCGCCATCTGGACCGACCTGCTGATCCGCCTGAAGCAGGAGGGCTACAAGCCCCGCCACGCCATCAAGGTAGCCCTGACCTGCGGCGAGGAGGGCGGCGGCCAGGTCAACGGCGCGGCCTGGCTGGCGGCCAACCGACGCGACCTGATCGACGCGGCCTTTGCCCTGAACGAGGGCGCCGGCGGTGCGCTGGACGTGGCTGGCGGCAAGCCGGTGGTCCACAACATCCAGGCCGGCGAGAAGAGCTCGGTGAGCTTCCGGCTCGAAGCGACCAATCCCGGCGGCCACTCGTCGCGCCCGGTGCCGGACAACGCTATCTACCAATTGGCCCGGGCCATCGACGGCGTCGCCGCCTACCAGTTCCCCGTCCAGATGAACGACACGACCAAGGCCTACTTCTCGAAGATGGCCCCGATCGTGGGCGGCGAGATGGGCGCGGCCATGACCGCGATCGTCGCGAACCCGAATGACGCCGCGGCCAACGCCACGCTCAGCAAGGACGCCAACTACAACGCCATCCTGCGCACCACCTGCGTCGCCACCCAGATCTCGGGCGGCCACGCGCAGAACGCCCTGCCCCAGCGCGCCAACGCCACGATCAATTGCCGCATCTTCCCGGGCGAATCCCCGGCCGCCGTGCGCGACGCGCTGATCAAGGCCGTGGGCGACGCCAAGGTCGAGGTCTCCCAGCCGCCCAAGGGCCGCGGCGAGAAGACCGCCCCGCCGCTGACGCCCCAGGTGGTCGGGCCGATCGAGAAGGTGTCGAACCAGATGTGGCCCGGCATCCCCGTGGTGCCCGTGCTGCAGGCCGGCGGCACCGACGCGGGTCCGCTGATTGCGGTAGGCATCCCGACCTATGGCGTCTCGGGCATCTTCTACGATCCCGACCTCGGCCGCCTGCACGGCCTGAACGAGCGGATCGGCGTGAAGTCGCTGCTGGACGCGCGCGAGTTCAGCTACCGCCTGGTGAAGCTCTATGCCGAGGCCAAGTGACGGCCATCAAGCTCTGGATCGCCGCCAGCCACGACGCCGCCCACCGCAACGGCGGCTGGGCGTTCGTGCGCACGGGCCTGGGTGAGCCGATGGGTTGGGCGGGCGGCGACCGGCGCACCACGCGGGCGCGGACAATCCTCTCCGGCTTTCTGGCCGCGCTGAAGGATTTGCCGGCCGACGGGTCGCTGGCCGTGGTCGCGCCGCGCGCCGACGCTCTCGTCCTGCACGCCCTGTTGAAGCCGCCGGGCAAGCCGCCCGAAGACGACCTCGACCTGCGCGCTGTGCTAGCGAAGGGGCTGGAGGGTCGCGCCTGGACCTTGGCGGTCGGCGATCCGGCGGGTCCGACACCGGTGTCCTTCGTCGCCGCCTGGTCCGAGACCGCCAGCGACAAGGCGAAGATGGGCGGCGCGTTCCAGATCGCCATCCCGAAGACCAACGTCGCCAAGGCCAAGGGGCTTTAGCCGCGCTTCCGGACTCCGAGGATGTAGGCGCCCGTCGCCAGCGCCAAGGCCGGCAGTCCGTAGGCCAGCGTCAGCCGGAACGGCTCCGTGAAGGCCGTGGTCGCCAGGATGGCCGCCATCAGGCCGGCGCCCGCGAGGCTGCCCCAGGGATGGCCCCACATGCGGAACGCCAGCGTGTCGGCGGCGACTCGCCGGCGGAAGGCGAGGTGCGTGACGAAGATCATCATCCAGGTGAACATGGCGCCGAACATCGACACCGAGATCATCAGGGTGAAGGCCTGCTGCGGCCAGAGCGCGTTCAACGCCCCCGCCACCGCTACGCCAACGCTGGAGAGCATCAGCGCCCAGACCGGCGCGCCCAGGCGGTTCAGCCTGCCCAGCACCGACGGCGCCTCCCCCGCGCGCGCCAGCGAGAACATCATCCGCGTCGCCGCGTAGAGCTGGCTGTTCATGGCCGACAGTGCGGCGATCAGGATCACGAAGTTCATGATCCCCGCGGCGCCCGGCACGCCGGTGGCCGCCATCACGCGGACGAACGGACTGCCGCCAGCCGCCGCCTGGGTCCACGGCATGATCGCCAGCATCAGGGCCAGGCTCGCCAAGTAGAAGACCACCAGCCGGAACAGGGTGGCCCGGAACGCCCGGATCACCGCCCGCCGGGGCTCGCTTGCCTCGCCCGCCCCACCGCGATCACCTCGATGGAGAGGTAGCTGAAGATCGCCAGGATCACCGCCACCCACATGCCCCACGCCCCGTTGGGCAGGAAGCCGCCGTGCGCCACATAGTTCGAGAAGCCGATGCCGGACTCCGGCCTCGCGCCGAACACCACAGCCGCACCGAGGACGACGAAGGCCACGATGGCCACGACCTTGATGAGCGAGAAGACGTACTCCAGCGTCCCGAACACGCGCACGCTCACGGCGTTGATCGCCACCAGCCCAGCCGAGAAGCCCGCCACCCACCACCAGCCGGGCGCGTCCGGCAGCCAGAACTTCATGTAGAGCGCGACCGCGGTCACCTCCGTCCCCACCGCCAGCACCAGGCAGGACCAGTAGGCGTAGCGGACGAGGAATCCGGCCAGGGGCCCGAGGAACTCCTCGGCATAGACGCCGAACGATCCGGCGGTCGGCTGCGCCACGGTCATCTCAGCCAGGGCGCCCATCAGCAGCAGGGCGATCACGCCGCCGATGGCGTAGCTCACCAGCACCGACGGCCCCGCAATGCCGATGGCGAAGCCGCTGCCCAGGAACAGGCCCGTGCCGATCGCGCCGCCGATGGCGATCATCGAGAGCTGGCCGCTGGTCAGGCTACGATGCAGTCCGGCTTCCCGCGCGAGCGGCTCGTGGGTCTCGTCCATCGTCCGTAGACGTCGCGCGCGCCGGACGCCGCGGTCAAGCCACCGAAGCAGTCCCCTACGGAATCTCGCTCATCCAGACGCGCAGCGCCTTCAGGAACGGCAGCGCCTCGCGGAACTCCTTCTGGGTGAAGCCCTCGCGCAGCTTCTCCGCCTTGGGCCGTATCGCCGCCATGGCGCGGCCATAGGCTTCCCACCCGCCGCCGGTGATCCGCACACGCTTCTTGCGCCGGTCGGCAGAGCAGCCCTCGACGGCGACCAGCCCCGTCCGCTCCAGCCGCTGCAGCGTGTTGGTGATGGCGCCGGGCGTCATCTTCAGCGCCTGCGCGATGCTGGCTGGCGTCAGGTCCTCGCCCCGCCGGGCGATGAGGTTCAGCACCTCGTACTGCGGGTAAGTGAGTCCCACCGGCAGGGCCCGCGAGATCGCCGTCCGCACACCGTGCTCGATCAGGCTGATCTCGTCGAAGACCTGGACCTCGGGATGCTCCTCAATGACAGCGCCCATGGCGTCCCCTTCCGAATCTTCGGCTGGAGAAGCATTCCCTTCAATCTTGAACGAAACCTTTCAAGATTGAAGGAGCGAACCGCCCGCCGTCCCCCGGCTTTGCGCGCCCGCACCGGCCGTCCCCTGCCTTCCGCTCGACGGCAGATGGTGTCGCGGGCGGGGCAGAGCAAGACAGGACTAGCGGGATACTGCCCCGCGTTCGCCGAACGTTGCGCTCGGGGCGCAGCAGGGCGGCTAGCATGTGGCCGCCGATCACCAGGGCGCCCGCGCCCCGCCACTGAGCGCAAGGGATCGTCCGGCTAGGGCCCCTAGGCCTGCCGCGTCCTGGGGATCGCCGCGGCGTACAGGACGCGACCGCCCGCGTCCCGGAACTGCAGATCCAGCGTCTCGGCTCCGAGGCGGAAGGCGGCAAAGCCCGGCCGGCCGAGGCAGAAGCGGGTGCCGGGGATGGGGCGCACGCGCCCCCCGTCGGATCCCGCGCCCGTGCAGATGTAGTCGACCGCGCCCCGCCGGATGTGCTGCAGGTCGTGGTCGTGGCCGTTGATGTAGGCCTGGACCCCGAACGCCTCGAGCAATGGGGCGACCCGCGCAATCAGGACCGGCGAGTCGCCGTGGGCGCCCGAATAGATCGGGTGGTGCCCGACCACGATCTTCCAGCGTGCTCGCGACCGCGCTAGCGCGTTCCGCAGCCAGGCGATCTGGGGTTCGGCTTCCTCCGCCCACCAGTGCCCGCGGCAGAGCTGCTGCACGCGCTCGTCGAGGTTGGCGTCATCGACCAGCGGCGAGGTATCGAGCACGAACAGGTCGAGATCTGGAATGCCGACGGCCGCGCCCGAGGCCTGATAGTACCGCGCGGGCATCCGCCACCGCCGGCTGAGCCGGGTGTAGGCCACCTGGGCGTCGGGGACCCCGCGATAGTCATGATTGCCAAGCGCCGCGAACCACGGCGTCTGCAGGCCCGGATCGACGTAGACGCCCTCGAACGAGTCCTTCCAGTGCGGGTCTCGCACCGAGGCGACGCCGCCGGGATAAAAGTTGTCGCCGGCGGCGATGACGAACCGGCTGGCGACCTCGCGCGCCGCCGACGACAGCCCCCGCGCGACCGCCGACTGCACGGGGTCACCATGCCGTCCCCAGTCGCCCAGGGCCACGAATCCCGCCGGCTCCAGGGCGCGAGCCGCGGCCAGCGCGGGCGCCGAGGCCAGGGCCGCCAAACCGCCCAGCAATGCGCGGCGAGCCAACGGTGCGTTGCCGAACACGAGCGGCGCAGCTAGGCCTCTCCCATGGCCAAGGACATCTGGCGCATCGGCGTGGCGCGGCTGGGCGTCGAGGCGTGCCTCGACCCGCAGGCTCTCGCCAACGCCGATATCCGCTGGCTGGAGCCCGGTCCGTCGTTTACCTTCCTCGCAGACCCGTTCGGCCTTTGGCGCGATGGTGAACTGCACCTGTTCGCCGAGGCCTACGACTATCGCACGCGGCGCGGCGTGATCGACCACCTGCGGCTCGACGGCGAGTTGAACGTCCGGGCCCGCGCGACCGTTCTGGCCGAGCCATGGCACCTGTCCTATCCGTATGTCTTCGAGGCCGAAGGCGAGATCTGGATGGCGCCCGAGGCGCACCGGTCCGGCGCCTTCACGCTCTACCGCGCGCGCCGCTTTCCCCACCTGTGGGAGCCAACCGGCCGTTTCGAGCTGGACACCCCGGCCATCGATCCCACGATCTTTCGCGAGGGCAGCCTCTGGTGGATGGCCTACGCCCCGATCGGGACCCAAGCCGAGAAACAGGGGCGCCTGCATCTGGCCTGGGCGGAACGCCTGGCCGGTCCCTGGACACCCCACGCCGGTAACCCTGTCCGCATCGACCGCGCCAGCAGCCGCCCGGGCGGCGCGCCCTTCCGGCATGATGGCGCCCTGTTCCTGCCGGTCCAGGATTGCGCCCGCACCTATGGCGGCGCGATCCGGCTGCTGCGAATCGAGACCCTCACGCCCGACCGCTTCGTCGCCGAGGCCGGCGCGCCCCTTGCCGCGCCGGCATCCGCCGAGCCCTTTCGGGATGGACTGCATACCCTGTCCTCCTGCGGGCCTGTCACCCTGCTCGACGTGAAGCGGATAGACCGCTCGCCGGCGGGACTGGCGATTGACGTCGGACGGCAGCTGGGCCGTTGGCGCCGGGCAGGCGCGCCATGACTTCTGTGCCGGCGCGCGCGAAGGCCGCCTCCCCAAACCGGTCGAGCACCCGGGCGCGGGCGTTCACGCCCATGCCGGCCAGACGCTCGGGACGGCACAGCAGCCAGGCGAGCGCCTGGGCCAGCGCATCGGGGGCCTCGGACGGAACGACCAGGCCCGTCTCGCCGTCGCGCACGCTGTAGGGCATCTCGCCCACCGCGCTCACCACCGTCGGCAGCCCGGCTTGCATCGCCTCGTGCACCGCGATGCACAGTCCCTCCGAGCGCGAGGGGTGCACATAGAGATGCAGGCCAGCGAGGAAGTCCTGCGGTCGCTCGGCGAACCCGGGCAGGCGCACGTTGTCGAGACCGAGCTCGGCGACCTGCGCTTCCAGGGCCACGCGTTCGGCCCCTTCCCCGGCAATCGTCAGTTCGAACGGCGGCAGGTCGCAGAAGCCCTGGGCCTTCAGCCGGGCCAAGGCCGTCAGCAGCACGTCGTGGCCCTTCACCCGGTGGAGACGCCCCAGCGTCCCCAGGCGGATCGGCTCGCCGGGACGCCAGGGCCGAGCCTGCGGCGCTGCTCCGTCGGCGGCGAACAGTGGCCAGACGGCCAGGCGTTCCGCCGGCACGCCCAGACGCTTCGCTGTCAACTCCGCCACGCAGTGCGAGTCGGCAATCCAGAGCGCGGAGCGCCGCTGGCGAGCCCTGAGCAGCAGGCGGTTGGCGGGCTTGAGAAAGGCGGCGTGCTGCCAGCTCACCACGGGCACGCCGAGGGCGCCGCCCACGATCTGGCCGAGCAGCGTGGCGCGGGTCAGCGAGGTCCAGACCAGGTCCGGCCTCCAGGCGCGCAGGCTCCTCTTCAGCCAGTCGAACGCGGCGACGTGGTCCTTCTCGCCGCCGTCGCGCACATGCACGGCGAGGCCTGCCCGCTCCATCGCGTCGATGGCCCGGCCATCTCGGCGGGTCAGCGCGAAAACCTCGACCTCGGCCCCATGGTCGCGCATCAACCGCGTCACGGCCGGAACCGGCAGCGCAGCACCGCCCCCCTCTACCGAGTTGATGAGATAGGCGATGCGCATCAGGCCTCCGCGCGATGAGGGGTGACGGGCGGAGTGCGGGTAGCCTGGCCCAAGGCGGCGGCGAGCAGACCCACGACAAGGATGGCCTGCAGCAGGGCTTGGACGCCCGCGCCGACGAGGCCAAGGCCCTGGACGAGGGCGGGAAGCATCAGCACCACCGCCAGTGCGGCCACGGTATTGGCCCAGACCGAAAGCCCCGGCCGACCCAGCGCCGTCAAGGCCGCGCTGATGGGCGGCGCCGCAAGCTGGATCGTGCGGCCCAGGGCAAGCCAGGCCATGATGCCGCCGGCTGCCGCGAAGCCGGCGCCACCGATCAGCACCGCGATCTTGTCGCCGAACACGGCCAAGCCGAGACAGACCGGCGCCGCCGCGGCCACCGCCGTCAGGATCGCGCGGCCCAGAACGCGCCGCAGGCCGGGCCCGCGACCGCCGCCGGCCACCAGGTGCGCGAGCTCGGCGTAGGCCGCCTGGCCGAGAAGCTGGGCGGGCTGGGCGATCACGGTCGTGGCCCGCTGGGCGATGGCAAAGAGGCCAGCCGCCGCCGGGCCGAGCAGCCAGCCGATGGCAAGGGGCGTCAGCCGCCCTGCCAGCTCGGCGAGCGTGACGTCGGCGTTGGCGCCCCACAT
The DNA here is from genome assembly GCF_024508875.1 of Phenylobacterium sp. Lineage (GTDB taxonomy): Bacteria > Pseudomonadota > Alphaproteobacteria > Caulobacterales > Caulobacteraceae > Phenylobacterium. The sequence goes on from NZ_JANINU010000040.1 coordinate 28,814, forward strand.
GAAACGCCAGAGCCCGGGGTTCTCGGCCGGAACGCCCGCGAGCCCGTCGGCCAGGTGGCGGCGGGAGTGCGCACCGCGCGCGACCATCGCGCCGAGGAGCCACATGGCGGCCCATTCGGAGAGGGCCGCGATCAGCCAGGCGATCAGGAACCCGCGCAGGCCGGCGTGGGCGATGGCCGCCACGCCCGCTCCGCCCAACCGCACCAGCGGCGCGACAAGGCTGTGAGCGCCCAGCAGGTCGAACCTCCCCTTGAGCTGCAGGTAGCCGGCCGGCGTGGCCCGCACGGTGGCCAGGCCTGCGAGGCTGTACGGGAGGGCGAAGGCCAGCGCGTCCGGCGGCCAGCCCAGTTGCGGACCCACCAGCGGAGCGAGCGCCGCCGCCGCCACGACCGCGAGCGCGCCGCACCCGAGCTCCACCCCGCCGGCATAGACCATCAGGCGGGTCAGGCGGGGTGCGTCGCCGCGCTTCAGGGTCTCGGCGCCGTAGCGCACCACCGCGTGCCAGCCGGGGAACTCGATGATCCCCGCCACCGTCATCACATAGGTGTGGACCAGGATCAGCACGCCGTAGTCGGCTCGGCCAAGCGAGCGCGCGGCGATCATCATGTAGACGAGGCTCAGCACGCCGGCGCCGGCCTTGCCGCTCAGCAGGCGCGCAAGATTTCCGTAGATGCGGGCTACGACCCCGGACGGCTCAGCCATGGGCGACACGCAGGGGCTGCGCCGGAGCGGTCAGTCCCGCCGCCGACAGGCCGCAGAATTTCGCCACCGCCCGCGCGGCGCGCAAGGACGAGGGCTCGTCGGTGAGGTCGAAACTGTCCTCCAGCATCGCCTGCTGCACGGGCCTGTAGCGGCGTGCGTGGTCCAGCTGCGCGTTGGCGATGGCCTCGCCCAGTTCACCGGCGCCGCCGATCACCCGGCCCGCCCGCCAGTGGGCGAAGTTCGCGTCCCCCTCCCACGGCAGGCCGCGGGGATTGAGGAAGATGCACGGCCGTGGTCGGACGAGGAACTCGTAGACCTGGCTCGACGCATCCCCCAGGTAGATGTCGGCCCGGTTGGTGTAGGCCATCGTGGTCGAGGCCCGGCTGCCCAGGTCGATGTGGATATTGGGCGCGCGGAGGTAGCGCTCGTCGATGTGGCCGGGCCGATCGATCCGCAGCTTGTCGATGCTGACCACCACGCGCCGCTCGAACAGCATGACGTGCGGCGCGAAGATCAGGTGGTGGTCGTCGTGCTCGACGAACCAGTCCAGCACCTGCCGTCCGATGGAGAACCACGACGACAGGTGGGGCGACAGGTGCGGGTTGTAGAGCACCACCGGCCGGCCGTCCTCGATCAGGGGATGGACGCCCTGCCCGGTCGCGACGTCGAACTTGGGATACCCCACCACCGAGATCGTCGCCGGGTCGACGCCGGCCTCGCGAACCAGCCGGTCGAAGATCTTGCGGCCCGAGACCAGTACATGGTCGAACCCGGCGCTCGCCTTGTCGAAGCCGACAGCCCGGTCGCCGGCGCCGTGCCGGGTGTGGACGATCTTGAGGTCCTTCAGCCCGTGGCGCGTCTTCAGGATCAGCGACGTCTTCTCCGCCACCACCAGCACGTCCAGGCTACGGAAGAAGTCGAGGTTGTCGCCGTACACGGCCAGCTTGGCGGCCGGCAGCACGCCTTCAAGCGTGGCGCGAGCGATGCGGCTCAGCGGCCGGCGCAGGCCGAGTTCCACGAGCTCGATCCGGGGGCCGATCAGCCCCTCGCCCAGGCGGATCACCTCGGCGCTCAGGCGCGCGTTGGTGGTCGCGACCACGACCTCGGCGTCCACCTGGCCCCGCGCCAGCGCCAGGGCGATAGGCAGGCTGTGCGCGACCTGGTGGACCTGGTCGTGGTTGAACAGGAATCCGATCCTCATGGCCCTTCGACGACGCCGGGAGCGAGGGTCCTCAAACCTTTGCCGCCGGCGCGATCGCCGGCCGTGCAGGCCGAAGGACCGGCGCTCGCGTCGACCCTCCTCAATCGAAGAGCGCCGCCACCTTCCGGTCGCTGGCGGCCAGCGCCCGGTCCACCAGTCGCGGTGCGATGGCGTTGACGCGCACGAAGAGGGATTCCGGAAAGCCCAGGTAGACATCCCCGCGGCGGGCGGCGACAGCATCCACGATGCGCCTGGCGACCGGCCCCGGAGGGTCCATGTTCATCTTGGTCAAGGCCGCGAACTCCAGGACCTTGCCCGAGTTGAAGCCGGTCTTCACCGCACGCGGCGCGACGTAGGTGATATCGACGCCCGTCCCCGCGAGTTCGCGCCGCAGCGCCTGGCTGTAGGCGCGGAGGCCGGCCTTCGAGCTCGAATAGCTGGCGAAGTGGGCGAAGTTGATCGAGCCGAAGATCGAGCCCACGAAGGCGATCTGCCCGCGGCCGCGTTTGCGCATCGCGGGGACCACCGCCTGCGACAGCCGCATGGGCGCGAGCAGGTTGATGTTCAGCGTGCGCTCCAGTTGCGCCAGCGGCTCGGCCTCGGCCGGCCCGAAATATAGGATCCCGGCCAGGTGGATCAGCCGGTCGCACGGCAGCTTGGCGAGCTCGGCCGCGGCCGCGTCGGCCCCCTCTGGCGTGGAGAGGTCGCAGGGGACGAAGCGCACGCCCGGCTGGGCCGGCGCCTGGCGGTCCAGCACCGTCACGTCGGCGCCTTCGGCCATGAGCTGCGCGGCGATGCGGCCGCCCAGGTCCCCCGAGCCGCCGGTGATGAGGACGCTCTCGCCCCTAAACCGCATGCGCCAGCTCCGGGGTGTGCGGGATCGACCGGAACATGTCGGCGAACAGGACGAAGACCCGCTTGGCGACGTGGATGATAGCGGCCTGGTCTCGGGGATCGTGCACCTGATCCATGAGCTTGGCGAAGAACGCCATGTGCTCCTGGTCGAGGGACCCGTGCGAGGTGAGATAGGAGAAGCACTCCGGCCCCAACCCCAGCGAGGTGGCGACCGCAGACGCGCCCGCCGTGGCGAGGGCGATGCTGGTGCCCTCCAGCACATAGACCATCCCGAACATGCCCATCGGGTTGACCCGCGAGACGTAGTCGTAGGCGAAGGCGACCATCAGCTCGGTGGCGGGCGCGGGGCCGCCGGCGCGCACCGCCTCGGCGTCGCCGCCCGAGCGGGCGATGTCGTTAAGGATCCACTTCTCGTGGCCGGTCTCCTCGGAGATGTACTCCTCCAGAGCGGCGCGGAAGGTCGCGTGGGCGTCGTCCATGCCATCCCGCGCCCGGGTCAGCAGCGGGACGGTATGGCTGACGTGATGGTAGGCCTGGGCCAGGTAGGCCACATAGGTGTCGCGGGTGATGCGTCCGCGGACGCCGTCCACGAGCTGCGGCACGCAATAGAGGGCCGTTCGCTCGTCAGCGGTCGCCCGCTCGAGCTCTTGGAAGAAGGACATGGGGAGTATCCTCAGGCTTGCTGTTCGATGAAGTCGCGGTGTGTCGCGTGGAGCACCTGGCGGCGCGGACGGCCGTTGGCGGTCACCTCGCCGCGGGTGGGGTCGAAGGGCGCCGAGCCGCGCCAGCGACCGACGCGGGCGTAGTCCGGCAGGCGGGCGTTCACCCGCGCCACCGCCTCCTCGATCGCGGCGGCGGCCAGGTCGGCCCGGGTCGGGACCAGCAGTGCGCAGAGGCTGGTGGCCGCCTCGCCGAACACCGCCGCCTGGGCGATCTCGGGTTCGGCCAGCAACTCGCTCTCCACCCACTCGGGCGCGACGTTGCGGCCGTTCGAGGTGATCAGGACGTTGGACTTGCGGCCCGTGATCTTCAGCCAGCCGTCCGCGTCCAGCTCGCCAAGGTCGCCGGTGCGGTACGCGCCCTGCTGCGGCGGTCCGCCGACGTAGCCCAGGAAGGGCTGCGGCCCGACGACGATCTCGCCGTCTTCCGTGAGGGAGACGCCCAGGTGCGGAAGCACCCGGCCGACGCTGCCGGCGCGGTCGGCATGGGGCGTGTTGAGGGCCACCACCGATCCGCACTCGCTGAGGCCGTAGCCCTCGTAGGCCGGCAAGCCGATGCTGCGGGCCCCGGCGATGAGCTGGGGCGCCACTTTCGCGCCCCCCACCGCCACCAGCTTCAGCGAAGGCAGCTTGCGGCCACTGAGGAACAGGGTCGCCATCAGGCCGCGCAGCAGCTCCGGCACCAGGATCAGGCTGGTGGCCTCGGCGCTCGCGGCAGCCTCCACCAGGCGCAACAGATCCGGACGCGGACCCTGGCCGAAGCCCAGTTCGGCGAGCGGGCGCACGTCGTAGCAGCCGCCGGCCAGCAGCGTGGGGTAGAGGCCGGCCACGTTCTCCAGCAGCACGCCCAGCGGCAGCACGGCCAGGTGGCGCCCCGCGAACTCGGCCCCGATGGTCTCCACCAGGGAGGCGGCCACGGCTTCGAGCTGATCCTGCGACAGGCAAACGCCTTTTGGGGCGCCCGTGGAGCCCGAGGTGTAGGTGATCTTGGCGGTCCCTGGATGCAGGGGCCGCGCCGGCAGGTCTAGGGGTTGAGCCGAGACCGCCTGTCCCGCCACGGTCGCGATGGGGGTGCTGACCGTGGCGGGCGCGCTGAGCAGCAGGCAGGCGCCTGCATCGGCCAGCGCGTGGCGGCGCTGTTCCGCCGTGAAGAACGGCGGCAGCGGAAGGGATGGGCGGCGAAGACTGGCGAGCGCCAGGTCGAGGACGACCCAGGCCGGCGAATTGTCGAGGGCGAGCGCCACCGGCGCCGTCTCGGGCAAGCCCGCGAGCTGCGCGCTGAGCCAGGCCGCCGCCGCGGCGACCTCACGCTCCAGAGCCGCCCAGCCGTAGGCGGCGCGCCCGTCGGTCAGGGCCGCGACGTCGGGCGCCTCGCGCGCCCGGCGGGCGATGGCTTCGAGGACCTTGCTCACGCCGAGGCCCTCGCGATCCGCCGAGCATGACGCTCCATGGCCCGGGCCCGCAGGCGTTCGCGCATCAGGGTCAGGGCGTCGGCGGTCCCCACGCGGCCAGCGTAGATCCGGGGCGCGCCCGCATAGTAGCTGCCCCAGGCCGAGGCCTCGTCGCCCAGCCGCGAAGGGTCCGCGTCGGCGATCGTGCGCAGGCCGAAGCCCGAGCGGCCGAGCATGCGGGCCAGCTCCGGGCGCAGCGTCGCCACCGCGAAGCGACGGCCGGCCAGCCCCGCGAGCCACGGCGGCAGGGCTTCGAAGAGCTGCATCGACCACGCCGGGTGGGTGGACGCGAAGGCGCCGATCTCGGCGATGGCGTCGCGCGGCGCCGGGCCGCCCAGGACGCGACCCACCTCGGCCTCGATCGGCCGATCCAGATAGCGCTCCAGGAAGAGCGGCCCGGCTTCCGCGAACCGCACGCCGGCCGCCGCCAGCACCTCGCCGTCGGGCGCAACAAGTCCGGCGATCAACGGATGGTCGGCGGTGACCTCTGCGCCATAGGCCCGCGCGAACCGCTGCGCGATGAAGGCCTCCAGGTCCGCGCGGCGACCATGACCCGGCCCCGCGACAACGGCTTGCGCCTTGCACGACGGCAGCCGGACCACGTTGGACCGGTCGTCTTCAAGGCAGGAAAGCTCACTCAACGTTCGGACCTCCGCATGGCGCCCCTTGCTCTCCAGACGACGCCCGTCGCGAACCTCCTCAACAGCCTGCGATGTTTTGGCGCCCCCGCGGGTTGCGCGGCGGCGGCGAATGTCCGAACAGTCGCGTTCCGACCTACCGGAGTTCCGCCCGCGCATGGCCGATCCGCCGCCGCTGATCGCCGCTTACCTTCGCAAGCGGGCGGACCTCGTGCGCTTCTTCACCTTGCGCACCGGTTCGGCCGCCGCGGCCGAGGACGTGGTCCAGGACCTTTATGTGAAGCTCACCGAGACCGAGACGCCGGCCGACCTGCGCAATCCGGAGGCCTTTCTCTACCGCATGGGCTCGAACCTGATGCTGGACCGCGCTAAGGCGCAGCGCCGCGCGGCCGCCCGCGACCACGCCTGGAGCCAGGCCGGCGCCGGCGACGGGCCCGAGCCGATCGCGCAGGAACCGCCCGCGGACGAGGCGGTGGCGTCGCGCCAGCGCCTGCAGCGCCTGCTGGCGGCGCTGGACCGCCTGCCGCCGCAGGTCGCCTCCGCCTTCCGCCTCCACAAGTTCGATGGGCTCAGCCATGGGGAGGTCGCGGCCCGCATGGGCGTCTCGCGCAGCTCCGTCGAGAAGTACATCATGACCGCGCTCAAGGCGCTTTCGGTGGAGGCGGATCGATGAATTGCGGTTCCGCGCCGGCGGCGTCGTCTATGGGCCAGGAGGTTCCCGTCACGCCATGAGCGCAACGTCCGACACAACGCCGATCCCGGAGGCCGTGCGCGAGCGCGCCGCCTTCTGGCACGTGCGCCTGGCGTCCGACGACGCGGACGAGGCGGACTGGCTGGGCTTCGAGAGCTGGCTGGCCGAGAGCCCGGTCCACCAGCGGGCTTATGAGGCGATCGAACAGGTCTGGTCCGACCTCGACGACGCACCCGCATCGGCGACCACCAACGTCGCCGCCCTGCCCGCCCGGCCCAGCCGCCGGGGCGTCATGCGCATGGGCGCGATCGCAGCCAGCCTGGTGGCCACGACCGTCATCGGCGCGACGATCTGGTCGAACATGCCGCGCACCCAGGTGTTCGACACCGCCCCCGGCCAGCGGCAGGTGGTGGCGCTGGCCGACGGCACGCGGATCACCATCAACGGCGGCTCCCACCTGACGGCGAAGCTGGGCCGGCGCGAGCGGCGGGTGGTGATGGCCGACGCCGAGGCCGTCTTCGACGTGGCGAAGGACCCCAGCCGGCCATTCTACATCGACGCGGGCGAGCGCGAGATCCGCGTGGTCGGCACCGAATTCAACGTCCTGCACCAGAAGGGCGACGTCTCGGTCGCCGTCCGTCGGGGGGTCGTCGAAGTGCGCCCGGCTGGCGCGCCCAACACGAAGCCGCTGGCAAGACTGACCAAGGGCCAGTCGCTCACCCATCGCAAAGGCCGTCAGGCCGACACGGTGGCCGCGGTCGATCCCGACGCGGCGCTCGCCTGGACCGGCGGCCGGCTCGTGTTCCAGGATGCGCCGCTCACCGAGGTGGCTGAAACCCTTGGCCGCTATGCGGGCCACCCGATCGTGGTGGCGCCTGACGCGCGGGCCCTGCGCGTCACCGCAGTTCTCAACATCGGTCCTGAGGACGCCATGCTCGGCAGCCTTTCCCAGTTCCTCCCCGTGCGGGTCGAGCGCCAAACCGATAGTGTGCGACTCAGCCTGCGTCGCTAGACGCGCCGGATGTCGGGATCACGATGAGGGGAAGGCCGCCACGCGGGCGGATCGTCGGGTTGACCGCGGCCGTGGGGCTTGCGTTGCCGGCTGGCGCCCACGCAGCCGAGGTCGCCTTTTCAATTCCCGACCAGCCGCGCGAGTTGGCGCTCCTCGTCCTCGCCAGACAGGCCGGGATTTCCCTCGGCTTCGCCCCGGGCGCCCGCTGCGACGGCCGCGCCGGTGTCTCCGGCCGCATGAGCGTCGATGCGGCCCTCGGCCGCCTGCTGGCCGGCTCGGCCTGCGTCGCGCGCCGGCCCGACGCCCGTACCGTCGTGATCCGCCCTGCCCCCGTCGCGCCGGCGTCGACGTCCAGGCCGGCGCCCGCGCCGGCCGCGCACCCGGCCGAGGCCGACCTCGCCGAACTGGTGGTCACCGCCGACAAGACCGAACAGCTCCTGTCGCAGTCCGCATCCGGACTGACGGCCGTCGGCGGGGCCGAACTCGCTCGCGCCGGCGTCGCCGACGTACGCGACCTCTCTCTGCTGGCCGCTGGCGTCACGGTGACCAACCTGGGTCCCGGCCGCGACAAGGTGATCTTGCGTGGCCTCTCCGACGGTCCTCTCACCGGCCACACCCAGTCGACCGTGGGCCTCTACCTCGGCGACCTGCGCCTGACGGACAACGCACCGGACCCCGACCTGCCCCTGGCCGACGTCGCCCGGGTCGAAGTGCTTCGCGGCCCGCAGGGTTCGCTCTATGGCGCCGGATCGATCGGCGGCGTGCTGCACATCGTGCCGAACGCGCCCGACCCATCCGCCCGCGCAGGAAGCCTCTCCGCCACCCTATCGGCCACCGCCCACAGCGCCGGCTCCTACGAACTCCAGGGGATCTTCAATCAGCCGTTCGGCGACGGTGACGGCGCGGTGCGCGCGGTCGCTTGGTCCGAGCAGAGCGGCGGGACCATCGACGACGTGGGCCGCGGGCTCAAGGACGTGGATCGGACTCGCCGCGTGGGCGTGCGCGCCACCCTGCTGTGGCGGGTCGCGCCAGACTTCGACCTGGATGCGGTGGTGATGGAACAGAACATCGACACCCGCGACGCGCACTATGCCGACCCGGCGGTCGGAACGCTTTCCCGGTCCTCCACGATCGCCCAGCCTCACGACAACGACTTCGTGGCCGGCGCGCTGGGCGCCCGCTGGTCCCCCTCCTGGGGCAGGCTCACCCTGAGTCTCGGCGCCCTGGACCACGATGTCGGCACCACCTACGACGCCACCGCAGCGCCCATGGCGCTGGTCCCGGCCGGCGCTCGGCCACGCAGCTTCACCGACCGGAACGAGATCCGCGCCCTCGTCGCCGAGGGCCGCGCCGCGTCGGCCGGGCCAGGCCGGTTCCAGTGGAAGGCCGGCCTCTTCGCCGCGTTCGGCAACCAGACGCTGGAAGGACGCCTCACCACGGTCGAGGGGCCAACAGGCTATGAGGAGGCCCGCCGCGACCGCCTGCGCGAGGCCGCCGCCTTCGGCGAGGTTTCGTACGACCTGACGCCGACGCTGACCGCGACAGCGGGTGGGCGACTGTTCCAGTCCCGGCTCCACACGTGGTCCGAGGTCTCTCTCGGCGCGCCGGTGCGCACCTTCCGGGGCTCGACCCGCTACAACGGCTTCGCGCCGCGGTTCGTCCTCGCTTACCGGCCCTGGCCGAACGTCACGCTCTATGCCCAGGCGGCGGAGGGGTACCGCACGCCCGGCTTCAACACGAGCGGTCCTGCAGATCAGGTCTTCTCCGAGACGGGAGGCGCCCAGCCCCTCCGCCGCTATGCGGGCGACGAACTGTGGAGCTACGAGGCCGGCGGGCGCTGGCGCTCGCCTGCCCTGGGGCTGGCCCTCCGCCTCGCCGCCTTCCGCGCCGACTGGACGGACATCCAGGCCGACATCCTGCTGCCCTCGGGCCTGCCGTTCACGGCCAACCTGGGTGACGGAAGCAGCCGCGGCATCGAGGCCGAGGCGACCTGGCGCCGCGGGCCCTTCGAAGTCGCCGGCAACGTCGTCTGGCAGGAGCCTGAGCTGCGCTACCCCGAGGCGGGCCTGCCGGCGCGGGCCGACACAGGCCTGCCCGGCGTGCCGAAGCTCTCCTACGCCGCCTCCGCCGCCTACAACCGCCCCCTCGCCGCGACCTGGGATCTGGAGCTGCGCGCCACGTTCGCCTACGTCGGCCGCTCGCGTCTCGCCTTCGACGCCGTCACCGCGCCGGTCATGGGAGGATACGGCGACCTGCGCCTTTCTGCCGCCCTGTCGGGAACGGACCTCACGGCGCGGATCTTCGCCGACAACCTGCTGAACCGCCGCGGCGACACCCTGGCCTTCGGCAACCCGTTCCTGCTGCGCACGACGACGCTGGCGACGCCGCAACGGCCGCGCACCGTGGGCGTCACGCTCACCCGCCAGTTCTGAAGCGCTACTTCGCCGGCCGCGCGGCTTCCAGGGTGTCCTTCAGGCCTTGCCGCGCCAGTTCGTCGGCGCGCTCGTTGAGCTCGTGACCGGCGTGGCCCTTCACCCACTTCCACTTCACCTCATGGCGCGCGCGGGCCTCGTCCAGTCGCCGCCACAGGTCGTCGTTCTTCACCGGCTTGCCGTCGGCGGTCCGCCAGCCGCGGCGCTTCCATGAGTGGATCCACTCATGGATGCCCTTCTGGACGTACTGGCTGTCGGTGTGCAGCTCGACCTGACAGGGCTTCTTCAGCGCCTCCAGCGCCTGGATCGCCGCCATCAGCTCCATGCGGTTGTTGGTGGTCGCCAACTCGCCGCCGGACAGCTCCTTGGTCTTTTCCCCATGCATCAGGATGACGCCCCAGCCGCCCGGCCCCGGATTCCCCGAGCAGGCGCCGTCGGTGTAGATCGTCACGCCGGGCGTCACTGGGCCGGCGCTCCGAACAGCACCAGGTCGGGCGAGGCGCGGTGCACCGCCAGCTTACGCTCGTACTCCAGCGGGTCCTTCGGCTTCACCAGGGCCCCGGCCGGCGTCGCGCCCCAGTCGTAGAGGCGCGTCAGGAAGAACCGCATCGCCGCCCCGTGCGCCAGCACCGGCAAGGCTCCCCGCTCGGCGTCCGACAGCGGGCGGAGGCTCTCGTAGCCGCTCAGGAACTGCCGCGCCGAGGTGATGTTGAAGCTGCCGTCCGGCTCGAAACACCAGGCGTTCAGCGCCACCGCGACGTCGTAGGCGAAGGCCTCGGTGCAGGCGAAATAGAAGTCGATGGCGCCCGAGAACTTGCCGCCCGTGAAGAACACGTTGTCCGGGAAGAAGTCGGCGTGGCAGACGCCCTCCGGCAACCCTTTCGGCCAGCGCGCCGCCAGCATCGCCAGGTCGGTCGCGATGGTCTTCGCCAGGCCCGGCTTCAGCCCGTCGGCGGCGCCTTCCAGCCCCTCGAACATCGTCGCCCAGGCCGCCTGGCCCAGGTCGTTCTCGCGGCTCATGGGAAAGCCCTGGCCCGCCAGGTGCAGGCCCGCCAAGCCGACGCCCGCCTCCCGGCAGTGCGCCGCCGTCGGCCGCCGCACCGACAGCCCGTTCAGGAAGCCTGTGATCGCGCAGGGCTTGCCGCGTACGTGCTTGATGAGCCGGCCGTCCCGGTCCGCCATCGGCTCGGCCGACGGATAGCCCCGCCGCGCCAGCCAGCGCATCAGTTCCAGGAAGTACGGCAGGTCGTCGGGGTTGGTCCGGGCCTCGTAGACGGTCAGGATGAACCGCCCCGCCTCGGTCTCCAGCAGGAAGTTCGAGTTCGAGACGCCCTCGGCTATGCCCTTGAACGCCAGCGGTGCGCCCAGGTCGAAATCGGCCAGCAGCGCGGCCAGCTCGTCGTCGGTGATGTCGGTGTAGACCGCCATGCGGACGCCAGTGCTGTACGTCGCGGGGCGGGTCAAGCTCCTCCGCGCGCCGCCGATTTGTGGTAAGAGGTCAGCACCTCGCGGAGGCAGCCATGATCGAGCTCAAGGTCGAGCGCGTGGGTGACCGGGTGGCGGTCGTCCTCACCGAAGACGCGATGAAGGCCCTGCACGTCAGTGTGGGCGACACCCTGCAGATCTCGCCCTCCGGGGACGGCTGCTTCGAAGCCGTGGCTCGTGAAGGCTGGGCCGCGGACCCCCACGCCCGCGGCCGCGCCTTCCTGCGCCGCTACAACCGCACGTTCGACCGGTTCGAGGGCTGAGCCTCGTCCCGGCGACGCAGGGCCGCGCCGGCCAGGCCGAAACCCGCGATCATCAGCGCCCAGGTCGAAGGCTCGGGCACGGGGCCGCTCGCCAACAGCGGCGGCGCCGGCCTGATCCGTCAGCTTCCGCAGGCTTGCGGCGCCTGCGCGGCGTGCGCGCGAGCCATGCCGATGACGGCGGTCGCGGCCATCGCGGCCACCTGAGCCTTGCGGCTTCCGTACACGCCCGGCTGCGGGGCGGCGGCGTAGTCGGCGCCGGCGCCTCCGCCCTCGCTGTCGGCCGCCTTGAGCGCCGAGCCGAGAACCGCTCCGGCGATTGCCCCGCGCTTGCCCGAGCCAAGAAGCTGGCCCGAGCGACCGTTCAACAGGTCGCCCGCGCCGGCCCGGCCGGCAGCCGACATCAGTGCGCCAAGGCCGCCCGCCTTGCGCGCCGGCGCGGGGCAAGCGGCGGATGCCTCCCCTGAAGCCGGCGCGTAGGACTGCGGGGGAGTGTCGGCGTCCTGGGCGACAACCGGATTAGCAAGACAGAGGAGGGCGAAGGCGGCGAGTGCGCGGGCGCGGCGGAACATGCTGGAGGCCTTTCCTGGCGGATCGGACCATGCCTTCACCCGCCGGCGCCGCCGATGTCGCCGCGATTGCGACCTAGCGACCAAGCCGCCGGCGATCTGCGACCAATCCCGTCCCCGACGCGACCGTCGCGCCGCCGTCAGGCCACAGCGCGCGGCAGCTTGAACGTCACCGTCTCGCGCGCGGTATCGATCTCCTCGACCGTCACGTCGAAGCGGCCCGCCAGCTTGTCGATCACGCCCTGCACCAGCACCTCGGGCGCCGAGGCCCCGGCGGTGACACCCACGGTCGCCACCCCGTCCAGCCAGCCAAGGTCCAGCGCCGAGGCGTCGTCGATCAAATAGGCGGCCGCCCCCGTGCGCCGGCCGACCTCGGCCAGCCGGACCGAGTTCGACGAGTTCGCGCTGCCCAGCACCAGCAGCGCCTGCGACCGCGCCGCGATCGCCTTCACCGCCTCCTGGCGGTTGGTGGTGGCGTAGCAGATGTCTTCCTTGTGCGGCGCGGCGATCCCCGGGAAGCGCGTCCTCAGCGCCTCGACGATGTCCGCCGTGTCGTCGACCGACAGGGTCGTCTGGGTCACGAACGCCACGTTGGCCGGGTCCTTCGGCATGAACGCCTGGGCGTCGTCCACGGTCTCGATCAGCGCCACCGCGCCCTCGGGAAGCTGACCCATGGTGCCCACCACCTCGGGGTGGCCGGCGTGGCCGATCAGCACGATCTCGCGGCCGGCGTCGAAATGGCGGCCCGCCTCGACGTGCACCTTGGAGACCAGCGGGCACGTCGCATCCAGGTACAGCATCTGCCGCGACTTCGCCTCGGCCGGCACCGACTTCGGCACGCCGTGCGCCGAGAACACCACCGGCCGGTCGGCCGGGCACTCGTCCAGTTCCTCGACGAACACCGCGCCCATGGCCTTCAGCCGGTCCACGACGTGCCGGTTGTGCACGATCTCGTGGCGCACATAGACCGGCGCGCCGAACTTCTCGATCGCCCGCTCCACGATCTGGATCGCCCGGTCCACCCCCGCGCAGAAGCCGCGCGGGCTGGCCAGCAGGACGGTGAGGGGCGGACGGCTCGACATGGCCCGGAACCTAGTGCCCCGGGCTGGTCAGTTCCAGCGCCGAACCCGCGAAGCCTCAGTGCATCTTGAAGCGGATCGGCACCGACTTCGGTCCGCAGACGAAGCTGGCCGCCGTGCGCGTAGGTGTCCCGTCCAGTTCCACGCTGGCCAGGCGCGGCAGCAGTTCCTCCCAGAGGATCCGCATCTCCATCCGCGCCAGATGCTGGCCGAGGCAGACGTGCGCGCCATAGCCGAACGCCACGTGCTTGTTCGGCGTCCGCTCGATGTCGTAGCGGAACGGATCCGTGAAATGCGCCTCGTCCCGGTTGCCCGAAGGATAGCAGAGCATCAGCCAGTCGCCCTTGGCGATCTTTTGACCCGCCAGCTCCGCATCGTCCGTGGCGGTGCGCATGAAGTGCTTCACCGGGGTCTCCCACCGGATCGACTCCTCGACGTGGCCGGCGATCTTCGACGGATCTGCCTTCAGCTTGGCGAACTGGTCCGGGTGTTCGCACAGCGCCCACATGGCGCCTGCCGTGGTGTTCGACGTCGTGTCGTGCCCCGCGGTCGCGGCGATGATGTAGTAGCTCATGGCCTCCAGGTGGCCGAGCGGCTGGCCCTCGATGGCGCCATTGGCGATCACGCTGGCCAGGTCGTTGCGGGGGTTCTGCCGCCGATCCTCGGTCATGGCGTTGAAGTAGGTCATGAAGTCCATGACCGTGGCCTGCAGCGACGCCAGAGCCTGGTCGGTGTCGGTAAGCGCCTGGCCCGAGCGGTTCACGTCCGGGTCGGCGCTGCCGAACAGCTCCTGGGTCAGCTTCAGCATCCGCGGCTCGTCGACCTCCGGGACGCCCAGCACTTCCATGATCACGTGCAGCGGATAGAGGAACGCCACGTCGCGGGCGAAGTCGCAGCGATCGCCGCGCGCGGCCATCCGATCTACGAAGCCCCGGGCGATCTCGCGGATCCGCGCCTCCAGCCCGCGCAGGTTCTGCGGCAGGAACCAGGCTTGTGTCAGGCGCCGGTAGGCGAAGTGGTCGGGGTTGTCCATCTGGACCAGCGAGCGGACGAGGTGCGGCGAGCCGCCCATCATGGCGCGCACCTTCTTGTCGGCCTCAATGGTCGTCACCACCGTCGAGCGGTCGCCGTTGTGGAACAGCTCGTTCTGCTTCTCCACGGCCTGGATGTCGTCGAAGCGGGTGACCACCCAGAACGGATCGAACCCTTCCGGCTGGGCCACCGCCAGCGGCGCCTCGGCCCGCAGGCGGGTGAAGGCCGCATCGCTGCGGCTGCGGTCCTGGTACGCGCGGGGATCGACGATCGTGTCGGCCAGGTCCTGCGGGATCATCATCGGTCTGCTTCCTCGACTTGCGTCCGCTCAGGGAACGCTTGCCTTAGCCGTAGCATCAAGTAACTATACGACCAACAATTATCTTGCGAGCATGATCGACCAACTCTCCCCTCCCCGTCCGGCGCGCCGGACCCAGGCCGAACGGCGCGACGAGTCGGGCCGCAGCCTCGTGGAGGCCGCCATCGCCGTGGTGGCGCGCGAGGGCGTGAGCGCGGCGACGTTCGACGCCATCGGCCGGCAGGCCGGCTACAGCCGGGGGCTCGCCACCCAGCGTTTCGGCTCCAAGCAGGGCCTGATCGAGGCGGTGATCCGACATCTGCACGAGCGCCAGGAGGCGGGGCTTCTCGACAACGACATCGACGACCTGCCCGGGCTCGAGGCCGTGCTGGCGTTCGTCGACGTCTATCTTCGCGCCCTGGCCGGCGAGCACGACGGCCGCGCCTACTTCATGCTGCTGTCCGCCGCCGTGGCCGACGCCACCGAGCTGCGCCCCGCCTTCGCCGAGGAGCACGAGCGCATCGAGCGTCGCCTGGAAGACCTCTTCCGCCGCGGCCAGGCCGAAGGCTCGATCCGCCGCGAGCTCGACCCCCGCGCAGCCGCCCTGATGGTCGGCAGCCTGCTGTTAGGTCTGTCGATGCAGATGCTGGTGGACCCTCGCACGAACCTAGACCCGATCCGCGAGACCAGCATCGCCACGCTGCGCCTCAGCTTCGGGACGGAAGGACGCCCAACATGACCGACGCGCCATACAAGACGTGGCAGTGCCGAACCTGCGGCTACATCTACGACGAGGAGGCCGGCGATCCGGCCGAAGGCCTCGCTCCCGGGACCCGCTGGGCGGACATTCCCGCCGACTGGGTCTGCCCCATGTGCGGCACTGCGAAGGCCGACTTCGACATGATCGAACTCTAGGTCGCCGGCCCTAGTTCGATGGCCGGCACTCGTTCAGCCAGACCGTGTGCTTGAACGTGTCGTATTCGAAGAACGTGCCGGTCAGGCGGATCAGCGCGCCCTTCTTCAACGTCAGGGCGTAGGCGTTCTGCCCCTTCGCCATCAGGCAACTGATGTTGACCATAAAGGCCGGGTCGCCCGGCAGGTCGAAACGGATGGCCCGGTCCCGCGCCTCGGGCGTATCGAACGCCACGCGGAAGTACTCGCCGTCCTTCATCACGTGATTGACCGAGCCCCACACGCTGAAGGCCTTGCCCTTGTAGCGGAGCGGCAGCGCGGCATCGTTCTTCAGCGACTCGCGGGCGAACTGCGTCGAGAGGGTCACCGCGTCGATGCGGATGGGCGCGCTCACCGACTTTGCCCCCATGCCCTGCGCCGCGGCGGCGAGACCTGCCCGGCCGCCCTTGAGCTGGCTTAGCATCCCACACACCTCGGCGCGGACGCCATCAGCAGGCGCGCTCATGCCCGCCGGCATCTTGACCTCCATGCGCACCGTCCCCGCACTCCCCGTCTGGGTGGCCGTGACGACGATCGGGATGCGGCGCGCCGAGCCGGCCGCCGGCTGCTCGATGAGGAGGCTGCCGGCGTCGGCCTCTTCGAGGATGACGTCGTACTTGCCGGCCACCGCCGCCCCGCGCATCTGGCCGATGGCGCTGGCGGGCGTAAGGTCGGCGACATCGACCTGGGCGGTGAAATTGAGCCCGCTCAGCACGCTGCCGCGCTTGGCGAAGCTCTGTTCGCAGGTCGCCGCGGACGCCGCGGCCGGAACGGTCGCGGCGATGAGGGCGACAAAGAAGGCGGTGCGCATGATGGCTCCGTGGCCCGGGTTCAGGCCGGCCGCCCCACTGGCCGCGCCGAGCGGCGGCGCAGCGCCGCGCCCGCCAGGCCGAAGCCGGCGATCATCAGCGCCCAGGACGACGGCTCCGGGACCCCCGCCACATTGTCCCGCACCGTCAGGTCGGCGATGGCCCAGGCCTCGTCGTCCATCCCCTGGTCGAGGCCGGTGTAGACGAACGTCAGACTGTTCATGCCGTTGCGGAACACCGCCGGCAGCGAAAGCGTGGCGGTTCCGCCTTCGCCCAGGGCGCCGGACGTCGCCGAGACAGTCGCGCCGCCGGGCGAGAACAGCACGAGGTCGACGCCCAGGCCGCCCATGTGGAAAAGGCCCTGGAACAGGTCGTTGCCGTTCAGGATCAGGGTGAAGGTGTCGTCGCACTCATTGGCGCCGCAGGTCGCGCCCTGGCCGTCGATGGTGCCCCGCCCGACCAGGCCGAAGTCGATCGTGCCCTCGCCCTCGACCGGCGCGTCGAAGAAGAACGTGTACGACCCCGGCGTCGGCCGGAACGCCGAGACGCCCGGCTCCGAGAGCAGGACGGTGGCGGACGCGGGCCCGGCGGCTTCCAGGGCCAGGGACCCGGCGGCCAGGGACAGCAAAACGCTGGTAAGCAACTTGGACATGAACCCCTCCGGAGCGGCGGCGCCGTCCCGCACAGGGGTCGTGGGCGGCCGCCGGTTACGACAGATGGCTCTACCCTAGCGAGGGCCGCGGCTTAGCCGAGCCTCGGCGGCGTACCGGTACACCGCTAGGGGACGTCACGTCCGCCCGAGAACAGCCCGCATCTGGGCCTCGTAGGTGCGCCCGACCCTCACCTCGCTGCCGTCGGCCAGCACCGCCACCAGGGCCGCGAACGGGCCGGGCCGTACCTTCACGACGGCCCGCCGGCGCACGATCGTGCTGCGGTGGATCCGCACGAACGCCTCCGCGTCCAGCCGCCGCTCCAACGAGGCGAGGCTCTCTCGGTGCAGGTAGTTCGCCCCGGCGACGTGGATCCGCACGTAGTCGCGCTCGGCCTGGAACCGCACGACGTCGTCCGCAGAGACGCGAAGGTGCTCACCTCGGGCCCGCACCCAGAAGTCCATCGGCGCCCGCGCCTGCTCGCCCAGGGCCCCGCGCAATGCAGCCACCGTCTCCTGCAGTTCGGCGATCCGCTCCTCGCGCGCCTGCAGGCCGGCCAGCCGCCGAGCCCGCGCCATCGCCGCGCGAAAGCGACCCGGCTCGATGGGCTTGGTCACATAGTCCGCCGCGTCGGCGTCGAAGGCCCGCAGCGCGTGGTGGTCGAAGGCAGTCACGAACACCACCGCCGGCGGGGCCTGGGCCAACTGGTCCAGCAACTGGAAGCCGTCGCCGCCCGGCATCTGGATGTCCAGGAGAAGGATGTCGGGCCGCAGCGTCTCCGCGGTGCGGCAGGCCTCGGCGACGTCGCCGACCGCCTCGATCCGGCCCAGTCCCTCCTCCTTCGCCAGCAGTCTCAGGATACGCCGGCGCGCCAGCGGCTCGTCGTCGACCACCAGTACCGTCAGCCCGCTCATGCGAACCTCAGCGGCAGTTCGAGCGATGCTCGGTAGCGTCCCGGACCGCCGCGGCCAGCGTCGAACCGCGCTGCGCCCTGGAACCGCGCGTCGATCCGTTCCGCCACGTTCCGCTGTCCGATGCCGGCGCCCGGCCGCGCGACCTGGGCACCTTCCACCGGCATGTCGTTCTCGATCGAGAGGTGCAGGCGCTCGCCGATCCGGCGCGCCTGCAACAAGATCTCCACCGGCCCGACGGTCGCGCCCACGCCATGCTTTACGGCGTTCTCGACGAGGGGCTGCAGGATCAGGCTGGGCACCAGCGCCTCGCGCACCTCCTCGGGCACGTCGATCTTGACCGACATCCGGTCGCTGAAGCGCTCCCGCTCTACGTCCAGGTATTCAGTCTGCAGGGCCATTTCCTGCGACAGCGACACGTCCTGCATCGGGTCCAACGCCAGGGTGGCGCGCAGGAAGGTCGACAGCGAAAGGAGCATCCGCTCCGCGCGCCCGCCGGCGCCCTCCTCGATGAGGCCGCCGATGGAATTCAGTGTGTTGAACAGGAAGTGCGGATTCACCTGGTAGCGCAGCGCCCGCATCTGCGCCGCCAGCGCCTCCTCGCGAACGGCCGCCAGCCGGCGCTCCCGGTCAACGACCTCGAAGCTGTAGAGCATGGCCACGAACAGGCACGACCAGCCGAGGAATGCGGCGCCGCCGTAGATCATCGCGTAGCCGAAGTTCAGGGGGTCGTAGGCGAGGGGCTTCGGATACAGACAGATCACGCCGATGGCGTAGTCGATCACGGCGAACAGGGGCGCGCCGCCCACGGCCAGCAGGGTGCAGGCCACCGCCTTCTGCAGGAACGACATGCCGCGCGCACGGAACAGCAGCACGGACATGCCGAACGTGATCACGGCCGACAGGCCATAGAGGATCAGCTTGTAGCCGACGAGATGGAAGGGTTCGACCCCCACCAACACCGCCAAGAGCAAGTCCAAAACGAGCATCGCCGGCCAGAAGATCGCGCTCAGCCGCAGGGTCGCGATCAGCAGCGGGCGCCGGAACGACCGGTCAAGTTCCCGGGACGCATCCGCTGTCGGAAGCTCTCTCTCCACAACGCCCGTCATCGGCCCATCGCCATTGGTCGAAAACCTCCGCGGTTCATCGGCGTCCGCCAACGGCCGAAAGCATTGCGGGTGAAGCCCGGCCGGTCCGGGCGGTAGGTTCGCGCGTCATGTCGCTTGCTTCCCCAGTACGCGCCGACGCCAGCGTGGCCCTCGTCGCGATCCTCGATCCAGACGACGCCGCCACGCTGGCGAAACTGCGCGAGATCCTGCCCGCCGGGGCCCTTCGCCGGATGCGCCTGCCCGACGGCTTTGAGCCGGCGCCGCCGCCGGTGCGTCTTACTCAGCGCCAGGCCGCGATCTTGCCCCTGCTGCTCGGCGACCTGTCGAACAAGGAGATCGCTCGCCGCCTGGCCATTTCCCACTTCACGGTGCGGAATCACGTCTCGCAGATCCTCCGCGCCCTGGACGTCCCCACGCGCCAAGCCGCCAAGGCCGCGCTCGTCGAGGCGCATACGCCCGACCCGGCGAGCCGATAGCCCTCCGGGGCGCCCCTGTCACTCGCGGCGGGGTACCGGTACGCCCTGCGCATCGGGACGTCGGCCCGCTTGGCTGCGCCGCAGCGGCCCGCTAGCCTCGGTCCGGACAGGGGAGTTCTCATGGCGGCAGTGGGCATTGGTGGCTTCTTCTTCCGGTCGGACGCGCCCGAGGCGCTGATGGCCTGGTACCGCGAGTACCTGGGCGTCGGCACGGCTGACGGCTCGCCCTGGCAGCAGCAGGCTGGCCCCACCGTCTTCATGCCGTTTCCGCGCGACAGCGGCTACTTCCCGGCCGACCGGTCGTGGATGCTCAACCTGCGGGTCGAGGGCCTGGACGCCCTGCTTGCGAGGCTGCGCGCGGCAGGTGTCGACGTCACCACCGATCCCTCGTGGGACACGGCCGAGACCGGCCGCTTCGCCCGCATCCACGATCCCGAAGGCAATCCGGTGGAGCTGTGGGAGCCACCCGCCGACTAGGCCGCCGGCCGTAACCGCCAGGCCGCGTTGCAGCCGCAATCCTCAGGCTGTACTTAGCGCTACGACCCCGCGACGTCCTCGCGGCCCTGCTTTCCGAGACGCTCCCTCATGCGCCGCCACCTCCTCCTCGCCACCGCCCTGATGGCGACCCTCACCGCCGTTCCGGCCATGTCGTACGCGCAGAGCCGCCGCGACCCCGAGGCCGATCAGCGCAAGCAGCAGGAGGAAGCCGCCAAGAAGCGCAAGCAGCGCGAGGAGTGGGGCGACAACCAGGCGCCGCTGCAGGCCCTGCGCAACGCCGGCCCGTGCCCGTTCGTGAAGTCGCTCTACGACGCCGCCCGCTACGTGGAATTCAAGGAGGGCCGCGAGGCCTCGGCCAACGTCGCCTGGTCGGGCGAGGTCCAGGGCATCTCCGCCGGTTGCCAGTACAAGGACGACCAGCCGATCCAGGTGACGATGGAAGTCCTGTTCGAGATGGGCAAGGGCCCGCAGGCCGAGGGCCGCACCAAGACCTACCGCTACTGGGTGGCGGTCACCGACCGCAACCGCGAGGTCCTGGCCAAGCAGATCTTCGAGATTCCGGTCACCTTCCCCGAGGGCGAGGACCGCGTCTACGTCACCGAGAACATCGGCAACATCACCATTCCCCGCGCCTCGATCGCCACGTCCGGTTCGAACTTCGAGGTGCTGGTGGGCTTCGACGTGACGCCGCAGATGGCGGCCTTCAACCGCGAGGGCAAGCGCTTCCGCCTGAACGTCGGCCAGGCGAGCAACACCCCCAACCCATGAGCGACCTGAGAACGGCCCTGGGCGAGGCGGTGGAAGCTGCCTTCGCCGCCCTTGGCGCGCCTCCCGAACTGGGCCGCGTCACCCCGTCCGACCGCCCCGACCTCGCCGACTTCCAGTCGAACGGCGCGCTGGCCGCGGCCAAGCGGCTGGGCAAGAACCCGCGCGAGATCGCCACCGCCGTCGCCGAGAAGCTCTCGGGCGACCCGCGCCTGTTGTCCGTCGAGATCGCCGGTCCGGGCTTCATCAACCTGAAGGTCGCGGACGCGGCCCTCTCCGACCGCGCCAACGCGATCGCCGTGGAGGCCCGCGCCGGCGCCGGCCTGGTGCAGCAGCCGCGCAAGGTCATCGTCGACTACGGCGGCCCCAACGTCGCCAAGCCGATGCACGTGGGCCACCTGCGCGCCTCGATCATCGGCGAGGCCATCAAGCGCATCTACCGCTTCCGCGGCGACACCGTGATCGGCGACGCCCACTTCGGCGACTGGGGCTACCAGATGGGCCTCTTGATCGGGGCCGTCATGGACGAGAACCCCGACATCGCCGCGCAGATCGAGACTGTGACCGACAAGGACGCCGCCATCCCCGCCGCGTTCCAGAAGATCACCCTGGCCGACCTCGACCGGCTCTATCCCCAGGCCGCCGCCAAGGGGAAGGAAGATCCGGCCTACCGCGACCGGGCCCGCAAGCTCACGGCCGACCTCCAGGCGCACAAGCCGGGCTGCTATGTCCTGTGGCGCCAGTTCCGCGCCGTGACCCAGGTCGCCCTCGAACGCGATTTCCACGCGCTCGGCGTCGATTTCGACTGGTGGAAGGGCGAGAGCGACGCCGATCCGCTGATCGAGGACATGGTCGCCGAGCTCGACAGCCTGGGCCTGCTGGTCGAGGACCAGGGCGCGCGGATTGTACGAGTCTCCAGGGACGGCGATAAACGCGACCTCCCGCCCCTGCTGGTCGTCTCGTCCGAAGGCTCGGCGATGTACGGCACCACCGACCTCGCCACCATCTTGGACCGCAAGCGCGAGTTCGGACCCGACCTCGTCATCTACTGCGTCGACCAGCGCCAGGCCGACCACTTCGAGATCGTCTTCCGCGCCGCCTACCTCGCCGGCTATGCCGAGGAGGGCCAGCTCGAGCACATCGGCTTCGGCACGATGAACGGGACCGACGGCAAGCCCTTCAAGACCCGCGAGGGCGGCGTCCTGAAGCTGAACGACCTCATCGAGATGACCCGCACCAAGGCTCGCGAGCGCCTACAGGAAGCCGGCCTCGGGGAGAACCTGCCCGCCGACGAGTTCGAGGACATCGCCGGCAAGGTGGCCGTCGCGGCCCTGAAGTTCGCCGACCTGCAGAACTTCCGTGGCACGTCGTACGTCTTCGACCTCGACCGCTTCACCAGCTTCGAGGGCAAGACCGGTCCCTACCTGCTCTACCAGGCCGTCCGGGTGAAGAGCCTGCTGCGCCGGGCGGGGGCCGAAGGCGCCGCGACCGGCCCCGTCACGGTCGCCGAGCCCGCCGAACGCGACCTGGTGCTCACGCTGGACGCCTTCGACGCCGCGTTGACCGAGGCCTACGACAAGAAGGCGCCGAATGCGCTGGCTGAGCACGCCTACCGGCTGAGCCAGGCCTTCTCGAAGTTCTACGCGGCCTGCCCGATCATGCTGAGCGAGCCTGCGGTGAAGGCCTCGCGCCTGACCCTTGCGACGGCCACCCTGCGTCAGCTCGAACTGGCCCTCGACCTCCTGGGCATCGCCACGCCCGAGCGCATGTAGAAACGACCTCGCCCCACCCCCAGATCGGGAGCGGGGCGAAGCCGCAGAGCCATATGCCGGGGGGCCGGCTCGTTGGAGATCACGGCCGGAACGCGCAAGCGCTCCGGCCTAGTCTTTCGTTAGAACGTGTAGCGCAGCGTCGCCGAAGCGGTCCGGCCGAGATAGGCACGACCCAAGACAACCCCGCTGGCCGGGATCGTGGCCTGTTCGACGTCGGAAAGCGCCAGCTTGTCGAACAGGTTGTTGACGTTGAGCATCACCTGGACGTTCTCGGTCGGACGGACCTGTACGAACGCATTGACCAGCGTGTAGGCCGGCAGCTTCAGCTGGTTAGTGTCCTGCGCGTAGCTGCTGGTGGTGCCGATTACGTTGACGCCGACAGTCGCGTACTTCAGCTCCACCTGCGGCGTGACTTCGTAGATGAAGTCGGCCTGGTGGCGCGGCTTGTTGCCGATGAAGTCGGGGTGGGTCGCATCCTTCGAGATCTTGGCGTCCGTGTAGGTGGCGCCGCCGGTGACGCTGAACGGACCGCGACGCACGGACGCTTCCAGTTCGACACCCTTGGCCTTGTAGCCGCGGATGATGTTCTCGACCTGGATCGAGCCGTCGGCCTTGCTATTCACCTGGACGTTCTGTTCACCCGTCCGCGCCGAAAAGGCGGTGACATTGAACGTTACGCCCGAGACCCGGTACTTCAGGCCGAGTTCGGCCTGCTTGACGGTGTCGTAGCCGCTGTCCGAGTTGACCAGCTTGCCGGTGTTGTAGTTGACCGCCGGGGTGAACAGGATCTTGTCGGCCGAGGCGCGACCGCCACGGCTGTAGCGACCGAAGACCGCCAGTTGCTCGGCGATGCGGTAGTTCACGCCCGCGGAATAGCTCAGGTAGTGGTAGTCGTAATTCACGCGGCCCGGCTGGCCGAGCGGCAGGGTGGCGACCTTCGTTTCGGCGACCGAAATCTTGCCATCGCCGTTCATGTCGACCGAAGCCACGCCGACACGACCGCCGCCGAGTTCGGCGCCGTAGAGCGTGCCATCCACGTTGCCCATGTCGTAGCGGAGGCTGCCGCCTACGGCGATCTTTCCGACGTGGTAGTTGATCGAGGCGTACGGCGCGTCGACGCCATAGTTCACGTCGTAGCTGCGATGATAGAGCGCGCCGCCAATGCCGTAGGCAAGATAGCCGTTTTGGCTCTGCAGGACGCCGGCGGCGTTCTTCACGTCGATCAGCGAAGAGTCGCCGTCGCCGCGGACGTCGGTCAGGGCATTGATGAACGACCAGAACGACTTGTAGTCCTGGGACGACTTGTAGAAGCCGACCGTGGTGGTCAGGTCACCGCCGCCGATGTCCCACACCCGGCTGGCGCGGATGTCGTTGGTGGCGTTGTCCAGGCTCTTGATCTTGGTATCGATCAGGACGGTAGACGTCAGCAGACCATTGCCGTTGAGCGCGGCCGGGCTGGCGATGGCCTGGCCGGCCTGCGGACCGGTGGCGAAGCTGAGCGTGCCGCCCGGGCCGCCATAGGCGAAGGCAAGGGCCGCCGCCGGAGCCACGGCGATGGGCCGGACGGTCAGGTTGCTGCCGCCGATATCGGCAAAGCGGAACTTCTCGGTGATCGTCCAGCCCTGCACGTCGAACTGGGCGTCGAGGCCGATCGACTTGACCACGGCGTGCTGGCCGCCGCGGATATCTTCGCGGGTGAGATTGTTGTCCTGATCGAGCGTCAGGATATTGCTGTTGCCCGGCGACAGGAGAGAGTCGGTCTTCAGGTTGAAGTTGGCCGGAGCCGTGAACGTCGGATCGGCGTTCGTGCCGGTGACCTTGATCGGGATGAACTGGTAAGACGGCGTACGGTCGTTCAGGTACTTGCCGTAGACGCGGACGTAGCCGTTGTCGAAGGTCTTGGTGATGTTGGCCTTGATCTGGCCGCCC